>JAJFLJ010000210.1 GCA_021772755.1 Candidatus Sumerlaeota bacterium
ATCGGGGCCGTCGCGGGACGAGCGGGCCGAAGCGCTTCTCGGTCTCGCGGGAGCCGCGCGCTCCGCCACCGTCCTCTTCGCCGACCAGGTTCACGGCGCGAACGTCTCCGGGCCGGAGACTGCACCTTCGAAATCCGGAACTCGCTGGCAGATGCTGCCCGAATGCGACGGGCTGTGGACGGACCGCCCCGACCGGATTCTCGTCGTTCGAACGGCCGACTGCGTTCCCGTCGTGATCGCTGCCCGGAACCGTCCCTGGGTCGCCGCCGTCCATGCCGGGTGGCGCGGGACATTCGAGCGCATTCTCGAAACAGCGATCCAAAGCGCCCGAGAATCAGGGATCGAACCGCAGGACCTGGCACTCTGGATCGGCCCAGCCATTTCCGGCGAAGTCTACGAAGTCTCTTCCGAACTGGCTGATCGGTTCAGAGCCCGATTCGCTGATTTGACGGGCTTTACGGACGGACGGTTCGTCGATCTGCCGGAACTGAACCGGCTTCAGGCCTTGCGCCTGGGCGTCCCACCCGGGTCAGTTTTCAAGTCGAGACATTGTACGCTTCGGGAGGAAGCCCTGTTTCCCTCCTACCGCAGGGACGGCGAGTGCCGGGGGCAGATATACACCATGATCGCGATTCGCGGGCGATGACCTCCAGCTCATCCTCCAGAACAGGCGTCGCCGACACGCCGCGCGTGACGGGCGTCTGCATCGACGGCAACACGCTCTCCGCCGCCGCTCTCTCCTATTCCAGTTCGGAACCGGTGGTCGAAGCGGTCGGGACCGTCGAGCTCGAACGCCTCGTCGAACGCGTCGACCGCATCACGCATCCGATCTTCATGGACATGGACGTGCTGCACTACGTGGACCGCAATTCGCTCCAGCGCGGCCTCGCCGAGCTGCTTTCCGATCCGGCCCTGCGCAATCCGATCATGGCCGTGTTCCCCGCCGACTGCGCGAAGGCGGCCGCCGAGAGTGGTTCGTCCGCCGATCACATGGACCGCGTTACGCGGGGCATTCTCTCCACCGCCCAGTCGTCGAACCCCAACCGCTACCCCCGCATCGTCGGCGTGGAGACCGCTCCGGCACCCGACGGCGAAGAGACGCACGTCTGGAGCGCACGGCTCTCGGACGTGCTCGCCTGTACGGACCAGTTCCATTCGCTGGGCCTGCCGTTTCTTGGCGTCGTGACCGGAAAGCGCGCTCTCGCCGAAGCGATGAATCCGGTGTGCGGGCAGGACGGTTCCGGCGCACGCACCCTGATCGACGTCGGCAGACTCCGCTCGGTCTACGTCGGAGCGGCCGGCGGCGCGGTCCGCTTCGTCCACGCGATTCCCGTCGGGCTCGCGCGCGACAACACGCACTACTTCAACTCGCTTCCCCCGCGGCTCTCCGAAGTCGAGCATCTTCAGCAGAACTACGGCACCCTGTTCCTGCCCGCCCACGGCACCCCTTCGGGACTCTTCGAGTCGGGCAATCCGAGCCCCCAGGTGGACTGCACGCGCCTGGCCGTCCAGATTTCGCGATTCGCCCACCGCGTCGTGAAGAACGTCTGGCGGGAGGCGGTGGGCCACGCCGGCGAGTTGCGGATCAGCCTTTCCGGCAGGCCGTCGCGGATCGCCGGCCTGAAGGAGTTCGTTTCCGCCCAGATCGGAGTTCCGGTGACGGCTCTCGACGCCTCTCCGATTCCCGGCCTTGGCGTCGCCGGCGACGTCGGATGGTCTGCGGCGACGGATCACCTGATGCCGATCGGCGCGGGGCTGGCCTGGTTTCGCCGCGAAGAGAGCCGCTTCGGGATGGTCCTCCGCGACCGCCGTCCCGTTCGCGTTTCCTGCGCCGACGATCTGGAGAGCGTCGCCCTGGACGATTCGGTCTTTATCGTGGAGCATCCCCCCCAGGGCGGGTCCCGCATCGTCGCCCGCTTCGAGAGCACCGGCGCGGATTCCGCCTGACCGCATTGGGGTTGCCCGCCCGGGCCGCCGTGCGTTGCCTCCCGATCCGCCCGCTGCGGCGGCACACCACCGATCAGGATACGGGAATGAGCGAGAAACTCCTCAACCTTGGACTGCCCAAAGGGAGCCTCCAGGAGGCCACCCTGGAACTCTTTCGCAAGGCCGGCTTCGGATTCCGCGTCGGGGACCGCAACTACCGCGCGTCCTGCGACGACCCCGAGATCGCGGGTCTTCTCATTCGCGCGCAGGAAATGGCCGGCTACGTCGAGCAGGGCGTCTTCGACTGCGGCCTGACCGGTCTGGACTGGGTCAGCGACAACCGCGCCGATGTCCACAAGGTCGCCGACCTGGTCTATTCGAAGGTCTCCCGCCGTCCCGTGCGCTGGGTCCTCGCCGTCCACAACGACTCCGACGTCCGGTCGGTGAAGGACCTCGAAGGCAAGCGCATCGCCACGGAAGCCGTGAATCTGACGAACGACTATCTCAAGAAGAACGGCGTTTCCGCCCACGTCGAGTTCTCGTGGGGCGCGACCGAAATCAAGGTTCCGGAACTGGTCGACGCGATCGTCGACGTCACGGAGACGGGTTCCTCCCTGCGGGCCAACAACCTGCGCGTCGTCGATACCCTGATGGAGTCGTGGACGGTCTTCATCGCCAACCGGGATTCCTGGGAGAATCCCTGGAAGCGCGAGAAGATGGAAGCCATCGCGCTGCTGCTGAACGCGGCGATCAAGGCCGAGTCGCGCGTCGGGCTGAAGCTCAACGCGCCCAAGAGCGCCCTCGACGCCATCGTCGGTCTGCTTCCCGCCATCACAAGCCCCACGGTCAACGAACTGAAGGACCCGAACTGGGTCGCCATCGAGGTCGTGCTGGAGGAGACGATCGTCCGCACCGCGATTCCCGCCCTCAAGAAGGCCGGCGCGGAAGGCATCATCGAGTATCCCCTCAACAAGGTCGTGGACTGACCCATGTTCGACGAGAAACGCTACGACCGAATGACCTTCAACCGCAGCGGCGCCAGCGGTCTCATGCTCCCGGGAGTGTCTCTCGGGTGCTGGCACAACTGGGGGCATGGGGACGACCTGGAGGAGGCGCGCCGGATGATGCGTCGGGCCTTCGATCTCGGCATCAACCTGTTCGACTTCGCCAACAACTATGGCCCGCCCCCCGGATCGGCGGAAACCAACGGCGGCCGCATTCTGCGCGAGGACTTCGCCGCCCACCGCGACGAGCTGATCGTCACGTCGAAGGCCGGCTTTCGCATGTGGCCGGGGCCCTACGGCGAGTGGGGCTCGCGCAAGTATCTCGTCGCCAGCTGCGACCAGTCCCTCAAGCGCCTCGGCCTGGACTACGTCGATATCTTCTACAGCCACCGCTTCGACCCGAACACGCCGCTTGAGGAAACCATCGGGGCACTCGACTACATCGTGCGGTCCGGTCGTGCGCTCTATGCCGGCATCAGCAACTACGGCCCCGACGAAGCGCGGCGCGCCGCCGCCATCGCCCGCAATCTCGGCACGCCTCTTTCCATCGTACAGGTTCCGTATTCGATGCTGAACCGCGATATCGAGGGCGGTCTGCTCGCCGCAGCGGAGGAGTGCGGCATGGGCGTCACGGTATTCTGCCCGCTGGCACAGGGACTGCTCACCGACAAGTACATCGATGGTATCCCCAGCGGTTCCCGCGCGGCCCGCGAGGGCACGGCGCTTCCCGCCGACCGCGTGACGGACGAACTGCGCGGCAAACTTCGGCGCATCAAGGCCCTGGCGGAGCGCCGCGGCCAGTCCGTGGCGCGCCTCGCACTGACCTGGATTCTGCGCGACAGGCGAATAGGAAGCCTTCTGACGGGCGCGAGCCGGGTGTCACAGATCGAGGACAACGTCGCCGTTCTGAACGAGCCGCCCCTGAACGACGACGAACTGCGCGAGATCGAGGACATCCTGCGGTGATTCTCTCCACGACCCCGACTCTGGACGGATACCGCGTCGCAGGCTACCTCGGCATCGTGAGCGGCGAAGCCGTCATGCGGATCACGGTGGCGGAGGCGTTCGCGGCAGTGAGCCAGGCTCTTGCCGGCGAACGGCGGTTCGGGCATTTCGAAGAGGCGATGCGCACCGCTCGGCAGGAGGCGACGGCGCTCATGGTCAAACATGCGCGCGAGATCGGCGCGCAGGGCGTTCTTGGAATCAGGATCGACTCGGAGGTTCTGGAAGGGGGCTGCTTCGCGATGACCGTCTACGGCACCGCGGTGACGTTCGCGGGAGCGCCTCCGGCCGAATAGAGCTCCGCCGGAACGGCCAAATCGCGCTCGACTTGGCCTCCGGCGATGTGGCAGTTCCCCTGCTCCCGACGGGGCGGCGCGCGCCAGGCCACGTCTCCCACATCCCGAAAGGCTCGATCAATGGGCAGGAACCTCTTCGACAAGGTCTTCGATCTGCACACCGTCCGGCAGCTGCCGTCGGGGCAGTACCAGATCCTCATGGGCCTTCAGTTGATCCACGAGGTCACCTCGCCCCAGGCCTTCGCGGCGCTTCGCGAGCGCGGACTCGGCGTCGCGCACCCCGAGCGCAACTTCGCCACCGCCGATCACATCATCCCCACGGCGTCCCAGGCACGACCCTTCGCGGACGGTCTGGCGGAGGAGATGATGCAGGCCCTGGAGCGCAATGTCGCCGAGTACGGCATCGAGTATTTCTCGCCCGAGTCGGGAACCCAGGGCATCGTCCATATCGTCGGCCCCGAGATGGGACTGACCCAGCCCGGCATGACGATGTGCTGCGGCGACAGCCACACCTCGACGCACGGCGCCTTCGGCGCGATCGCCTTCGGGATCGGCACGAGCCAGGTCCGAGACGTTCTGGCCACGCAGTGCATGTCGATGGGCCGCGCGAAGGTCCGCCGCATCGAGGTCAACGGCAGGCTCCGTCCCGGCGTGTACGCCAAGGACGTGATCCTCTATATCATTCAGCAGCTTGGCGTGAAGGGCGGCGTCGGCTATGCCTACGAATATGCCGGCGACGTCATCGAAGCCATGACGATGGAAGAGCGCATGACCGTCTGCAACATGTCCATCGAGGGCGGCGCGCGCTGCGGATACATCAATCCCGACCAGACCACCTACGACTACATCAAGGGCCGCAAGTACGCGCCGAAGGGCGCCGCCTGGGACCGTGCCGTGGCGTACTGGGAATCGGTTCGGAGCGATCCGGACGCGGCCTTCGACGACGTGGTGAAGTACGACGCGGCGGACATCGAGCCCGTCGTGACCTGGGGCATCACACCCGGACAGTCCACGTCGGTGAACGGCGCGATTCCCTCGCTGGAGGCGTTCGACGCGACCGAGCAGGAACTGATCCGTGAAGCGTACGACTACATGAGCTTCGCGCCGGGCCAGCCCGTGCGCGGCACGAAGATCGACGTGGCGTTCCTGGGGTCCTGCACCAACGGCCGCCTGAGCGACTTCGCCGAGGTCGTCCGCCACATCGAGGGGAGAGGCTTCAAGGTCGCGCCCACCGTGCGCGCCATCGCCGTTCCCGGCAGCATGAAGGTGCGCGAGGAGATTCTGAAGCTCGGATGGGACGCGATTCTCCGCGAGGCCGGTTTCGAGTTCCGCGACGCCGGCTGCTCGATGTGCCTGGCGATGAACCCCGACAAGCTCAAGGGACGCGAGGTCTGCGCATCCTCCAGCAACCGCAACTTCAAGGGCCGCCAGGGTTCTCCCACGGGGCGGACTCTGCTGATGTCTCCCGTGATGGTCGCCGCCGCCGCGTTCGCCGGGGAAGTGACCGACGCACGCGAATTCTTCGAGATCGCCGCCGAACCGGCGGGGGTCTGACACCAAGGAACCATCCATGTCCGACGACGCGAAACGCATCAGAATCTCCGGCAGGGCCATTCCCGTTCGCGGGAACGACATCGATACCGACCGCATCATCCCCGCGCGCTTTCTCCGCTGCGTGACGTTCGACGGCATCGGCGAGCACTCCTTCGAGGACGACCGTCTTCAGATCGCCGAGAAGGGCGGCACGCACTCCTTCGACAAGCCGGAGTTCGCCGGTGCGGAAGTTCTGGTCGTGAACAAGAACTTCGGCTGCGGCTCCTCGCGCGAGCACGCCCCCCAGGCCATCATGCGGTGGGGCAAGGGCATCAAGGCGATCATCGGCGAGTCCTTCGCCGAGATATTCTTCGGCAACTGCGTCTCCCTCGGCATTCCCGCCGTGACCGCCGATTCGAAGACGATCGGCCGGATCATGGCCGCCGTCGAGGCCGACCCCTCCATCGAGGTCGCCGTCGATGTGGAGAAGCGCACCGTTTCGTGGGGCTCGGAATCGGCCGACTGCGAGCTGCCCGACGGGCCGCGCATGCAGTTCATGGAGGGTCGCTGGGATTCGACGCTCGAACTGCTGTCCGCGAAGGACGCCATCGCGGCGACGGCATCGAAGCTGCCCTACTTCAACCACTGGCAGTAGACGACGCCCTTCATCGTTCCGCATCGCGCGCGCACTGGCGGATCCCCTCCAGAGCGCGCGCGATTTCGCTTTCCGAACGGTCGCCCTTCGCGTCCGCCTTCGTCGTGAAGCTCCGCAGCCGCCGAACGTGCATCGCCAGTTCGAAGAACGGCGCGATGGTGGCGTAGTCGTGTCCCTGCGGGAGGTTTCTGCGGGCCGCGTAGTACTCCTCCGTGCAATCCCCCCGGAACGCACCGGCGTCGTTGCGGTCGAACATGCCCAGCACGTCGAACAGGTCGTGTCCGAAGTGACCGTACTGAAGCGATCCGCAGTCGAGCAGTACCGCCCCGCCGTCCGGGCGAAGCATCACGTCGGACCGCCCGATCCGGTGGTGGACCAGAGAGAACGGGTCCAGCGGGCGGAGCGGGGCGTGTGCGGCGCGAAGGAGCGCGGCGGTCTTCTCCGCGTCGAACGATTCGCCGGCGGGCAACGCATCGCGTTTCGTCCTTTGCACGTTCTTCAGCGCCGTTTCCAGCAGAAGCGCGTGCACGTCGCGGCGGCGCGGTTTGTCGGGCGGGCCCGCCGCCGCGCGCGTTTCGTCGTGGAGCCCGGCGAGTGCGCGAACGACCGCCGTGCACACCGCGCGGTCGAACGGAACATCCGTCAGCAGCCGCCCGGGAACAAGTTCCTCGACGAGAACGCCTTCGCCGCGGTGAAGAACGCGGGGGAGTAGGCCCGTCCAGCCGGGGGCTCCGGGCACGGGGAGGCCGCGTGCGCGGAATGTCCTCAGCCACCGCCCGAGCCGCGCGGCTTCCGCGGCGGAGCCCAGAACGCGCACGACGATTCCGCTCCCGTCGTCGAAACGCACGATCCACACTTCCGAGTTGTTGCCGGTTTCCGGCCGGGACGCGGTTTCGATTCTCCGGCCCGCCAGACAGGAGGGCGTGTGCCGTTGCAGGAGCGTGCGAACCCGTTCGATGCCGGCGCCGGCTTCCTGCCTCTTCTCTGTCGAATGCGTCATGCGAAGTGCCTTTGGGACGATCGTGCTATCGCGCCGCCTCATAGAGTTCGCGCAGGTCGGGGCGCTCCCGCACGTTGCGCTCGATGCGCTGGTCGATCTGCCGTGCGGCGAGTCTCAACGCCTCCTCCGGCGATGCGATACCGTTCGCGATGGTGTCCATGCAGTCGATCCAGACGCGGCTGGCGACGAACACGGGATCGACGAAGGGGCTGGTCTCCAGCGGTTCCGCGAAGCGCATGGATTCGACGAAGACCTCCTGGAAGTCTTCCGTCGGATACGCCGGATTCAGAAGCCTCTCCGGCTCGTCGGCATATTCGGCGAGGGGGGGCAGGCCGTCGCTGCTCATGGCGATGACCTCCGCGTACTCCGGACTGGCAAGGTAGCGCAGGAACTCCAGCGACTCGGGGATGCGCTCGCTGGCGGCGTTGATGCCCGGACCGCGCGTGCCGCTGTAGCTGGCGCTCGTTCCGCCCGGCAGGCGCGGAAGGGTCACGACGCCCAGGTGCGGATGCAACTCGGGATACTGGCGAAAGATGACCATCATCCAGCGGCTGCCCCAGATGCAGGCCGCCTTCTCCGACGCGAACCACCGGATTTCGCCGTGCCCCCATCCGCCTGCGGCGGAGAGCGATTCCGCCGCGCTCGGCGAGGGAATCAGCCGGTGCACGCGAATCAGGTCGCGGTAGAATTCCATCGCCGCGAGGGCCTGCGGCGAGTCGATGGTGCAGCGCGTCTTCGTCTCGTCGAAGAACGACGCGCCGAACTGCAGCAGAAGATCCTTCACGTAGTCCTGTCCCATCACGAGAGCGAACCGGTCGTGCCCGCGCCCGTCCGGCGATTCCACGGTGAGGGGTTTCGCCAGTTCGATGAAGTCGTCCCAGAGCATGCCGTCGGTCGGGTACGGCACTCCCGCCTCGTCGAAGATGCGCTTGTTGTAGATGAGAACCTGCGACGCGGCGTTGGCGGGGTAGCGGTACTGGCGGCCCTCGTACATCAGGTTGCCGACGAGGCGGGGATAGGTGGACTCCGGGCCGAAGCCCATCTCCCTGGCGTATTCCGTCAGGTCCAGAAGAATGCCGGCCTGCACGTAGGCGACCATGTCCTGGGTGCTGTATATCTCGATAATGTCGGGGCCGACTCCGGTGGCGCACTGGACGATGGTTCTGTCGAAGGAGTTGGGCTCGACCATGACGGAGATGTCGGGGTTCTGGCTGGCGAAAGGGGCGAGTTGCCCGCGGCGCGCGGGGTTCTGGTCGGTCGACCACGTCAGAACGGTCCGCCCGTGTTCGTCGGTGCGGGATGGCAGCGTCGTCTCGGCGATCGTCCACATGATCGCGACGGCGACGGCGCAAAGAAGGAATATCCGCTTCATGGGCTACCCCTTGACCGCGCCGAGCTGGATGCCGCGCACGATCGCCTTCTGCGCGGCCACGAAGACGACGATCAGCGGCAGGGTGCTCATGACCGTGGCCGCGAGAATCAGCTCCGTCTGCTTGCCGTAGGAGGTGTCCAGAAAGAGCAGACCGACCGGAAGGGTGAAGAGTTCGCGCGTCTTGAGGAGGACGAGCGGCCAGAAGAAGGACTGGTAGTTGACGAGAATCGCGAAGATTCCCAGCGTCACCAGTCCGGTGCGCGCGAGCGGCAGGATGACGTCCCAGAAGATTCGCCAGTGCGAGGCGCCGTCGATGGCGGCGGCCTCGTCGAGCGACGGCGGAATGGTCAGCATGAACTGGCGCAGCAGAAACGTGCCCATCGCCGCTCCGGCGAACGCCTGGGGGAGAACGAGCCCGGCGTAGGTGTCCACCATGCCGAGGTGGACCATCGTCTCGAAGTTCGGAATCATCAGCACGACGCCGGGCACCATGAGAGTCGCCAGGTAGAGGAAGAAGAGATTGTCGCGGCCGCGCCACCGAATCCGCCCGAAGGCGTATGCCGCCATCGCGCAGGAAAGGACCTGGACGAGGGCGATCGCGAGAGTCGTGAAGACCGAGTTGAAGTAGAACCGTCCGAAGCGGACTTCCTCCAGCAGCTCGCCCGTGACCTTGTCGGGGGCCATGCGCAGCACGATGGCATAGTTCTCCGGCTGCCAGACGCGGGGGACGAAGGACGGGTCTTCCGCCTCGGCGCGTGTCTTGAAGCTGCCGAGCAGCATCCAGACGAATGGAAGCGCCATCGCGAAGGCGCCGAAGCAGAGCAGCAGGTAGCCGCAAAGCCACCGCGCGCCGCGAGGCGAGAGCAGGGTCGTGCGGTCATTCGGCGGCATGGCGGCTTCCGAACTTCCAGTTCAGCGCGGTCAGCCCGAAGATCATGATGAACATGATCCACGCCACGGCGGAGGCGTAGCCCATGCCGAGCTCCTGGAACGCCTTTTCGTAGATGTAGTACGAAAGCGTCTTCGTCGCGCCCGCCGGGCCGCCCTCGGTCATGACGCGGGCCTGTTCGAAACCGCCCTGGATGCCGGCGATGGTGGTCATGACGACGATGTAGAACGTCGTCGGGGCGAGCTGCGGCCACGTCACGCTCTTGAACTTCTGCCACGGTCCGGCGCCGTCGATCTGCGCGGCTTCGTAGAGTTCCCCCGGAATGCCGGCAAGCCCCGCGAGGTAGATCAGCATGTTCGTCCCGCCCACGAGCGTCCAGAACCCCATCAGGATCAGCGACGGCTTGGCGAGGTGCGGGTCGTAGATCCATCGCGGCAGGGCGGCGTCGATGCCGAAGAGGTCGTAGACCATTCGAACCGGCTCGTTCAGGATTCCGAAGTCGGGATTGAACATCTGCTTCCAGAGAAGCATGATGGCGACGCCCGCCGTGAACGAGGGGATGAAGAAGAGCGTTCGGAACGTGACGCTGCCGAAGGCAAGGCCTCCCGCCGCGATCAGGAAGAAGAGCAGCCAGAGGATGGCGAGGTCCGGTTTTCCGGAGACCCACAATCCGCAGAGTCCGAGCAGCCCCGCGCCGAGGGAAACGACGGTCAGCAGAACGCGCTCGCGCGGAAGGCAGGCGACGACGGGGCGCGCCAGAACCAGTGCGAGTCCCAGGGAGCCGGCGATTTGCAGGGGGACGAGAAACATCAGAAAGAGCGTGTTGTAGAGGTACTTCCAGAAGAGCGGGTCGCGCGCCTGCCAGCGTTCGTTGAATCCTTCGCCCGCAGCCTGGATGGCGAACGCCGCGACCAGCACGCAGACCGGTCCGGCGATTCCGCGACCGGCGAAGGACTCGTCGTCGTCGAGAATCGAAAACGCGGAGGCGATGGCCCATGCGATTCCGAACAGACCCCAGCCCGGATGGCTTCGCGTCGCGACGGAGGCGACGAGAAGGCCGAGTCCCGATGCGAGCGCCAGCCAGCCTCCGGCGCGCACGCCCCTCCATTTGGCCTTCATGGCGAGGAGGGTCAGAAGAAGACCGGCGGCGAAGAGCAGCCACGCACCAAGCCAGAGAGCGATCCAGACTCCGTGGTCGTTTCCCGCATAGTCGGGCCGGTGGCCGAAGCTCAGCAGTTCGTGAACATTGGCGAGGCCGATCCACCGAAGCGGAATCGCCGGTTTCAGACTGCGGTTCGTGAAGACGAGGCAAAGGCTGTAGAGAATGGGATACGCGACGAAGAGCGCGAATCCGAGGAAGTTTGGGGAGAGGAATCCGATCGCCGCAAGAAGGTCGCCGCGTTTGCGCGCTCTCCGGGAGGAATGCCCGCTGCCTGCGCCGCCGGCACGGTCGCGCTCCATCGGTGCGGGCTCCGTCAAACCGTCACGACCTCGAGTTCCACGGACGTTTCCACGGACTCGCCAGGTCGAAGAGTCGTCAGCCGTCCCGCTTCGCGCTCGGCCGCGCGGCCGAGAACCATGCAGTTGCCCGGCTCGATCCCGAGGACGTGCATGCCCTCTCCCGCCATCTTCCACTGGACCAGATACGGCAGGGTCGCGACGGACCAGCGAAGCCTGACCTCGACGGGGCGGCGCTCTCCGCAGACCGGAAAGCGCTCGTTGCGAATCGCGGCTTCGGCGACGCCAAGGGAATCGGTCTGGATTTCATGGTGGAGATAGACGCGCTCGGCGTAGTGCGGCTGGGGGGGATCCCAGCGGTCGAACCCCTGGAGCGGCGTTTCCGGTTCGCGCGGTTCCGCCCGCTTCGATGGAAACCGCAGCGTCGCCGACTCGTCGAGCAGCGGGTATCCGAAGTTGAAGTGGTAGAGCAGCATGAAAGGCGACTCTTCGAAGCCGAGGTTCTCGGTCCGGTCGCGAATGCGGATGACGTTGCTGCCGAGGCGCGATTCGATTCGCCGGTGCAGGGCGAGGTTCCCGCCGAACATGCGGGTTTCGCGCACCGTGCCGGAGACCGTCATCGTGTGGACGCCGCCGTTCCATTCGCCGACGGCGGAAACGCCGGAGGCGGGAGTGTGGTGCGCGCGGCCATGAAGGCCGAGCGATTCGCCGCGGTCCTCGCACGGGGCGCCGGCCTGGCGCAGCCCGCACGTCATCAGCAGACCGCCGGCCGCGGTTCTCAGCCATTCCTTACCCCGCGGATCGTAGGCGGCGGGGTGGACGTCGCCGTTGGGGGACTGCCAGGAAATGGGCGAGCCGCCGAATTCGGCGAGGGAAATGTCCATGCCGCGGTCCGGCGTCACGCGGTAGGAAAGTCCGGCGCCGGTGCGAACCTCGATCTGCTCCGTGCCCTTTCCCGGG
>JAJFLJ010000022.1 GCA_021772755.1 Candidatus Sumerlaeota bacterium
AGCCCGGCCCTCCCGCCTCGGCGAGCCTTCCCCCGAACCACCCCCCGCTGGAGACCGCGTCGCCGGGCCCGGCGGAAGCGGTGGCGCCGCCCTCCGACCGACCGCTTCTTCCTTCCGAAGTCGAGTTGAACCAGTCATCCGTGGCCGGATTGGCCGTGTTCTGGCCCGCCACCTGGTCGTCCGAGGCTCCTGCCAGCGCCATGCGCGCGCTTCAGCTTTCGCTTCCCGCCGGGGAGGACGAGCGCGGCGATGCCGAGGTGACGTTCTTCCACTTCGGGCCGCCTCCGGGCGGCGGGTCGGCGGAGGAGAACATCGCACGCTGGCTCGGGCAGGTGGAGGCCACGGGACCTCCCGTTCTCTATAAGTCTGAAACGAATGGCCTTACGATCTCGGAAGTCCTGGTCTACGGGACGCTCAAGCCCTCCGGCATGGGCGTGGGCCCCACATCCCCCCGGCCCGATTCGGCGCTGCACGGCATCATCGTGGAGGGCGGCCCCCAGGGATCGGTCTTCATCAAGGCCACCGGCAGCCGCTCCGCCATTGACGCCGCCGGTCCCGCCCTTGCGACCATGGCGGCTTCCATCGCCGTCTCCCCCCAGGAATAGGAAACAGGAACATCCCGTGGACCAGCTCAACTATCGCGCCGTCAAAGCCAGCGAGCGTTCCGTTCTCAACGCCCTGATCCGCCACTCCTACGCCCTGAGCGAGGAGGAGGCCGATCGCTCCATCGACCGCTACGGACTGGACCACATCCGGATCGTGCAGTCCGGCTACCGCCTGGCGGCGGCGGCGGGCATCGTTCCCATGGGCCATTTCTTCGGCGGCAAGAGCATCGGTGCCACCGGGGTGGCTTCGGTCTGCGTCGCGCCGGAGTTTCGCGGCCAGGGCGTGGCGACACTGCTCATGCGATCGCTGGTGCTGGAACTCGCCGAGGCGCGCGTGCCGCTTTCCTCGCTCTATCCCGCGACCCACGGCCTGTACCGCAAGGTCGGCTACGGGTTCGGCGGAACGCGCACGATCTGGGAAGCCGACCCCGCGCAGATCGGACTGCGCACGCGCGGCCTGGACGTCGTTCCCACCGACATCGACGATCTGCGCAAGCTCAAGCGCCTCTATGCCGTCAAGGCCGCGCAGTGCTCCGGCCATGCCGACCGCACCGATTTCCACTGGGGGCGCATTCTGGAGCAGCCCGGCCAGGAAACCCGCGTCTGGATCGTCAAGCACGAGGACGAGGCGATCGGCTACGTCGCCGTGCGGGCGAGGAACTCCGCCGACGGCTACGTCGTGGAAGTCGCCGACATGGTCGCGCTGACCCGCGCGGCGGCGGTGCGCATCTGGGCGTTCCTGGCGGACTATGGCACGGTGTACCGCAAGGTGCGGTGGGCCGGTGCGCCCTTCGACGGGTTCGGGTCGATTCTTCCCGAAGAACGCCTCTCGGTCCATCGGCGCGAGTCGTGGTTCATCCGCATTCTGGACGTCGAGGAGGCCCTCGTGCGGCGCGGCTATCCGCGCACCCTGGAGGCCGAACTCCATCTCGAGGTCCGCGACGGCATCGTCGCCCGCAACAACGACCGGTTCATCCTGAACATCGCCGACGGCAAGGCCATCGTGCGCCGCGGCGGGCGCGCCCATCTGCGCATCGACATCGACGATCTCGCCGCGCTCTATTCGCGCGCGGTTTCGGCCGCGGAACTCGGCGCGACGGGCAACATCGCCGCCACCGAGCACGCGCTCGAAATCGCGACGCTCGTCTTCAGCGGGCCGGCGCCCTGGATCGTCGACCGCTACTGAGCGCGGCCCTTCACCCCATCTTGTTCGCGTAGTTCCGTTCGAAGTACTCGCGGTAGCTGCCGTCCATGCACGCGGCGAGCCATTCGCCGGCGTCGAGATACCAGCCGACGGTTTCCCGCAGACCGCGCTCGAACGTGTAGCGCGGCGTCCACCCGAGTTCCCCGCGCATGCGCGACGCGTCGATGGCATAGCGCCGGTCGTGGCCGGGGCGGTCGCCGACGAACGTCACCAGGCGCCGCCTGGGGCCCTGCGGCTGCGCGCCGAGCCGCTCGTCCACCGCGTCGCAGATCGCGTGCACGATGTCGATGTTCCGCCATTCGTTGTCGCCGCCGACGTTGTACGTCCGCCCCGCGCGGCCCTCGCGGAACGCCAGGTCGATGGCCTCGCAGTGGTCCTGGACGTGGAGCCAGTCGCGCACGTTGCCGCCGTCGCCGTAGACGGGAAGCGGTTCGCCGTCGCGCGCCTTGCAGATCATGACGGGGATCAGCTTCTCGGGGAACTGCCAGGGGCCGTAGTTGTTCGAGCAGTTCGTGATCACCGTGTCCATGCCGTAGGTGTGGTGCCACGCGCGCACCAGATGGTCGCTGGCGGCCTTGCTGGCGCTGTAGGGCGAGTTGGGGCTGTAGGGCGTGTCCTCGGTGAAGAGCCCCGTGTCGCCGAGCGACCCGTAGACCTCGTCGGTGGAAACGTGGTGGAACCGCCCGGCGGTGCCGCGGCGGGCCCAGGCCGCGCGGGCGGCTTCCAGGAGGGCGAGCGTTTCCTGGACGTTGGTGCGGACGAATTCGCCGGGGCCCAGGATGGAGCGGTCGACGTGGGACTCGGCCGCCAGATGGATGACGCCGCCGATGGCCTCGTCCTCGAAGAGCGCCGCCAGCAGCTGCCCGTCGCAGATGTCTCCCTGGACGAAGCGGTAGTTCGGCGCGTCCTCGATCTCCGCCAGGTTGGCGAGATTGCCGGCATAGGTCAGCCGGTCGAGATTCACGAAGCGGTCGCCGGGCCGCGCGCGAACGACATGGCGCAACAGGTTCGACCCGATGAATCCCGCGCCGCCGGTGACCAGAATGTTCATGAGCTCGCCCGCGTCCAAGTGAAGTGCGGCGACGGTCGAAAGGGAGCCGCCGCAAAGCAAGACGGAAGTGCGCGGCGGGGGGGGGGACGGGGGGGGGGGCTTGACTCGCGGCGATGAAGCGGCCATCCATGAACGGAGGGTTTCGATCCCGGTGGAAGCACAAGGGCGCCGGTCGCGCTAACGTGTCGGGAAACGGCTGTTTGCACGACAGACAAAGTCATTCCCTTCAAGGAAGGTATGCAGTGTGTCCGGTGATCCGTCTGTAGCTTCAACGAAAACTGAGGGAACGGCCGGACCGACTCGGTGGGCGGTAGGAGTCTTGTGCGCATTCCTTGTCGGCTGGACATTCGCGTGGTGCCTTGGCTGTGTCCAGCGCGACGTTCGCATGGTCACGCGCGACGTTCGCATGCCGGTCGTATTGGGTGGAGTGATCGCCATCGTCGCCGGACTGGTCGCCAAGGATGATCGTCGCCATGTCCGCTATGCGATAGGCTTCATTCTCGGTGTGGTGGCGCGCCAACTCGCGCTATGG
>JAJFLJ010000211.1 GCA_021772755.1 Candidatus Sumerlaeota bacterium
GTCGTCCGTCACGCGTTCCATCGACCACTGGGGCCGTGAACTCGGGGAAGGCTCTAATCGCCGTCCGTTTCGGCCCAAATTCCGACGAGCGACCTTGCCTGTTTCCAGATCGCGAACAGCAGCCCAATGTCCACGCCCAGCGCGACGATTCCGACCGCGACCACAGCACTTCCCGAGCTCGCTACCTGGGCGGCGGCGTACGCGGAGGTCCAGTACGAACCGACCGCGATGGCACCCCATAGCACCGGAACGTGCCAGAGCGACTTCTCGCGCGCCGTCTTACACCTCGCCGTCATGTATCGAACGAGTCCGAGTGTGGAAATCAGAGCCGGGAAATGGCACCAGGTTGTCCCCAGAAGCAGAATCCCGAGCATCGCTTCGCTCGAACGGACCGCCAGCGGGACGGCGAGAACGATTCCGGCGAGAAGCGCCGGGGCGAGCGACGCGCAGAGCGGCCACGCCATTCCCCGCAGGAGAAACGCCCGCACGTCGAGCGGCGCGGTCGCCAGTTCCTGGCGCAGCGTACGCTTCGTCAGCGCCGCCGCCCGCGGCACGCACCGCACGAGGACCCAAACGGGTACCGCCGTGGGAAGCACCATGAAGAGGAACAGGGCCGCCAGAATGCCCGAAAACATGTCGTCGCCGAACATGTCGGCGAGCGCCGCCCAGGTGCAGACGACGAGCGCCGTCACCCAGACCGCGTCGGCGGCGATCGCGAACTGGTTCGGTTTCAGACGCGGAACGTCGCTCATGGTTCCATTCGTGGCGGCTAGTCGTCGTGCCGCGTGATCGTCCAGGCGACGGGCGGGCTCGCCAGAACATCTTCGAGATGCAGCGCCTCGCCGGTCTTCGTCGGGATTTCCAGGACGTCCTCCTGGCGGTCCAGCAGCGGCGCGTCCTCCGGCCCGTCTGCCGGCAGCAGCGCGACGCTGAGGCGGAAGTGTCCCCGCAGAAAGGGCCACGCGTCGATGCGGTAGACGATGCGGCCATCCGCGCCGGGTTCGAGCACGGCGCTGGTTTCCTCCGAGAGCCGGCGACCCGTGGACCAGCGCAGGCACTGCCAGACGCGCAGCGGCGCGGGGTTCTCGATGCGGCAGACGATGTTCACCGCATCGCCCGTCGTCAGTTCCGTCACGCGGTCGCCGGCGTCGTTCTCCATGAAGACCTCGGCGATGCGGGGCCGCGGGGCCTCGGCGGAGAGCTCGCGGTCGCAGTGAAGATTGTGGCCTTCGGGAATCGCGAGCCGCGAGACGTGGTCGAGATAGAGCCGAACGGCTTCGCGCGCCCCGCCGGAGTAGCGCACGCGCCCCTCGTCCAGCCAGATCAGCCGGTCGCAAAGCTCGCGCGAGGTCAGAATCTCGTGGGAAACCGAGACGATCGTCACCCCCGCCTTGTGCAGCTCCATCAGCCGCCCGAAGCAGCGGTGCCCGAATTCCGCGTCGCCGGCCGACATGATCTCGTCCAGCAGAACGATCTCCGGGTCCAGGTGCAGCGCCACCGACATCGCCAGGCGCGCGTACATCCCCGAGGAATAGTGCTTCACCGGCTCGTGGATGAAGTCGGCGATGCCGGAGAATTCCAGAATGGTGCCCAGGCGGGCCATCACCTCGCGGCGGGTCAGCCCCAGCATGATGCCGTTGTGAAAGACGTTCTCCATGCCGGAGAGATCGGGGTGGAAGCCGATGCCGAGCTGGAGCAGCGACGCCACGCGCCCCCGCACGCGAACGGTGCCGCTGGTGGGGTGGCTGACCCCGGCGATGATCGACAGCGCGGTGGACTTGCCGGCCCCGTTCGTGCCCAGCAACCCGAGGAACTCGCCCTGCTCCACGGTGAAGCTCACGTCCTCCAGCGCGTTGAACGGCACCCTCTGGAGATGCTCGAAGAGCTTGTCCACCAGCCACGCCCCGATGCGCGGGGTCGCGCGCTGCTGAATGCGATACGTCTTCGTGACGTTGCGGAATTCGATGACGGGCGGGCTCATTGCGCGCAGACGCTCGCAATCCCGGCCCCGGCGGGAAAGGGGAATCGCATGGCTTCCCTTGACCGGCGGGGAAGCGGCGGATGAGATGACCCGCTGATCGGGAAGCGCGCGAACCGCGCAACGCACCAAGGACGGACGGACGAAACGATGACGGCGACGGCGAGAGACAGCGCTCTGAAATGCGCGAACATGCAGCCCGGCGACTCGGTGAGCGGCCTCCTGCTGCTTACCTCGGTGGAGCGGCGCACCAAGAAGAACGGCGAACCCTACTTCTTCCTCGGCCTGCGCGACCGCACCGGCAGCATCCAGTCCGTCATGTGGGACAATCACGACGCCGTGCGCGACGGGCGCGTCGCCGCCGACGACTTCGTCTTCGTCGAGGGCCACGTCTCCGAATTCAACAACAGCGTCCAGCTCACCGTCCGCGAAATCCAGCGCGTCGACGACGACAAGGTCGACGTCTCCGACTTCCTGGCCGTCAGCGCCATCCCCCGCGAGACCATGGAAGCCGAGCTCGATGCCCTGATCGCCAGCGTCGAAAGCACCGAATGCCGGCGCCTCCTCGACCGCTTCTTCGGACACGACCGCTTTCGCGACCTCTTCTGCACCGCCCCCGCCGCCGCCAGAATCCACCAGGCATGGATCGGCGGTCTGCTCGAGCACACGCTTTGCGTCATGAAGACGGCGCTCCATCTCGGCCAGCAGTACCAGCCCTTCGACCGCGACCTCCTCGTCACCGGAACGCTCTTCCACGACGTCGGCAAGATCCGCGAGTACAGCTGGCGCCGCAGCATCGGCTACACCGACGAGGGCCGCCTGCTGGGCCACATCTCCATCGGCGCCAGCATGATCGACGGCGCCATCCGCGCCCTTCAGCGCGAACCCGAAGGCTTCTCCGAACACTACCGCACCCACATTCTGCACCTCATTCTCAGCCACCACGGCAAGATGGAGTACGGCGCGCCCGTCGTCCCGAAGACGAAGGAGGCGCTCATGCTGCACTACGCCGACTACACCGAAGCCTACCTCGCCAGCTTCCAGCAGGTCACCGACGACGCCCGCGAGCAGGGCCAGCAGTGGACCGGCTACAACCGCATGTTCGAATCCTACCTCTTCGTTCCGCCCGCCGCCAACGGCGCCGCCGGCGACATTCGCAGCGCCATCGCCGCCGCACCCGCGGCCGGCGGCATGGACACCCACGAAAAGCCTGCCGACGACGTGGTCCTTGACGACACGCCCTGAGGCGGCGAGACCCACGCAATCTTTCGAACAAGGGCGACCCATGACTTCCCAGGACTCCGCGAACTCCGATCGTCGAAGCGAGGAGCGGCTGGAAGTGGAGCACGATTGCGTCGTCGAGGTACGGTCCCCGACCTGGGCCATGCTCTCCAAGCCCGCCGAGGGCCTGACCTCCAACCTGACGCTCCACGGTATGAAGATTCTCCTGCCGGACTTCTCCTCCGTCCAGTACCAGACCTGGCTGCGCCGGATGGACTCCGAGGAGACCATCAGCGTCTCCGTCCGCCTCACCCGGGTCGAGGGCCTGGAGTTCGAGGGCGACATCGCCTGGTGCGACTTCGAGGAGAGCGACGGTCCCCGCGGGATGTGCACGGCGGGAATCCTGCTCAAGGTTCCCAGCGACGCTCAGGCAAAGGCCATCCGCCGCATTCTGGCGGACCGCGAGCGCGAGTCCATCGATTCGAGTCTGACCGATGAAGGCTTCACCCCCCACTGAGGCGCCATCCCGGTGGCGGGCCGGCGCCCGCCACCTCCGTTCGAGCGCGACCACCCGTGTCGCCGGCCGACCGCGCCTGCGCAAGAACGCGGTTCGGGCGCTCAAGAGTCTCGGCGGCGCCATCGGATACGCCGCGTTCGTCGAGCCCTACTGGATTTCGCTCACACACGTCGACGTTCCCGTGCCCGGGCTCTCTCCGGAGCTCGACGGCTACCGCATCGTCCATCTCACCGACATCCACCACAATCTCGTCTCCGGCCCGGCGTTCCTGGAGAGCGTCGTCCGCACCGCCAACAGCCTCGACGGCGATCTCGTCGCCCTCACCGGCGACTTCGTCACCCACAACCCCCGGCGCATGCCCCAGTGCTTCCGCATTCTCTCCGGTTTGCGGGCGCCCGACGGAATCTTCGCGACGCGCGGCAACCACGACTACGGCCTGCCGCTCGACCGCATGAGCCGCATCGCGCGCCGCGCGGGCGTTCGTCTTCTCGAAAACGAGCACGAGACCGTCTCGGCATCGCGCCACCGCATCGCCGGCGGGGGAGACGCGCGCATCGTCGTCGCCGGAGTCGGCGACTTGTGGGAGGGCCACCCC
Organism: Candidatus Sumerlaeota bacterium; assembly: GCA_021772755.1. Classification (GTDB taxonomy): domain Bacteria; phylum Sumerlaeota; class Sumerlaeia; order SLMS01; family JAHLLQ01; genus JAJFLJ01. Next base: position 4,312 of record JAJFLJ010000211.1, read on the forward strand.
AACCCCTCGCTCGCGCTGATGGGCGCGCCCTCCGACGGCGTGCGCGTGCTGCTCTCCCACAACCCCCAGGTCGCCGAAATCGTCGCGCCCTGGCACCGCGTCGCGATCCAGCTCTCCGGCCACACCCACGGCGGCCAGGTGCGTCCCTTCCACCGCCCGCTGCGGATGCTCTCCGACGGCACCGCGAAGTACGCGTCGGGACTGGTCGAGGCCCCGGCGACGAGAGTCTACGTCAGCCGCGGCGTCGGCACCAGCGCGCTGCGACTGCGCTGGAACTGCCGCCCCGAAATCGCCCTCGTCGTTCTGCGAAGCGTCCCCGGCGAACCGTAGCGGCTCGCGCCGGCCGAACTCTCCCCTCGCCGACGACGACCGACGCTATCGTACGAAGACAAAGACGAAGATGTAGATGAAGATGAAGACGAGAACGAAGACGAAGCCCTTGTTCGTATCGCGCCGCTCGCCACACTCAACGAACAACGAACAACGAATAACGCTCAACGAACAACGCTCAACGCCAATACGCGACAACCCGGCAGTCAGGCTGGCCAGAGATACCGCTGCATGTGGTCGTCGATGCGGATGTCGAACGACGCGCTGTCCGCGAGAACGAGGTCTTCGCCATCGATCTGAACGTAGGTGTCCTTCGGCGCCGTCCAGCGAATGCGCTCCACGCCCTCCGCACGGCGCGTTCCGAACAGGGCGACGTCGCGGTCCGCCAGCGCCTTTGCCGCGAACCCCGCCCAGAACCCCAGCAGCGTGGCGGGATCGTCGCTGCGGGCGGCGAGCACATCGAACGTCGCGTCGTCGAGACTTCGGCGAAACGCGCGCAGACCCGCGTAGTTGTCGATCTTCGACACGACGACGGACGTGGCCGGCACGGGCTCGCGGTCGTCGATTCGCAGCGAACCTTTCGTCTGTCCGCTTCTCCAGCGCGCCATTTCCGCCACGCCGGTCAGGCCGTAGGACGTCGCGCGAAAGACGCGTTTCAGCTTCGCGGAATTGCGGTGCACCACGCGCGCGTCGTACCCCCAGCTCGCGAAGCACGCGAACCGCCGCTCGTTCATGCGACCGCACCGGCCCTCGACGACGCCTCCCCGCAGAATCCCCCGCAGCGCATCGGCGGGGTCGCCGTATTTCATCCGCGCCGGGCGCAGAAACGCGTTGATCGTCCCCAGGGGAACCATGCCGAGCGCCACGCGGTGGGCCGCCGGATGGTTCACGGCGTGGTGCAGCGTCCCGTCGCCTCCGCCCACCAGGATCGCCTCCGCACCGGCGTCGACGCCTTTCCCGAAGAGGTCGAGCATGTGCTCCATCGAGCGCGAAATCCGCACGCGGCCCGTGTGCCCGGCCCCGGCCACGACCGACGCGAGCCGCGCCGGCAGGTCGCGCGGGTGCCGCCGCAGATTGTATCCGTTCAGCAGGACGAGGATTTTCATGGCTTCCCGGCGCCCCGTGATCGTTGACCCCGCCCCGTGCAGTGTCGAATGTGCGCGACGCTTTCACGCGAAGGGACCAACGGTCGGCGCATGACGGAGACATCTTCAACGGAATTCCGGCGCACGGGCGCCGGGCTGCTCGTCGCCGTCGAGGGCATCGACGGCACGGGCAAGAGCACCCAGTGCGCGAAACTGGCGGAATGGTTCGCCGCGCGGGGCCGCGAGGCCAAAGTGCTGCCCGAGCCCACCCGCGGGCCCCACGGCATGGAATTGCGCCGGCGGGCGAGAGAGGGGCGGCTCGACGCCCAGGGCGAGTTCGAGCTGTTCCTGAAGGACCGCGCCTGGAACGTCGGGACGAACATCGCGCCGGTGCTCGAACGCGGCGGCGTCGTGATCCTCGATCGCTACTATATTTCGTCGATGGCCTACCAGGGGGCGCGCGGCCTCGATCCCGCCGTCATCCAGGAAGCCAACGAACGCATCGCCCCACGGCCCGACATCGTGTTTCTGCTGACGCTGCCGGTGGACGAAGCCCTCGACCGCATCCACGACCGCGACGACCATGGGCCGAACCTGTACGAGGACCGGGACTACCAGCAGCGGGTCGCCGCGATCTTCGACTCCCTGGACTGGCCGGAAATCGTCCGCATCGACGCGCGCGAGACCGCCGACGAAATGCAGCGGCGCATGCGCGACGCCCTGGAATAGTCGTTCGCTTTCGTCGGCGATGTCGGCGGCAACTCCGTGTTCCCCGTGCCTCCGTGCGATCGTTCTCCCGCGCCTAGCTCCCGCGCTGTCCCACGAAGCGGTCGTCCTCGTCCGCGAAGAGCACGTTGAACGTCGTCAGCGTACCATAGACCTTCGTGATGTACTGCTCGAGCTGCACGCGGTCCTCGTCGTCCAGCTTCGGGTGGTTGTTGATCTTCTGCTCCAGCACGCGGATCGACTCCCGCACCATCACGATCTTGTGGAAGAACTGCTCGATGTCGATTTCCTTCGGCTTCAGCGACTCGCTTTCCGGCTGAAGGATCATCCTGCCCCCGTGCCACTTGCCCATCAGGCGCGCATGCGCCGGCCCCGCCCATTCCTCCAGGGCTTCCCGAACGATCTGCTTCATTTCGTCGCGATCCACGGCGCGTCCTCCGGTCTGGTCTTGCGGCGATGCCACCACGGCTCCAGGCATTCGGGCAACGACGATGACGACGAAACCGACCTGGACCGAACTCCTGCCGCAGGGCGCCGCCATCGTCGCGGCGGTCTCCGGCGGTGCCGATTCCCTGTACCTCGCGCTGCATCTCGCGGAACTCGCCGCGCGGCACAGCTGGACGGTGCACGTCGCCCATTGCGAGCACCACCTGCGGGGCGCCGAAGCATCCGCCGACGCCCGGTTCGTCGCGGAGTTCGCCCGGCGCGAGGAACTCCCCTTCGCCCACCTGCACGTCTACAAGTCGGACTTCGCGCCGGGCGAGTCCGTCGAGGCCGAGTTGCGCGAGGAACGCTACGCCGCGCTGCGCGAGTACGCCACGCGCGTCGGCGCCGCCGCCATCGCCGTCGGCCACTCCATGACGGACGCCGCCGAGACGTTTCTCCTCATGGCTCTGCGCGGCTCGGGTCCGCGCGGCCTGGGTTCCATGCGCGAATGCGCCGACGTTCCCGGCACGGACCTGAAACTGATCCGTCCGCTGCTCCACATGACCCGCGAGGAAATCCGCGCCGGCCTGAAGGCGCGCGGCATTGAATGGCTCGAAGACTCCATGAACGCCGATCCGAAGTACCGCCGCGTCCGCGTTCGCAACGAAGTCATTCCGCTCCTGCGATCGATGGAGCCGGGTGCCGTGAAGGTCCTCGCGCGCAGCGCGTTTCTCTGCGCGGAGGAAAACGAACTGCTGCGGGCGAGCGTGCGCGCCTCGCGCCTCCCAGTCGCCTGCTCGGCGGCGACATGGACGCTCTTCGACCTGCGGGACGTCGAAGCGATCGTTCCCAGCGAACTGCGCGTTCACATCGGCGAGGCCGCGTCGCTCTCGGCCATCGGCGATCTCGCCGACCGCATCGCGCGGACCGACGCGCCCGAGACCTCCATCCCGCTCAACCCCGGGGCGAACGCCTTCGTCACGGGCCGCTGGCTTCTCGTTCACGAATCGGCGACAGACGCTGTCGCGATTCTGGCCGAAGCGATGGCGCGCCTCGGGCGCTGTCTTTGCGCGACCGTTCCGGATGCCCCGATCGTCCCGCTTCACAGGGACATCGGCGACGAAGAGACCCTTCTCGCCGGATTCTCCGGCGCCGGGGAAATCGCCGCCCGTCGCGTTTCCACCCGGGAATGGCTGGCCTCCGCAGAGCGAAAGGCGGCTCTCGCCACGAACCGGCAAGCACTGCTTGCCCCGTCACTGGCGGAGGGCGACCACCTGACCGCCCGAACGATGGGGAGGGACGAAGTTCTCCTGACCCAGGGCGGACGCAAGACCGCGCGGGACGTGTTGCAGGAAGCGGGAATCCCCTCCTGCCTGCGCGAGCGCGTCGTCGCCGTTTGCGACGCCGGCCGGATTCTTTGGATTCCGGGCGTTCGCCGGGCGAACGTCGCGATGGTCGGGCCCGACGACGCGGGCGCCATTCTCCTTCGGTGGAATTCGCCTCCATGATCATCGGCATTCCGAAAGAAACCCGGCCCGGCGAGGCGCGTGTCGCCTCGACGCCGGATGTCGTGAAGAAACTCGTCGCCAGGAAGATCGAAGTCGTCGTCGAAGCGGACGCCGGCGGGGCGTCCTCCTTTCCCGATGCGGAGTACCAGGCCGCCGGTGCGAAGATCGTTTCGCGCGAAGAGGCCTTCGCCGCCGACCTCGTTCTGAAGGTCGCCTGTCCCTCCGGCGACGAAGCCGCGCTGCTGAAGAATGGCGCGCTGCTCGTCTCCATGATCGACCCCTTCGGGGACGGCGCCGCGTTGATCGACACCCTCGCCGCGGCGGGGGTGTCCTGCATCGGGATGGAACTGATTCCCCGCATCACGCGCGCCCAGGCGATGGACGTGCTTTCCTCCCAGGCGAACGTCGCCGGATACCGCGCCGTCATCGAGGCGGCCCACGCGTACGGCAAGCTCTTCCCCATGATGATGACCGCCGCCGGCAGCGTTCCGCCCTCGATGTGCATCGTGCTCGGCGTCGGCGTGGCCGGTCTCCAGGCCATCGCCACGGCCCGCCGCATCGGCGCGCAGGTCGAGGCCTTCGACGTCCGCCCCGAAGTGCGCGAACAGGTGCAGTCGGTCGGCGCGAAGTGGCTCGACCTCGGCCTCGGCGAAACCGGCGCCGGCGAGGGCGGCTACGCGAAGGAACTCAGCGACGAGGGCAAGCGCCTGCAGAAGGAGGCGCTGACCCGCGCCATCCCGAAGGCCGACATCGTCATCACCACCGCCCAGATTCCCGGCCGGCCCGCGCCGGTCCTGGTCACCGAGGAAGCCGTCGCCAACATGCGGCCCGGCTCCGTCATCGTGGACATGGCGGCCGGCAGCGGCGGAAACTGCCCCCTCAGCGAACCGGACGCCATCGTCGTGAAGCACGGCGTCACGATCATCGGCCACACGAACCTTCCCTCCGCCGTCGCGAACCACAGCAGCCGCTTCTTCGCGCGCAACCTGAACAGTCTTCTCGAACTGATCGTCGTCGCCGAGGGCGATGCCCCCCCCTCCGTGAAGTACGACCTCGACGACGAGATCGTCGATGCCGCGCTCGTCGCCCACGACGGCGCGAAACGCTGGCCGAAGAAGAAGGAGTCCTAGCGCATGGCAGTCTGGATGATCGGAATCTACGTGTTCGTGCTGGCGTGCTTCGTCGGCTACCATGTGATCTGGAACGTGACCCCGGCGCTTCACACGCCGCTGATGTCGGTGACCAACGCCATTTCGGCGATCATCCTGGTGGGCTGCATTCTGGTCTGCGGCGACGCGGCGAGCCCCCTTTCCGCGCGCATCCTCGGCGTGATCGGCCTCTTCGTCGCCTCCATCAACGTCTTCGGCGGCTTCGCCGTCACCCACCGCATGCTCGCCATGTACAAGAAGAAATGACGACATGAGCATCCCGAGCGAAATCTTCGCGACCGTCTACCTCGTCGCCTCCGTCCTCTTCATCCTGGGCCTCAAGGGCCTCAGCCATCCCTCGACGGCGCGGCGCGGCAACTCCCTCGCCATGACGGGCATGGCCCTCGCCGTCGTCATGACGCTGCTCAGCCCCACCATCGACTACGCCAACATCGCCTGGATTCTCGGCGGACTCGGCGCCGGCGCGCTGATCGGAATCCCCCTGGCGCTCAAGGTGAAGATGACCTCCATGCCGGAACTGGTCGCCATCCTCCACAGCTTCGTCGGCCTGGCCGCCGTGCTCGTCGGAATCGGAACCTATCTGCTGCACGCGGCCGGCGGCGATCACGTCGGGCTCCTGCTGACGGTCGAGGTCTTCGTCGGCGTCTTCATCGGCGCGATCACCTTCACCGGCTCTATCGTCGCCTTCGGCAAGCTCAGCGGCAAGCTCGGCTCCGCCCCCGTCCGCTTTCCCCAGCTCGGCAACCTCGCGCTCGCCATCGCCATGACCGCACTCGGCGTCGCCTTCGCCGCCACCCACGACACGATGTGGCTCTACGCGATGACGGCCGTCGCCCTCGTGCTTGGCGTTACGCTGATCATCCCCATCGGCGGCGCGGACATGCCGGTGATCGTCTCGATGCTCAACAGCTACTCCGGCTGGGCGGCTTCCGCGACGGGGTTCACCCTCGAGAACAATCTGCTCATCGTCACCGGCGCCCTTGTCGGGTCCTCCGGCGCCATCCTCAGCTACATCATGTGCAAGGCCATGAACCGCTCCTTCATCAGCGTCATCCTGGGCGGATTCGGAACGGGCGACGACGCGGAGGGACCCGCCGTCGCGTCGGGCAAGATGCACAAGACCGCCGCCGTCGACGACGCCGTCTTCATGCTCGCCAACGCGTCGAAGGTCATCCTCGTGCCCGGCTACGGAATGGCCGTCGCCCAGGCCCAGCACTCCGTCCGCGAACTGACCGACCTGCTCGCCGAACGCGGCGTCGACGTGAAGTTCGCCATCCACCCCGTCGCCGGCCGCATGCCCGGCCACATGAACGTCCTGCTGGCCGAGGCCGACATCCCCTACGACATCGTCTTCGAGCAGGAGGAAATCAACAGCGAGTTCTCCGACTGCGACGTCGCCCTCGTCATCGGCGCCAACGACGTCGTCAACCCCGCCGCGAAGACCGACAAGTCCAGCCCCATCTACGGCATGCCGATCCTCGACGCCTACAAGGCGAAGCTCGTCTACTGCATCAAGCGCTCCATGAAGCCCGGCTATGCCGGCGTGGAGAACGAGCTCTACTATGCCGACAACTGCATGATGATCTTCGGCGACGCGAAGGCGGTGTGCGAAAAGCTCGCATCGGCCATCAAGGAGTCCTGACATGGCGACCGGCGACAACGGCGTTTCCTGGGATCTGACGGACTACTTTCCCTCCATCGGTTCCGGCGAATACCGCGCGTTTCGCGACGGACTGGAGGAGCGCATCGGCGTTCTCTCCCAGGCCGCGTCGCGTCTCGGCCCGCTCTCCGACGCGACCGCCGCGCCCTGGGCGAACCTCCTCCTCGAAGCCGAGGAAGTTCTCCGCGATCTCATCCATCTCTCCTCCTACGTGTCCTGCTCGACCGCCGAGGACGCGAAGAGCGAGGCGCCCCGCGCCGAAGAGGCACGCTTTGCCCGCACCGGCGCCGCCTGGGAGAAGTCCCAGGTTCCCTTCAAGGCCATGCTTCGAGGCGCATCGGACGACGCGTTCGCGAAACTCGTCGCCCGCGACGGGATCGCCGACGCCCGCTACGCCGTCGAGCGGCTGCGCTTCGACGCGACGCGCACCATGGCGCCCGACTTGGAGAACCTCGCCGCCGATCTCGGCGTCGACGGCCTCGACGCGTGGGACCGCTTGTGGAGCGCCATCGCCGGCAATCTCGAATTCGATCTCCAGCGGCCCGACGGCACCACCGACCGCGTTCCCTTCGCGCAGAAGACCACGCTGCTATCCGACAACGATCCCGCCGTGCGCCGCGCCGCCCTCGAAGGCTCCAACGCCGCCTGGGAAGCCGTCCAGGACACCGCCGCCGCGTGCCTCAACGGCATCGCCGGGTCGCGTCTGACGCTGAACCGCTATCGTGGCATCGGCGACATCCTCGACGTCGCCATGTTCCAGGCCGGTGTCTCCCGCGAAACCGTCGATGCCATGTGGCACGCCGTAACGGAACTGCGCGACATTCCCCAGTCCTATCTGAAGGCGAAGGCCAAGGCCCTCGGCATGGAGCGCCTCGGCTTCCAGGACCTCACCGCACCGCTGCCCGTCGAGTCCGGCGCCCGCATGCCGTGGAGCGAAGGCGTCGAGCGTCTGCTCGCCGCCTTTTCCGCGTCCTATCCGGCGCTCGCCGACTTCTCCCGCGAGATGATCGACCGCCGCCGCATCGAGTCCGAGAAGCGCGGCGGCAAGCGTCCCGGCGGCTTCTGCACCTCCTCCCACCTCGCCGAACAGTCCCGCATCTTCATGACCTGGGGCGGAACCTACGGCGATCTTTCCACCCTCGCCCACGAACTGGGCCACGCCTGGCACTCGCGTACGATGGCCGGCATGCGCACGTTGCGCAGGAACTATCCGATGACGCTGGCGGAAACCGCCTCCACCTTCGCCGAGGACATCCTCGCCCGCGCCGTTCTCGCCGATCCCGCGACGGACGAGAGCGCGCGCAGGCGCCTCGCCGACGAAATGCTCCAGGACGCATCGGTCTATCTGCTCAACATCCACATGCGCTACGTCTTCGAGCGGGCCTTCTACGCCGAACGCGCCAGCGGCGAGGTCTCCGTCGGCCGTCTGAAGGAACTCATGCTCGACGCGCAGCGCCAGTGCTACGGCGACGCCCTCGACCCCGCGCGGACGGACCCCATGTTCTGGGCGACGAAGCTCCACTTCTACATCGCCGGCGTCGCGTTCTACAATTTCCCCTACACTTTCGGCTATCTGCTCAGCCGCGGTATTTCGTGCATCTTCCGTGCGGAGGGCGCCGCGTTCCTGCCTCGGTACGAGGAATTCCTGCGCCAGACCGCCAGCGCTCCCGCCGAGGACGTCGCCGCATCGACGCTCGGCATCGACCTCCGCACGCCGGAATTCTGGCGCGACGCGATCCTTCCGCTCCAGGACGACCTCGCCGACTACCGGCGCACTCTCGCCGCGCCGGGATCGAAGCTCCCTACTTGAGCTTGTCCGGCAACACCGCGAGAATGATCAGCCCGATGCACGAGCACAGGCCCAGCAGCCCGAGC
>JAJFLJ010000212.1 GCA_021772755.1 Candidatus Sumerlaeota bacterium
CGCCCGTTCACCCTGCGCGAGCACCTCGAACGCTGGGAGCGCAGCGCCGAAGGCATCCTTCTCGACTCCCCCGGAACGCTCGAAGAGCGCGCCCTCCGCGTCACCGACCTCGTCGCGCAGAGCGGCCACCGCAACGCCATGATCTACGGCCAGCTCACCCGCGGCTCCGCCGTTCGCAACCACCTCTTCCCCCCCGAGGGCACGCCCCCCACCGAATTCTGGTTCGTCCGCCCCACGCCCCAGTACCCCCCCGCCATGAAGGAAAACGGCGTCGCCCTCGCCACCCATCCCGACGAGCGCTGGGAGCGCTGCGAGTACAAGACCATCTCGCTGCTGCCCAACTGCCTCGCCAAGGAGCGCGCCAGGCGCCAGGGCGCCTTCGAGGCACTTCAGTATCTCAAGAACGGCACCGTCACCGAGTGCTCCGCCTCCAACGCCTGGTGCGTTCGCGACGGCTGCGTCTTCACCCACCCCGCATCGCACCGCATCCTCAACGGCATCACCCGCATCGCCATCGTCGACGCCGCCCGCGCCTGCGGCATCACCGTCTTCGAGAGCCCCGTCTCCCTCGACGAATTCCTCGCCGCCGACGAAGCCTTCATCAGCTCCACCACCATGGAAGTCATGCCGGCCACCCGGATCGACGACCGCCCCGTCGGAAACGGCAAGGTCGGCCCCGTCACCAGGAAACTCATGGCCGCCCTCCGCGACCGCATCATGGCCGACTGCGAATCCGCCGCGGTGTAGCGCCGCCGTATCGGCATTCCCTTCAGGGTGGCTTGGGCGTCTCGCCCAGGCGTCGAGCGTCCGAAGCGTTTGGCGTTCGCTTGGGCGGGACGCCCGAGCCACCCTCCTTCGCCTCTCCTGCCACCTCGCGCGGACATCCTCCGTCTCGACTTGACCGCTCCCTCGCGCCCGCGCTTCCTCGCCCCCCGATTTCGCAAGGACCCGCCCCTGCCCATGCCATTCCGTTCCGGTTCGCTCTCCGTTCGTCGTTTCGTCATCCAGACCGAACTCCCCGAATCCTTCCAGCGCACCGCCACCATGGCGCTTCGCCGCTACCAGTTCCAGCCCATCAACGCCGACCGCGGCGAGAAGGAGTCCTTCGGCTGGGTCGATCCCCGCCGCATTCTCGCCGACGAAATCGTCTGGGAGGACCTGCGCGACACCAACCTCGTCTTTCTCGCCGTCCGCCGCGACCGCAAGTCCTTCAGCAAGGTCATCTTCCAGGCGCGCCGCGAGGAACTCCACCGGCGCACCAAGCGCGAAAAGGGCCTCGAACGCCTCACCCGCCAGCACCGCCTCGCCCTCGACGAACAGCTCACCATCGAAATGCTCCGCGAAGTCACCCCCGTCAGCGCCTTCACCGAACTCGTCTGGGACCTCAACACCGGCGACGTCCACATCGGCGCCACCGGCGCCGCCCTCTGCGAACGCATCATGGACCTCTTCGCCTCCACCTTCGACGCCCGCCTCTCCCCCCGCTTCCCCGCCCTCCTCGGCTACGACTTCATGGCCGCCCAGGGCCTTGAGGAGAACTTCCACAAAGCCAACGCCGCCGCCGAAACCACCTAGACCCGCCCGAAAAGAGCACGACGAAAAGCACAACGCAAAGGCGCAAAGGACGCGGAGAAACGCAAAGATGGATGAGAACGAACTCTCGAACCGAATCATCGGCGCGGCGATCGAAGTTCACCGCGAGCTGGGACCGGGATTGTTGGAGTCCGTCTATGAAGAGGCGCTTTGCTGCGAATTGGGCCTGAGGAGCATGGCCTTCCAGCGCCAGCTCTCCGTGGAGATCGGCTACAAGGCACAAAGTCTTGCCACCGGACTGCGCCTCGACCTGGTGGTGGAAAACCTCGTGATCGTGGAGGTGAAGGCGAAGGAAAGGCTGTCGGCCATGGACCGGCCGCAGCTGCTGACCTATCTCCGCCTCACCGGAATGAAGCTCGGCCTGCTGCTGAACTTTCACGAACCCCTTCTGAAGGACGGAGTCCACCGGGTCGTAAACGGACTCTGAACACTTTGCGAAACTTTGCGGTCTCCGCGACTTTGCGTTAAGGCTCTTTACCATGAACCAGCTCAGCGTGCTCGAAATCCTCGATCGGTACGGCTCCGTCGGGCCCGACTTCCTCACGTGGCTCTGCGTGCGATGGATGCGCGACGACGTCCCCGCGCCCCCCTCCGAGCCCGGCCTCCAGGTCTCCTTTCTCGGCCCCGTCGTTCTCGGCTCCGAAACCGGCGAGGCCACCAAGATCTCCTTCTCCGGCGAGGACGCCCCCAGCGCCCCCGAAGTCCAGGCGGCTCTCCGCCAGGGCAAGCGCCTCCTCCGCTCCAAGCTCGTCTTCACCGCCCAGGATGCCTCGTGGCAGTTCACCCTCGATGCCGAAACCTTCGACCTCAAATCCATCAAGCTCCCCGTCCCCAAGCTCCCCGACCTCGACGAGTACATGGCCATGCGCGTCCAAGCCACCCAGCATCTCGCGCGCCTCGTCGAGGAACTCTTCGAACTCTACCTTCCCATCCGCCTCGACGCCGTGGTCTGGAAGAGCGAAGTGGAATCCTGGAAGCAGGCCGCCGCCTGAGCCGTTTGGTCTCGACCCTGCCCGGCGCCGGTGCCTGATTCGGGGCAGTTCCAACCACAGCCACGGGCACAACGGGGAGTGCACATGATCGGCAGAGAATTCACGAGGCGCGCTGCCGCAACTATTTGCGCAACCGCCCTCGCCACCATCGCGGCCTCCGAAACCCTCCCGTACGACATCGTCGTCAACGGCGGCTCCTTCTCCGCAGTCGCCGCTGCCCTCTCCGCCGCCCGCACGAATCCCTCCGCCCACGTCCTGCTCGTCGAACCCACCGACTGGGTCGGCGGCCAGGCCACCAGCCAGGGCGTTGCCGCCATCGACAATTCCCACCACGCGCCGGCCAACACGCTGATGGCCAACGATCCCGCGCTCTACTATCCCGCCGACTATCTCGACTTCCTCGACCGACTCGAGAACGCCCCCGCCCCCGCTCCGGGCGAAGGCTTCGGCGGCTTCTCGGGTTGGGTCTCGCGCGAATGCTACGATCCCCGCACCGCCGTTTGGGTGCTCGACGACATGCTCGCCGAGCAACCCAACCTGACGGTCATGGAACTCGCCGTCATCAAGACCGTCGCCACTGCTCCCGTCACCGACGAGTTCGGCGACGCGCTCCGCATCGAGAGCCTCTCCCTGGTCGAGCGCACCCCGCTGCCCGGCTACACGCCCTTCGACGACGTGCTCTCCTCGGAACTGCCCGACTGGTACTCCACCACCGACTCCCTGCGGTTCTCGAAGACGACCCACACCGTCGTGCCGCGCGACGCGGAGCGCGGACTCGTCGTCGTCGACGCGTCGGAACTGGGCGATGCCATTGTGCTCTCCGGCGCGAAGTACACCCAGGGTCGCGAAGTCTCCACCGAGACGATCGCCGAGGACGGAACCCTTCCCGCCATCAACGACGACGAATCCATGGCCGCCGTCTTCCCCTTCGTCATGACCGGCGCCGCCTCCGCCGCATCCGAAGCCGACATCAAGGCGCCCTATCCCGACTTCGATGCCTACCTCGCCCAGCGCACCGCCGACTATTTCTCCCTCGGGTCGTTTACCTGGACAGACGTTTGGACGTACCGCCGACTGTATGTCGGACCGGGCGGGTCGAACTCCCGCTTCACCATCAACGCCGCCGACGCCTCGATGCAGAACTGGAACCCCGGCAACGACTTCCGCCAGGCCAACTGGCTGCTGGACCAGGCTGCGACGAACGCGCAGGCGGCGGCGGACTGGGCTGGCGGAGCCGACACCGCGAACCTCGCCATCGCCGAGAAGCACGCCTTCGCCTGGTATTTCTGGATGAAGCAGCGCGTCCCCGGCTCCTTTCCCGGCGCCGACACGCGTCTGGCGCGCGGAGCCGACGACCTCAACATGATGGGCACGAAGCACGGCCTCGCCAAGTTCCCCTACGTCCGCGGAACCCGCCGCATCGTCGGCCTCGACAACTTTCGCATCACGGGCCGCTACTGGACGAATACCGGCGGGGCGGACTATGTCGGGGGCACGTCCTTCCGCTACTACGACGCCGTCGGCATCGGCAACTACGCGTCCGACGTTCGTCCGCTCCTCGGCAGCACCGGCATGGTGCCGCCGTACTCTCTTCCCGCGCCCTTCTACATCCCCTATCGCGCGCTCGGCTCGCACAACGTGCGCAACCTGCTGGCCTGCGGCAAGCTCATGGCCCAGACCTTCGTCACCAATTCCGGCTATCGCCTGCATCCGATCGAGTGGGCCGGCGGCAGCGCGGCGGGAGTCGCGGCGGCGACGATGGCGCAGAGCGGCGCGACGAACCGCGAGCTGCTGTCGATTCCCGCGCTGCGCGAGCTTCAGACGACCGTCGCCGGAAACTCGCCCATTCGCTGGGCCTACACCGGCGAACCCGTGCTTCCCCCCCGCGACGGCGATCTCGTCGTCAACGGATTCGCGACGCTCGTCGCCAACACGCCCTTCGACGTCGAAGCCTACCATCCCTCCGCCGTTCGCGCCGAGATCGACATCGACGGGTCGCCCCACGCCGAGACCACGCTGCGCTCCAACGGCCGACTGCTTCACCAGAGCTCCGGCGCGGCGTCCGCCAACGAAGAGGTTCTCTTCGAGGTCCGGCTCTTCGACGAATCCGACGCGCTTCTCGAAACCCTGTCGGCGACCGTCCCCTTCGTGCCCGTGCCTTGCGGCGAGGACCCCACCGTCACCGACAACGACAACGCGGCCCTCTTCGGCGTCACCGGCTCCTGGACGTCCGCAATGGCCCAGGGAAACCGCTGGTGCGGCGGAACGTACCGCTACGTCTTCGGAACGTCCGCGCCCGGCGTCGCCACCTGGCAGCTCAGAACGCCGGTCTCCGGCCACTACGAAATCTCCGTCTGGTATCCCGAATCCTCCAACCGCGCATCCGATTCCCCCTTTACCGTCCATCACCGCGACGGCCAGGAAACCATTCGCATCGACCAGCGATTCAACGGCGGCCGTTGGATCGTCCTCGGAACGTATCCCTTCACCGGCGGGAGCGGAACGGTGACGCTCACGAACGTCGGCATCTCCGACACGTCGAAGCTCGTCGTTGCCGACGCCGTTCGCGCCGTATTCAAGTCCCCGCTCGCCAACGCGGCAGACCTCTGGGTGATGAATTGACCGTACTGAAATTCGACATCGTCGTTTGCGGAGGCTCCCTCGCCGCCACCGCCGCCGCGCTCGCCGCGGCCCGCACGAATCCCCGGGCGCGCATTCTCCTCGTCGAACCCACCGACTGGCTCGGTGGCCAGGCCACCAGCCAGGGCGTCAGCGCCATCGACAACGCCTGGTACGATCCTGGCCGCACCATCATGGCCGAAAACCCCGGCGAGTGCTATGCCGCCGACTATCTCCGCTTTCTCCGCTCGCTGAACGATCCCGGCGTACCGGGCACCGGACTCGCTCCGGACGGAACCGGATGGGTTTCGCGCGAGTGCTTCGATCCCCGCAGCGCCGCCTTCGTTCTCGAACGCATGGTCGCGGAGCACCCGAACATCGAACTCCGCAAGCTCGCCGTCGTGAAGACCGTCGAAACCTTCGGCGGCATGAAGAACCCCGCCGCCACACGCGTCGTCAGGGCGCTGAAACTCGTCCAGCGCACCCCGCGCGACGGCTACGCGCCCTTCGACGACTTTCTCTCGCGGGAAATCGCCGACTGGTACGACCCCTTCGACTCGCCGCGATTCGTCAAGACCGTTCTCCGCGTCGAACCTGCCGACGACGCGCGCGGCCTCGTCGTGATCGACGCGACGGAACTCGGCGACGCGATGGTGCTCTCCGGCGCGCACTGGACCCAGGGCCGCGAAACGGACACCGAGGAACTCGCGCCCGACGGTTCGCTCCCCCCCATCGACGACGACGGCTCCCAGCCCGTCGCGTTCGTCTTCTGCATGACGGACGCGACGCAGCCGGCGGACGAAGCGGAACTGAAGAACCCCTGGCCGGACTTCGACGAGTACCTCGCGCAGCGGTCGCGCGATCTCTTCTCTCTCGGCAAGCACACCTGGGAGCGGGTCTGGACGTACCGGCGCCTTCGAACGGCCGGAACGCCCCACGACTTCGACGCCGTGCACCGCGGCGACGTCTCGATGCAGAACTGGGAACCCGGAAACGACTACCCCTACGCATCGCTTCTGGCCCGTCGCGAAACGACGCTCGACGAGGCCCGCGTGGACTGGCGCGGCGGCATCGACGTTCAGACCCTCGCCGCCTGCGAGAAGCACGCCCTCGCGTGGTACTTCTGGATGAAGGAACACCGCACGACGCAATGGGACACGCGCTTCCTGCGCGGCGGCGACCCGCTCGACATGATGGGCACCCGACACGGCCTCGCAAAGTTCCCCTACATTCGCTGCGCGCGCCGGATCGTGGGCCCCGGCAATTTCCGCATCACCTCGAAGTCATGGAAGAACACCCAGGCGCCGGACTACGACGGAACGACGGGCGAGCGCTTCTTCGACAGCGTCGGCATCGGAGCCTACGCCGCCGACGTGCACGAACGCGCCGGGGGCCGCGGCCTCGCGCCGCCCTTTCCCCGTCCCGCTCCGTTCTACGTTCCCTTCCGCGCGCTCTGCTCCGCCAACGTGGTCAACCTCCTGGCCTGCGGAAAGAACATGGCCCAGACCTACATCGCCAACAGCGCGTACCGGCTGCACCCGATCGAATGGGCGAGCGGCAGCGCGGCCGGCACCGCGGCGGCGATCATGGCGGGGGAGGGACTCGCCGGCACGGACCTGCTCAACGACGACGCGCGCCTGAAAGGGCTTCAGGCGCGCGTCGCGGAGAACTCGCCGATCGGCTGGAAAGCCTTCGGAGACTGACTCTCAGTACAGGCTCCAGTCGGACACCTGCGACATCCCGTCGTCGATGTAGCGGAACCGCAGCGCGTCCGCGATGACCGTCTGCGCGCCCGCCGCGTTGCCGTGGATGGTGACGTAGACGCGGCCCTTGTCGAACAGGTACGCGGCGGGGTCCGCCACGCCGTCCACGTCGATCAGCCAGTCGCCCGACGAGCTGTCGTCGAACGTCGAGCGCTGCGAAGCCGCCACGTTCCGCACCGTACCGCCGCCATCGACGAACCGGTACTGCGCCTGCTGCGCGAACGCGACGTTGTGCCGCACCCATCCGTCGATCGCCCACCGTCCCGCGCGCGGGAGATCCACGATCCACACCGCGTAGTCCGTCATCGGGAACGTTCCGCCCGACGAATAGAACCGCGCGTTGGAATTGTAATACCCCGCCAGCGTCGAGTTGCTCCACACGGTGCCGTTGTCGTCATAGTCGAGCGCCTGGGGTGAGGAATCCGCGATGACCTCCGTCACGCCGCTCGCCGGTTCCACGACGGCGGGCTTCGGCTCCTTCGGCACCGGTGCGCTGCCCTGAAGGACGAACCGCACCGCGTCCGAATAGAACCGGTCGGTCTGCGGCGTTCCTTCCGAGATCGTGACCGACCCCCCCGTGCCGGCCGCGAACTGGATGCCAGACGCCAGCAGCGCCCACTGGTCCCCCGTGTTGGCGGCCGTCAGGGCGATCGTGCCGTTCGTCGGTCCCCCGACATGCGTGATCGAGTACGTCGAGTTCGCCGCGTTCACCGAACCGGCTCCCGGCGTCGTTACGTAGATGTCGTACAGTCCCGCCACCGCGATGTTCGGCGTCACCGTGAACGACGCGTCGGCCGTCGCGCTCGACGAGAATTCCGAATTCATGCCGAAAAGCCCCGGCGCCGTGCTCTTCGCCGTGCTTCCGGGGCCGAACCACGATCCGCTCTGTGAATACCCGTTGCCGGGCGTCGTGATAGCGCCGAGCGCATCGTGGCTCTCGATGATGATGTCCGAACCGGCCGCGACGACCGGTCCGACCGTCGTCGACGCCTCGTTGTTCCAGTCGTCGTACGCCACGATGGAGTACCACACGCTGCCCGTTGCCAGCGTGTCGTCGTACGAGAACGTCGTGCGGGTGGAATCCGGGTCCCACCACTCCATGACCATGTTGTCGTAGTCGGGATCGACGGACGCGTCGCCGTCGCGGTACAGGCGGTAGTGAACCGGCAGGTCGCCGTCCCCCGCGGCCGCCGGGCGGCTAAAGGCGATGTGCGGGACTCCCGAGTTCGGCACCACGGACGCCGACGCCGGCGCGTTCGGCGGCGAGGTCTCCTCGCCCAGTGCGATCTTGTGCGCGATCGCGGGAATAGACGCCGTTCCGTCCATTGGGCCGGGCACGTCGAAGAGGTCGTCGGCGAGCTGCGAACCGTACGTCGCCTCGTTGAAGATCTGTCTGTTCTGGAAGAAGTTGAAACCGTCCGTCGGCCGCGCGTTTCCGCGCAGCGTCGTCACCGCCGTCTCGTTCAGTCCCGGCATCCCGGCGTCCGTGAACAGGTACGAGCCGATCGCCGCGATCATCGGGCGCGTGTTCTGGTCGCCGTTCTGCGTCAGTTTCCCGACGAAGAAATCCCAGTCCGACACCGTTCCCGCCAGCGAGCTCGAATAGCAGCCCGGGTGCAGCACATCGATGAACTCGTGCGCCACCCAGTAGTTGTACCCCTGTCCGAGATTCTCCACCGAGTCGGTGAAGTTCACCAGGAATCCGGAGACTTCGACCCACGGCTTCTCCAGCATCGTTTGCGCGTGGACGCGCTGCACGAGCTGCGCGATCTGGTCGCGCCGCCACGCCTCGTACACCTCGTCGAGCTGCCCCGACCCGTTGTCCGTGTCGAAGTTCCACCCCGTCTCCGCCAGGAACTGCGCCTTCGCCACGGGATCGTAGCCCGAGTTCGAGGCCAGCAGGCGGATGTAGTCGAAGTGCACGCCCTCGACGTCGTAGTTCCGCACGACGTCCATGAAGACGTTGTAGAGATAGTCCTGCACGGCGGGAATGCCGGGGTCCAGCGGCGCGTCGTTGTTGTAGTCGTATGTCGTGCCCGCCAGGTTCTCCGTGACCCACTCGGGATGGGCGTTCAGGACGTGCGTGCCCGGCGCCGGACCCGTCGAGCGGTTCCACGTGTTGTACGTCGTCATCCACGCATGCACCTCGCGCCGCGGCGTCGCGTTGTGGAACGCGTCGATGTAGTACTGCAGCAGGTCGAGGTCGGACGGGCTCAGGGCGTACAGCACGCCGCGTGGCTCCGGATTCGGATACGTCGAATCCTCGCGGTTCGGATAGTAGTACGCGTCGGCGCGTCCGCGCACCTGGACGAACACCTGGTTGATGTTCGACCCCATGATGTCCGCGATGATCGCGTCGGCCTCGCTTTGCGAATTGTTGTCGAACACCGGGATGTAGACGGCTCTGAACTCCGCAGGGTCCGTCACCCCCGCGAACGACGTCGCCGCAGCCAGCAGCGCCCCAACCAGAATGGAAGCCTTCTTCATGCAAGAATCCTCTCGGCTCGCGGTTCGAACCACTCCCAGGGTCCAGTCACTCCCCCGTCCGACCGCTCGATTGTGAAGTCTCGCACGGTTCCCCCGCCCCCGGCGTCACGTCAAGCGCGGAAGTTCCCGGCCCGGCCAGGGTCGGCTTGGACGGGAATCGGTGATGAAGGTCTTCCTGCGCGTGAGGAAACCACCGCCTGTCCCCGGACCCCCGAGCCCTCGAACGAATAACCTACGACGCACAACGCTCTCAACCCTCCAGCGCCCCGACCGCGATCGCCAGATAAGCCTCCAGCCCCTTGTACCTGGAGATATCCGCGTCCAGACTCTTCAGCGCCGCCAGCAGCCGTCCCCTTTCCGGAACGGCCGCCGCGACCTCGTGAAGCGGAACCACGAGCGTGTGAATCGAGAACAGCACCGCACCCGTCCTCTCCAGCCGAAACAGCTTCTGGTACTCGACGCGAAGATGAACGAAATCCAGGCAGTTCCCCGCCGTCACCTCGTTCCGCAACCCGATCCACTCTTCCAGCACCTCCGGCGACAGGTCCAGCCTTCCGCCCGCCTGCAACGTCCAGTTCGCGCGCCACACCGGCCGCCCCGCGCGCAGCCGCGACATGAACTCGCGCGACTTTCTTCCGACATCCGAGTCCGCGAAGCCCTTCACCGGCCCGTGGATTCGCAGAAACTCCTGCCCCATCTTCTCCGCCAGGCTCCACGCCGAGGGAAAATGCAGCGCACCCGCCACCAGGCGAAGTGCACCGCCATCGTCCTCCGCCAGCACCAGCAGGTCCTCCTGCACATTCATCGCCACCGCATGAAGCGGCGACGCGCCCGGCTCCGGCGGCGCAACGTCCGCGCGTTCCGCAAGAACAAGGTCGGCGGCCTCGCCCTGCGCGTCGCGCGAGCCCTCGAGTTCCAGGAACGCGCGACGTCGCGGATCGAGATCGATGGCCCGCTTCAGTTCCAGTTCGCGCTCGTGGTGATGCGTCTTCTCCGTGACGGACGGTGGCGCCAGCGGACGCACGTTCAGCGCATAGCGGTAAGGCTCGTCCCCCAGGGGAAACACCCGCCGCCAAAGAGGGTTGTCGTCTTCGGGCCGAACCGACAATGAACGAGCCTTTCTTTGTCGGGTTCCCGTCCGTTTCCTCGAACGTCGTCTTAGCGACCTTCGTGGGCATTGCCGACAGTCTTCCGTGCAAGAATGCGCCTCTCAAGAATCCTGGGGCAAGGTCTCCTCGGCGGCGGTCCTGCGGCAGAATCGCACCCCGAACTCCCGGTGAAATCGCAGCCGAATCGCCGCCCGGGTTCCTGCACTGCCGCAGGGCTCGCCGCCAGATCCGAAACGCAGAACCGGAGTCCCGCCCAAATCCCCTGAATTCAGCGATCCGTGGGGGAAAATAGCCCTTTTCCCTGCTTGATCCCCCCGGTCCCCGGATGGTCTACTACTCGACCGGTCGGCAGCACCTGCGCCGCAGTTCTCCCATTCCCGTTCGAGTTGATCACACATGCAAGACGCCCGCGAACAGATCATTCCCATCTCCATCGAAGACGAAATGCGCACGTCGTACCTCGACTACGCCATGTCCGTCATCGTCGGCCGCGCCCTCCCCGACGTGCGCGACGGCCTCAAGCCCGTCCACCGCCGCATCCTCTTCGCCATGTTCACCGGAGGATACCGCGCCAACCGCGCCCACAACAAGTCCGCCAAGATCGTCGGCGAAGTCATGGGCAAGTACCACCCCCACGGCGACTCCGCCATCTACGACACCCTCGTCCGCATGGCCCAGGACTGGAACATGCGCTACCCCTTGGTCGATCCCCAGGGCAACTTCGGCTCGGTCGACGGCGACCCGCCCGCAGCCATGCGATACACCGAATCGCGCATGACCCAGCTCGGCGAGATGCTCCTCCAGGACATCGACAAGAACACCGTCGACTTCGTCCCCAACTACGACGGCAAGGAGATGGAGCCCGTCGTCCTTCCGGCGTCCTTCCCCAACCTCCTCTCCAACGGCGCCGCCGGCATCGCCGTCGGCATGGCCACCAACATCCCGCCCCACAACCTGGGCGAACTGATCGACGCCATTCTCCACCTCATCGACAACCCCAAGGCGACCCTCGACGACATCCTCAAGTTCGTCCCCGGCCCCGACTTCCCCACCGGCGGCTACATCCTCGGCAACAAGGGCATCCTCGACGCCTACAAGACGGGCCGCGGCAAGGTCGTCATGCGCGCCCGCATGAAGACCGAGCAGCTCAAGCGCGGCAAGGAGGCGATCATCGTCACCGAGCTGCCCTACCAGGTCAACAAGGCCAAGCTCATCGCCGACATCGCCGGCCTCGCCAAGGACAAGAAGGTCCAGGGCATCACCGAGGTCCGCGACGAGTCCGACCGCGACGGCATGCGCATCGTCATCGAGCTCCGCCAGGGCGAAAGCCCCGAGATACTCATCAACAACCTCTACAAGAAGACGAACATGCAGTCGAGCTTCGGCATCATTCTGCTGTCCATCGTCAACAACCAGCCCCGCTACCTCAGCCTCCTCCGGATGCTGAACCTCTACGTCCAGCACCGCCGCGAAGTCCTTCTGCGCGGCACCCGCTTCGACCTCAACAAGGCGCTCGACCGCCTCCACATCGTCGAAGGCCTCCTCGTCGCCCTCTCCGACATCGACGAGATCGTCCGCATCATCCGCAGCAGCCCCGACGTGGACACCGCCCGCGAGCGCCTCATGGACTCCGGCCTCATCGTCCGCCTCAAGAAGAACGTCGAAAGCCTCGCCCTCAAGGAAGGTCTCTTCGACCGCATTCAGACGCTCTCCAAGCGCCAGACTGACGCCATTCTCGAGATGCGCCTCCGCACCCTGACGGCCCTCGAGGTCGACAAGCTCATGGCGGAGCGCAAGGAGCTGCTCGTCACCATCGAGTACCTCGAATCCATTCTCGCCAGCGAGAAGAAGCAGTACAAGGTCATCAAGTCCGACCTCGCCGAAATCCGCAAGCGCTTCGCCGACCCCCGCCGCAGCGAGATGATCGCCCACGAGGGCGAAATGACCATCGAGGACCTGCTCGCGGAAGAGCGCATGGTCATCACCATCAGCCACGCCGGCTATATCAAGCGCACCGAAACGTCCCTCTACCGCCGCCAGAAGCGGGGAGGAAAGGGGATCGTCGGCGCCGAAACGAAGGACGAGGACTGGGTCGAGCACCTCTTCGTCGGCACCACCCACGACTACCTCATGTTCTTCACCAACACCGGCAAGGCGTACTGGAAGAAGGTCTACGAGCTGCCCGAGGGCGGACGCGCCACCAAGGGCCGCCCCATCGTCAATCTCCTCGAAGGCCTCGAAAAGAACGAGAAGATCGAGTGCGTCGTTCCCGTCTCCAAGTTCGAGGACGACAAGTACCTCGTCTTCGTCACCCGCAAGGGACGCGTCCAGCGCAACTCCCTCTCCGACTACAGCAACCCCCGCCGCGTCGGCATCAAGGCCATCAACATCCAGAAGGGCGACTCCCTGGAAACCGTCTGTCTCACCACCGGCTCCCAGGACCTCTTCATCGGCACCCGCAAGGGAATGGCGATTCGCTACAAGGAGACCGACGTCCGCGCCGCCGGCCGCTTCACCCAGGGCGTCGCCGGCATCTCTCTCGGCAAGGACGACTTCGTCGTCGGCGCCGGCGCCCTGCGGCCCAACTCCACCCTCCTCACCATCGGCGAGAAGGGCTACGGCAAGCGCAGCGCCATCGACGACTACCGCATCATCAAGCGCGGCGGCAAAGGCGTCATCAACATGTCCATCACCGGTAAGAACGGCGAGGTCGTCGGCGTCAGCGAGGTCACCGATGCCGACGAGATGATCGTCATCACCGACAAGGGGCAGACCATCCGCTTCCGCGTCAGCGACTTCCGCGTCATCGGCCGCGCCACGCAGGGCGTAAAGCTCTTCAACCTCCGCGAGGGCGATCGCATCACCGCCGTCTCCCGCGTCGAACCCGAGGACGAAATACCCGGAGCGGACGACGACGAACAGGGCGACATGATCGAATCGTGAACCAGGGCGGGCTTCGGCCCGCCCTTTTTTGCGGGTTCCCCTTGCGATCCCCGCGCCGTTCGGGCGCCCTCGGCCATGATGATGGAAGGATTGTCATGAAAAGCGACGCCGCACGGGGAACCGCCTATCTGGACGATTTCGTCCTCTCCCTCGCCGGCGAGCTCGATGCCCGCGTCTTCGTCCTCGGATGCGAGCCCGGCTGCCGCATGGAAGTCGTCCTTCTCGCCGCCTCCGTCCCCGGCGCGGCGAAGCGCCGCCCCTCCCTCAGCCTCCGCGAACTCAAGATCCGCGACGTCCTTCACGGCGACCTCGTCGTTCTGGAGGACGAGCCCGTCTTCGCAGGCGATCGCTTTCCCGGAGGCCCCGCCCGCTCCTGCGCCGCACATCCTCTCAACGACGCCGACGGTCGCATCATCGGCGCCATCGTCGCCATGTGGGAGCAGCCCGGTTCCCGCGCGCGCGACTGCGTTCCCGTTCTGCACGAGAGCGGACCCCGCGTCGCCGCCGAGGTCGAATCCCTACTTCTCGCCGCCGAGTCCGCGCGCTTCGAGCAGCGCTGCCGTCTCGTTTCCGAAGTCACCCACGCCCTCCTCCAGTCGCGCCCCTCGCGCGAACAGCTCGAATCCGCCATGGAGATCGTCTGCGCCCGCATGGACGTCGATGCCGCATCGCTGCGCACGGTCGACGACGGCGAGCTGGAACTCGTCAGCTGCGCCGGCATTCCACCGGCCCAGCGCGTCCCCCGCCTGCCCGCCAACCAGGGCATTGCGCGCGAAATCATGGCGTCCCATCGTCCCCTCACCATCGAATACGTTCCGAACCATCCGGCCACCGCGCCCAAGGTCGAAGCCCGTCCCGGCTCCTTCCAGTTCCAGTCCTTCGCCGGCGCGCCGCTCATGTCCGACGGCGTGGTGACGGGAATCCTGGGCGTCTACACGACGGGGCACACGCGCGTCTTCACGCCGGCGGACCTCGGCCAGTTGCAGATTCTCGCGAACTTCTTCGCCCTCAGCCTCCTCAACCGCGATCTCTTCGAGGCCATCAACCGCCACCTCGTCGAAGTCCACCAATCGAGGCTCGCGCGCCAGGGCGCCGCCGAGTAGCGTTCGCCGCATGAACGACGACCTGTTCGACTCCGACCAGCCCCACGCACCCCCCGACTTCACCCCCGAGGCACCCGAGCGCACGCCCGCCGCGTTTCGGCCCCTCGCCGACCGCATGCGCCCGCGCACCTTCGACGACTATCTCGGCCAGGAAAAGCTCCTCGGCGAGACCGGCGCCCTGCGCCAGCTCATCGACGTCGGCCGCGTTCCCTCGATGATCCTCTGGGGCCCGCCGGGATCGGGAAAGACCACCCTCGCGAACCTCGTCGCCCGCCACACCGAATCCGACTTCATCGCCCTCTCCGCCGTCGCCGCATCGCTCAAGGACGTCCGCCAGGTCATCGGCCACGCGAAGGTCAACCGCCAGTACGCCCGCCGCACCATCCTCTTCGTCGACGAGATACACCGCTTCAACAAGGCACAGCAGGACGCCTTCCTGCCCCACGTCGAGTCCGGCCTCGTCACCCTGATCGGCGCGACCACGGAGAACCCCAGCTTCTCCGTCATCTCCGCCCTCCTCTCGCGCTGCCGCGTCTTCTCCCTCGAACCGCTCGCCGAAGAGCACATGCGCGACCTCCTCGCCCGCGCTCTCGGG
The DNA here is from genome assembly GCA_021772755.1 of Candidatus Sumerlaeota bacterium. Lineage (GTDB taxonomy): Bacteria > Sumerlaeota > Sumerlaeia > SLMS01 > JAHLLQ01 > JAJFLJ01. Next base: position 15,205 of record JAJFLJ010000212.1, read on the forward strand.
GACGTCAACGACACGCACCCCGAACGCCCCGTCGCGCTCGACGACGACACCGTCCGCGCGATCATCCGTCTCAGCGACGGCGACGCCCGCCGCGCCCTCGGCATTCTCGAAATCTCCTCCCACGTCGCCCGCCACCGCGAAACGGAACTGACCCGCGAACTCGTCCTCGAAGTTTCCCAGCGCCATCTCGCCTACGACCGCGCCGGCGAGGAACACTACAACCTCGTCTCCGCTCTTCACAAGACCATCCGCAGCTCCGACCCCCACGCCGCGGTGTACTGGTGCGAGCGCATGCTCGTCGCCGGCGAGGACCCCCGCTATCTTCTGCGGCGCCTCGTGCGCATCTCCGCCGAGGACATCGGCCTCGCCGACCCCAACGCCGTCGTGCACGCCAACGCCTGCATGACGGCCTACGAGAAGCTCGGCTCCCCCGAGGGCGATCTCTTCGTCACCCAGCTCGCCGTCTATCTCGCGATGGCTCCGAAGTCCGACGCCGTCTACAAGGCGTCGAAGACCGCCCGCGCCATCGTCGCCGAGACCGGCACTCTTCCCGTCCCCCTCCATCTGCGCAACGCGCCGACGAAACTCATGAAGGACGAGGGATACTCCGAAGGCTACACCTACGATCACGATCACGAGGGCCACTTCGCCCCCAAGCAGGGGCTTCCCGACGCGATCGACGACGGCCGCGCGATCTACGAGCCCGCGGACCAGGGCATCGAGCAGCGCATCGCCGAACGTCTGAAGAAATACGACGCCGCGCGTGCGAAGGGAAGAACCCGATGACCCTGCGCGACGATCTCTTCGAGCAGATCCTCATGGCGCGCCAGCGCGTCTACGCCGTCGCCCCGCCCACGCCACTCGAGCGCATCCCCCTTCCCGTCGATGCCGAAGTCTGGATCAAGCGCGAGGACCTCTCGCCCATCCACGCCTACAAATGGCGCGGCGCCTACAACCGCATGGCGCTTCTCGGTCCCGAAGAGCGCCGGCGCGGCGTGGTCTGCGCATCCGCCGGCAACCACGCCCAGGGCGTCGCTCTCGCCGCCTCCCGCCTCGATACCCGCGCCCGCGTCTACATGCCCGTGGCGACTCCGCGCATGAAACAGACCGCCGTGCGCCTTCACGGCGGCGACAGCGTCGACGTCGTTCTTCACGGCGACACCTACAACGACGCGGCGGAACTCGCCCAGCGCGTCGCCCGCGAAGAGGGTCTCGCCTTTATCCATCCCTACGACGATCTCGCCGTCATGGGCGGGCAGGGAACCCTCGCCGACGAAGTCATCATGTCCGGCAAGGGTCCCTTCGACATTGCCTATCTCCAGATCGGCGGAGGCGGCATGGCGGCCGCCGTGGCCTGCTGGCTCAAGGCGTACTCGCCCGGCATTCGCATCGTCGGCGTCGAAGGCGTCGGCCAGGCCAGCATGCGCGCCGCGTTCGACGCCGGCGGACCCGTGGACCTCGACTACCTCGACGTGTTCTGCGACGGCACCGCCGTGCGCAGAGCCGGCGATCTGACCTGGCGACTCTGCCGCGAACTCCTCGACGACATCGTCACCGTCACCAACGAGGAAGTCTGCGCCGCCGTCCAGCTTCTCTGGGAGTCCCGCCGCGCGATTCCCGAACCCGCCGGCGCCATGGGCGTCGCCGGCCTGATGAAGGACGCCGAAAGCGCGGTGGGAAAACGCGTTCTCACGGTGCTCTGCGGAGCCAACATGGACTTCGGCCAGCTCGCCTGGATCGCCCGCCACGCCGGCATCGGCGCCCGCAGCCGCCGCTACTGGCGCTTCGAAATCGGCGAGCGCAGCGGCACCATGCTCGACCTCGTCGAAACGGCCCTCGGCGGCGTCAACATCATCGAGTTCCAGTACGGCAAGGTCGACGAACACCGCGCATGGCCCGTCATCGGATTCGAAGCCTCGCCACCCGAACTCGCGCTGCTCGACCGCCGCCTCGGCGAACTCGGCATGCCCCATCAGGACGTCACCTCCCAGGAGGACGTCGAGTTCCGCATGATCCACTACGATTCCGACCTCTTCAGCATCCCCTGCTTCATCAAGTACGAGTTCCCCGAACGCGCCGGCGCCCTCAGCGACTTCCTCAAGTCCATCCGCGGCATCGCCAACATCGTCTACTTCAACTACGTCTACACCGGCGAACGCGTCGGCCGCGCCCTCATGGGCTTCGAGTTCCGAAACCCCGGCGACCGCGACGCGTTCATGCGGCTGCTGAAGAACAGCGGCCGCACATACCGCATGATCGAAGAGGACGTCGTCCGCAGGATTCTGTAGAGACGCTCTTCCCGCGCAATCTCTCTTGGTAGTTTCGACAACGCGAAGCCGCAGAGATCGCACGAAGAAGAGCCACCCATCCCTCTCCGCTCTTCTCTGCGCCTTCGCGTCTCTGTGCGAATCCTTCTCGAAGCCTTCCCCGTCTCCGCGTTGATTCCCTTCCCCTCTACCCGATGCGGTGGTCCCTCTTGATCGCCAGCACCGCCAGAATGCACGCGTCGATCGCCTCCACGCCGTTCTCTTCCGCGAATGCGTGAATCTCCGCGCTCTCCGCGCCCGGCTGCAGCCACACGTACCGGATGCCGCGCGCGGCGATCTCCTTCATGGCTCCGATTCCGATTCGGGGGTTCACCACCATATCGACCACGTCCACCTCTTCGGGAATGTCCGCCACCGAACGATACACCTTCAGCCCCAGCAGCTCGTCCAGCTTCGGCGAAACGGGATACACCGTATACCCCCGCTCCTTCAGCAGCTTCACGATGCGATAGCTGTAGCGCTCGGGATTGTCCGACGCGCCGACCACCGCCCAGCGGGGCAGCGCGATGGACGTTTCGACGACCGGGTTTGGCGTGTGACTCATGGGAATCCCCTTGGCCTCTTGCGCGGGTTGTGGACGCATGGCGTCCGAACGTTCGCCGAAACAGGAATCATACCATGTCGCGTCGCATGCACCTCGTCCTCGCCGCCGCGTTCGCGGCCGGAACCGCATTCGCCGCGCAGAACGAGGCCGATGTGACCCCCGCCACCGTCGAACCGCAGTGGGTCGAAGCCGCCGACGGCGGCGCCTTCCCCGAAGGACCCGCCTGGAACGGCGCGGGCGAGCTCTTCTTCTCCGACTGCTCCGGCCAGGCCATTCACCGCATCGTTCACGGCGCCCCCGGCGCCACGCTCTTCATGGCCGCCCAGGACGAGCCCTTTACGCTCATGAACACCAACGGCACCACCTTCGGCGCCGACGGATTTCTCTACGCCTGCGAGTACGGCCAGCCCGGAATCCTGAAGATCGGCATGGACGGAACCAGCGAATACATCGCCACCGAGTTCGAAGGCGAACGCCTCATCCGTCCCAACGATCTCGCCTTCGACCCCCCAGGGAATCTCTACTTCACCGATTCGTGGGCCTACAAGCGCGACGACCCCAAGGGCGCCGTCTACCGCATCGACGCGAAGACCGGTGGTCTCACCCGCGCCGCCGGCGAAATCGCCTTCGCCAACGGCATCGCCTTTTCCCCCGACGCCACCCAGGCGTACGTCGCCGAGTCCGCATGGAACCGCGTGCTGCGCTACGACGTGGCGCCGGACGGCAGCTTCGCCAACCGCCACGTCTTCGCGGAACTCCCCGGCGGCGACCCCGACGGCATGGCCTTCGACACCGACGGCAATCTCCACGTCGCGCATTTCGGCGGAGGCGTCATCGCCGTCTTCGCACCCGACGGCACGCGCATCCGCGACCTCGTCGTTCCCGGACGCAAACCCAGCAACGTCGAGTTCGCCGGCGACGACCTCAAGACCCTCTACATCACCGAAGACGAAACGAAGAAGGTCTATCGCACCGAAGTCTCCACGCCCGGCGTCCGGCTCTTCTGGTCGCCCGGCGGCGAATCCACCCACGAAAGCGGGGCCACGCCATGAAGACGATTCTGCGCGTTCCCATCGCCGCCGTCGCGGTATGTCTCGCCATCGCCTGCGACACATCCGACAAGGCGATCGCCGAGGAACCCCGACCCGAACCCGCGCCGATGGACGCCAGAGTTGCGGCGCCCGCACCGGTCGCAGCGTACTCCTTCATCGTCAAGCCGCAGATGGTCGCCCCCGAGGAGTGGGGGAGCGAACCCGACGACATGAGCGACCTTCTCCACACGCCGAAGTACCTGACCGTGCACCACGACGGCGTCGCCTTCGCCGCCGGGTCCGATCCCGCCGCGAAGATCAAGACCCTGCAGACCTGGGGGAAGGCCGAGAAGGACTGGCCCGACGTTCCCTACCACTATCTCATCGCGCCCGACGGAACCATCTACGAAGGCCGCTCCACCGACTACATGCCCGAGACCAACACCGACTACGACGTGTCCGGCCACATCGGCATCGACGTCATGGGCAACTTCGAGGAACAGCGCGTCAGCAAGGCCCAGCTCCGCAGCCTCGTCCACCTTCTCGCCTGGCTCGCCAACACCCACAGCATCGACATGACCACCCTCGGCAGTCACCGTGACGCAGCCCCCGGCCAGACCGTCTGCCCCGGAGCAGACCTGCACCGCTACATCGAGAGCGGGCTGATCTACGAATGGGCCATCGCCTTCCCCACCGGCCAGGACCTCGAAATCGACGTTCTGCCCCCTCTCGAAGGCGGCCCCGTCGAATTCGTTCCCGGCGGCGAATAGTCCCCGGTCTCCATTGACGGGAGCCCCCGGACCCCGTTATGCAGGGTAAAGCATAGCGACTTTTCCCGGGCGGCGCGCATGACGCTCCTCGAACTGCCACAGACCGGCCGAACCCAGTCCCTTGTCGATCGTTTCGGCCGGCGCTTTCGCTACGTCCGCATCAGCGTCACGGACCTCTGCAACCTCGGCTGCACCTACTGCAATCCCGTCCGCGGCTGCGCGACCACCCACTCCCACAAGCTCTCCTGGGACGATCTCGACTTCCTCGTCGACGTGTCGGTGAACGATCTCGGCGCCGAAGCCGTTCGCATCACCGGCGGCGAACCCACAATTCGCCCCGGCCTCGCGGACTGGGTTCGCGGCATTCGCCGCTTCGGCCGCCTGCGCGACGTCGCCATGACGACCAACGGCATCCTTCTTCGCCAGACCGCCGCCACTCTGCGGGACGCCGGCATCGACCGCGTGAACGTCTCCCTCGACACCTTCGACGCCGGCCGCTTTCGCGAGATCACCCGGGGCGGTTCTCTCTCGCGCTGCCTCGATGGCATCGAAGCCGCCATCGCCGCCTTCGACCGCGTGAAGATCAACTGCGTCGCCGTTCGTTCCCTCGTGCTCGGCGAACTCGACCGCTTTGTGCGCTTCTCCGACGAGAAGAACGTCGAGGTGCGCTTCATCGAACTCATGCCCGTCTTCGACGAGAAGGACTACTTCCACGCCAACTTCGTCGGCGTCCCCGAACTGAAGACGCGCCTCGCCGCACTCGGCTTCGCCCTCGAACCGGAGGGGGATGGCCCCGCCGCCGGCAACCGCACCGGCTACGGCCCCGCCACCACCTTCCGCGTCGCCGGGACCCGCGCCCGCATCGGCTTCATCTCCCAGATGTCCGACACCAAGTGCCTCTCCTGCAACAAGCTCCGCCTCACCAGCGACGGCGCCCTCAAGCCCTGCCTCCTCATGCCCGAAGAAATCGATCTGCGCCCCGCCATCAAGGCCCGCGACCGCGAAACCGTCTGCCACCACATGCGACTGCAATTTCTCGCCCGCGCCGAACGCTACGACGCCCAAACGGCCATCGCCATGCCCGCCGGCCGCCCCATGCAGGCCACCGGCGGGTAGCGCCCGCTCCGCCGCCCGCGAGTTCCGAATGCTGTCCCCGCCAGGAGATCGCCCTTTCGGACAGGCATGGGCCTGCTCGGGCGGGACGCCCGAGCCACCCTCGGGTGCTCGACGAACAACGCGCAACGCGAGACGATCGACTCGCCCCGCACCACCCACCACCCACCACTCACACCCCGATTCCCGTGAATAGGGCTCGACCGCCGCGCGTAGAAACCCCGAGGATCGACGCATGCAGGCCCGTATCTCCCGCACCAACTTCGTCTTCGCCGGCATCATGATCGGCTGCGCCGTCCTGCTCGTCCTCGTCGTCATGCTCGACCGCAAGGGCGGGCTCGAATACTCCTACACCTTCCAGGACGCCCGCGACCTCCCCGTCGGCGCCGCCGTGAAGATGAACGGCGTCCAGATCGGCGAAGTCACCGCCGTCGAACTCGGCGAAGGCGGTGGCGTCGAGGTCGGCGTTCGCATCGTCGCCGAGCACCGCAACCTCATCTACGCTCCGCCGAACTCCGCCGCCCGCATCAAGAAGGACTCCCTCGTCCTCGGAAACCCCTATCTCGAAGTCATCAACCGCCAGGGCGTCGCCAACGCCGAACGCATTCGTTCCGGCACGCGGACCGAAGGACTCGAAAGCTGGACCGACGAGAAGCTCTGGTCCGGCTCCGGCGAACTCTCCCTCGCCGCCCGCCAGATGTACGAATCCGGCAAGCAGCACTTCGACCGCCTCGAAACATGGGTTCAGGAAGGCGGCGGCAGGGAACTCGCCGACCGCACGAAGTCCTGGCTCGACAACTTCGAGGGCACCGCCTCCGACAAGGCTGGCGAGTACCGCGTGAAGCTCGCCGAACAGCTTGGCCGCGGCGCCGAGCTTCTTCAGGCCGCGAAGGACAACCCCAGGGCCCAGGAAGTCACCGGCGACATCCAGGCCGCCTTGCAGCAACTCCTCGTCCAGGCGCGGCAGCTCGAAACGACCGCCACCCTCAAGATCGAGGAAGGCACCGACGCCGTCGGCGAATTCGCCGACAGTCCCGAAACGAGCCAGACCATCGCGGAAGTCGAGCGCGCGTTGCAGCGTCTGCTGGAGGAGGGCGGAGAAATCGAGGCCGGCACCCGCGCCCGCATCGACGAAGTGCTCGAAGAACTGAAACAGGACGGCGCCGATCCCGCGCCCCCGCAGCCCTAATCCCTACGCGACAAGCTTTCCGTCCCGCAGCGACAGCGTCATCGACGCGTTCCAGTCCCCCGCCTGGTTCTCGTGGCTCACCACCAGCATGATCGCCGCCGTTCGCCGCACGTAGTCCTTCAGCAAACCCACGATTCCCGCCGCCGTCTCCCTGTCCAGCTGCGCCGTCGGCTCGTCCGCCAGCACCAGCTGCGGCTCCGACGCCAGCGCCCGCGCGATGGCGACCCGTTGCCGCTGGCCCCCCGAGAGCCGGTCGACGCCCCGCTTCTCGAAGCCCGCCAGCCCCGCCGCCTCCAGTGCCTCCGACGCCCGTGCCAGCGCATCCTTCGGCGAACACTTCCGTGTCCACAGCAGTGGCGCGGCCACCGCCTCCCCGCACCGCATCCCCGCCGGCAGATAGTGATGTTGAAAGACGTAGCCGCTCGCTTCGCCGCGCCACTTCGCCCGCGCCGCTTCCGGCATCGCGGAAATGCACGCGCCACCATAGCGAATCGCCCCCTCGTCCGGCCGGTCCAGCCCCGCAGCGAGATTCAGCAGCGTGGTCTTGCCCGACCCCGAAGGACCCGCGATCATCGCCGTCGCGCCGCGCGGAACCCCGAAGGAGATGCTCTCAAGAGAAAAGGACGCGCCGGAACCGCTGAAGGTCCGCGACACGTCCTGGAATTCGAGAAACGACTCGGTGTCCGGGGAGGCCCCGGCCACTTACTTCACCATCTTCTGCCCGCCCTTGGCCAGGGCGGCGCGGTCCACCGCGATCGAAGGCTCGTAGTCCCCGTGAACCCACTCGAAGTACGTGCCATCGTCGTTCACGCTCGCCTGGTGCCCAAAGACGATATCCAGTTCGTCGCGCGACACCGCCCAGTGAATCGGGCGCATTACGGTGTATTCCACCAGTATGCCCACGGAATGGGCCACGTACGCCATGGGGCGCAGCAAATGCGTGTCGTGCTGACGGTCGTAGCGATGGGCGACTGCCGGAAGGGTCATGCCAACGAGAGCGGCCGAGAGCAAACCGGCTTTGAGAATGCGATTCATGCGCGAATCTCCACAGAATAGGTTTCGCCAATGAGGTCCGCTCCACGGGCGGGCAGCGTCAACAAGGAAACGTCGCCCTTGCGCCCGGAGAATCCGCAGGCTACTGAAACGCCTTGGCTTAGAGGGCCACCGAATGCTCCTCCAAACTCCCCGCCTTCTCCTCCGCCCTTGGGCGCAAGGAGACCTCGAACTCCTCCTTCGCCTGGCCGGAGACCCCGGAGCCATGCGCCACATCCCCAACGCGCTCCCTCGCGGCGATGCCTCCGCAGCCGCCGTGAAGCTCGAATCCCTCCGCGCACATTGGACCGCCCATGGCTTCGGACTCTGGGTCGTCACCGAGCGCAACACCGGCGCCTTCATCGGACGTGCCGGGCTGCAATACCTCCCCGGCGCCGAACCCCCGGAGATCGAGGTCGGCTACATTCTGCTCGAAACCGCCTGGGGCCGCGGCTACGCCACCGAACTCGCGCAGGCCTCCCTCTGGTTCGCATTCGAACGCCTGAACGCGGACCATGTCGTTGCCCTGGCCCTTGCCGCCAACGAAGGCTCGACCCGCGTGATGCTCAAGGCCGGGATGACCCGCGAAGGAACCGGCGTCTGGTACGGAACGGAGATGGTGCGCCACGCGATCGCGCGCCAGGACTGGACCCCGCCCGCCATGAAACCCGAAATCCTGGAATCATAGCCGACAGACTCTTCAGCGACGGAGCGAACGATGCGAATCCTCATAATGGCGGACCTCGAAGGCGTCAGCGGAATCATCCGCTGGGAGCAGGTCGGCGGCGACACCACTCTCTTTCAGGAGGCCCGCCGCCTCTACACCGAGGAACTCAACGCCGCCGTGCGCGGAGCCATCGCCGCCGGCGCCACAGACGTCGTCATCGTCGATTGTCACGGTGCCGACGGCGGATACCGCTTCAACTCGGTCGTCCCCGAGCTTCTTCACCCCGCAGCCCAGTGGGTCGCGGGACACATGTGGGGACGCTACACCGAGTTCCTCGAACAGGGCGCCGACGCCTGTCTTCTCGTCGGCATGCACGGACGCGCCGGAACGCCCGACGCCGTTCTCTCCCACACCATTTCCACCGTCAACTGGGCCAACATGTGGTTCAACGACGACCACGTCGGCGAGCTCGGAATCAACGCAGCCCTTTGCGGCCACTACGGATGCCCCATCGCGCTCGTCACCGGCGACGAAGCCGTCTGCGCCGAAGCGCGCGAAATCCTCGGCGACGCCATTCCGACGGTCGCCGTCAAGAAGGGCCTCACGCGCTACTCCGCCCGTCAGATCGCACCTGCAAGAGCCCGCGTCATGATCGAGGAAGCCTCCCGGGCCGCCCTCGCCGACATGCGCGGCGCCCGGACATACGTTCCGGGAAAACCCGTCGAAATCCGCTTCACCGTTCCCACCATCGACAAGATCGACGCCTTTCGCGGAAAGCCCGGTGTCGAAATCGTCGAAGCGGAACGACTCGTCAAGACAGGCGGAGCCGACTGGATGGAAGCCTGGAACAGGATTTGGCCCTGGTGAAGTCGCGCTACGGCAGGGCGAGAACGATCTTCGCCAGGTCCGGCACCGTCTTCACGCCGACCGTGCGCGCGGTCTGCACCTCGTTGCCCGCCCGGTCGTAGAACACCCACGTCGGAACGCGGTACACGCCGAGCTGCTGCGCCAGCTGCGGAAAGTCCTTCGTCTCCACCCACGCCCACGTCGCCTTCGGCGCGATCTGCTGGAACTCCGCGCTGTCGAGCATCTGTCGCTGTTCTTTGCACGGCTGCGCCGTCTCCATCGTGAAGTACACCACCATCGGAAGACGCTGGCTGCTCGCGCTGGCCTGCGCCTCCGCGTACGTCTGGAATCCCTTGATCGCCCCGGCCGAAAGCGTCGAAGCCGTCGTATAGGTCAGCGTCGTCGGCGATTGCTGCTGTCCGGCCGCAGGTGCGGGGAACGCGGCCACCGTGTTCTGGTGCGCCTGCTGCGCGGCGAGCCACGCCTTCTCCGCCTGCTCGCGCGCGGCAGATCCCAGGCTGAAGAAGAAGAAGTCGCTCAGCATCGCTCCGCCGGTCACTGTTCGTCCGCCGCCGAAGTAGATCGCCCCCCGGCGGTAGTCCGGTGCGGCCGCGTGGTAGACCTGGTTGGGGACGCCGCTGGGACGCCGGAACCAGCTGCTCACGCCCTGCGGCGTGACCGCCGCGTACCACACGTCGTTGCTCTTTACCGCACCCGCGTAGCGCGGCGAGAACGACATCAGATAGTTGCCCGCCACGGCCGTCGACGCCCCATAGAATCCCTGCTGAAGCGTCTGCGCCTCGCGGCGCCACGGACCCAGCTTCCCCGAACCCAGAATCGGCGCAGAAAACATCAGCGGAGAAGTCGGACTCGGATCCACCGTCGGCAGCCCGCCCCAGACGTAGACGCGTCCGCCGGCAGCTCCCGCGCTGTGGTACCAAAGCCCGATCGGAAGACTCGGACCAGCCGTCCAGCTTCCCATCGAACCGTCCGCGTAGATCGTGTTCGAGTAGACCCTGTTGCTCACGTTGCTTCCCTGCGCCAGTCCGCCGATGATGTGGATATGCCCGGGCGTGGAGACCGCCGTGACCGACAACAGTCCCTCCGTGCCGAACGGCTGCGACTCCGTCCAGGGCAACAGCGTGCCGTTGGGCAGTGGCCGCGAGAACAGTGCCGTGTTGTACCGGTCGCCGCTCAGTGGCGCCGAAGAGCCGCCGATGACATAGACCACGTCGTTGAGAACCAGCGTCGCGTTGTCGATATAATGGCGAGGTTGCGGAAGGGGGGTCGTCTGTTCCCACGTGCCGATTCGCCCGTTCGGCAGAATCTGCGCCTTCACCACGCTCGTGCTCGCGGACTCGGTTGCCACCTCGTCGCCCGTCGCCTGGGAGCCTCCAAGATAGTAGACGTAGTCGCCGAGAACAGCTGTCCCGCCGAATGCCCGTCTTGTCGGCAGGTTCGTCGTGCGGTACACGAACTGCTGACCCTGCGCCGCCAGTTCCGCCACCAGCGCCAGGCAGCAGAACACGCCGATCAACGTCCGGGAATGGAAACTCGTTCCGTCGAGCACTCGCATGGCCGACCCCCGTTCTGTGCTTTATGCGACACTCTGCGGGAGCATCCTTCGGCTGGTCAACCGCCAGTTGGCGGGCAGCGGCGCGCGGAGCGGTTCGATCGGACCGTCAGCCGTTCCTGGTGCCTTCCCGCTACGGCAGGGCGAGAACGATCTTCGCCAGGTCCGGCACCGTCTTCACGCCGACCGTGCGTGCGGTCTGCACCTCGTTGCCCGCCCGGTCGTAGAACACCCACGTCGGAACGCGGTACACGCCGAGCTGCTGCGCCAGCTGCGGAAAGTCCTTCGTCTCCACCCACGCCCACGTCGCCTTCGGGGCGATCTGCTGGAACTCCGCGCTGTCGAGCATCTGCCGCTGTTCCCTGCACGGCTGGGCCGTCTCCATCGTGAAGTACACCACCATCGGAAGACGCTGGCTGCTCGCACTGGCCTGCGCATCCGCGTACGTTTGGAATCCCTTGATCGCCCCGGCCGAAAGCGTCGAAGCCGTGGTATAGGTCAGCGTCGTCGGAGCCTGCTGCTGACCTGCGGTTGGTGCGGGGAACGCCGCCACCGTGTTCTGGTGCGCCTGCTGCGCGGCGAGCCACGCCTTCTCCGCTTGATCGCGCGCGGCCGAACCCAGGCTGAAGAAGAAGAAGTCTTTCAGCATCGCCTCGCCGGAATTCGTTCGTCCGCCGCCGAAGTAGATCGCGCCGCGGCGGTAGTCCGGGGCCGCCGCGTGATAGACCTGGTTGGGGACCCCGCTGGGGCGCCGGAACCAGTTGCTCACGCCCTGCGGCGTGACCGCCGCGTACCACACGTCGTTGCTCTTCACTCCGTCCGTGTAGCGCGGCGAGAACGACATCAGATAGTTGCCCGCCACGGCCGTCGACGCGCTGTAGAAGGGAAGCTCAAGCGCCCGCGCTTCCCGCCGCCAGGGACCGAGCTTGCCCGAACCCAGGATCGGCGCCGAAAGCATCAGTGGCGACACCGGCTGGGGGGCGCTCGTCGGCAGCCCGCCCCAGACGTACACCCGTCCGCCTGCCGCCCCGGCACTGTGGTACCACAGCGGAATGGGCAGTGTCGGACCCGCCGTCCAGCTTCCCATCGAACCGTCCGCGTAGATCGTGTTCGAATACACCTTGTTGCTCGCGCCGTCCGCCTGGCCAAGTCCGCCGATGATGTGGATATGTCCGGGCGTGGAGACCGCCGTGATCGTCGAGAGTCCGTCCGGCGCGAACGGCTGCGACTCCGTCCATGGCAGCAGCGTGCCGTTGGGCAGCGGCCGCGAGAACAGCGCCGTATTGTACCGGTCGCCGTTCAGCGGCAGCGACGAACCGCCGACGATATACACCACGTCGTTGAGAACCAGCGTCGCGTTTTCGATATAGTGGCGTGGCTGGGGAAGAGGGGTCGTTTGCTCCCACGCGCCGACCCGGCCGTTCGGCAGAATCTGCGCCTTCACGACGCTCGTGCTCACCGACTCGGTTGCCGCCTCGTCGCCCGTCGCCTGGGACCCCCCGAGATAATAGACGTAGTCGCCGAGAACCGCTGTCCCGCCGAAGGCGCGTCCTGTCGGCAGGTTCGTCGTCCGGTACACGAACTGCTGCCCCTGCGCCGACAGTTCCGCCACCAGCGCCAGGCAGCAGAACACGCCGATCACCGTCCGAAGAACGGGGTGTCTTTCGTCGTCATGTCGCATGGTCTGCCCCTGTTCTCTGGCTCTGTCCACTATATTGGGGGACACTGTATTTGCCCGTTTGGGTCCGTCAACCTCAGTTGACGAACGGCAGGCTCCGCAGGCTTCCTGCTTTCCGTTCGACACCTCAGCCGCCCCCCGGGTTCCCCGCCCGCCATGAAGAAGCCCGCCAAATCCGCCGTTCGTCTGCGAATCTACCTTGGTGGCGAGGTCGCCATCGGCCCTGGCCGCGCCGAATTGCTCCAGCTCATCGGCGACACCGGCTCCATCGCCGAAGCGGCCCGTGCCATGGAAATGTCCTACCGGCGCGCCTGGGCTCTCGTCCAGTCCATGAACGCCCTCTTCAAGTCACCCCTCGTCGAGCGCACCGCCGGCGGCGCCGGAGGCGGGGGAGCCCGTCTCACTCCGGCTGGCAGGGCCGTTCTCGAAGCCTATGCCGACGCCGAGCGCGAAGCCCGCACCGCCTCCACCGCCCCCGTCCGGCGCATTCTCCGCCGCCTCCGATAGCCCCATCGGCGGTTGACCGCCGCCGGGCGTTATGTTCGTTCGTGCATAACGAGGCTCTCGGCGCCATGTCCAGGATCGCACTCCTCATCGTCACATGCCTCTTCGCCCTGGCGTGCGGCCCGGAAGACCGCGGGCGACCTCTGACCGTCGCCGCCGCGTCCAGCGTCGCCGACGCCGTCGGCGCCATCGCCCGCGAGTTCGAACGCGAGACCGGCAACGCCGTCGATCTCACCACCGGTTCCACCGGCGTGCTCGCCCTGCAACTGCGCGAGGGCGCGCCCTTCGACCTCTTCCTCGGCGCCGACTCCGAAACCGCCGAACGCCTCGCCTCCGACGGCTTTCTCGATCCCGAATCCCTCGCCGTCTACACCACCGGCGAACTCGTCCTTTGGCAGCCCGAGAACGACGCGCCCCCTCTTTCAGGAGCCGCCGGTCTCATGGCTCCCCAATGGGCAGACCGTCGAATCGCCATCGCCAATCCCGAAACCGCTCCCTATGGTCGCGCTGCGCTGCGGGTCGTCGAACGCATCGCCCCCACCGGCGCGCTCGCCTCCCGACTCGTCTATGCCGGCGACGTGAAGTCCGCCTGGCAAATCGCCGCTTCCGGTAACGCCGACGCGGCGTTCGTCGCCATCTCCGTGCTTCGCCCCGAAGACGAGCCGCGCGTTCTCCGCCTGAACGAATACGAAGGCACGCGCATCGCCCACACGATGGGCATCGCGGCGAACTCCCTTCATCCGGAAACCGCCGAGCGCTTCGCCGCGCATCTTCGCGCCAGCGACGCCGCGCGCCGCATCGCGGCGGACTTTCGCGCGCCCGCTCTGGCGACCATCGACTGGCGGCCCGTCTGGATATCCATCCACGTCTCCGTCGCCGCGACCGTGCTCGCCGTGGTTCTCGGATCGCTGCTGGGGTGGATGCTGGCCCAGCGCCGCTTTCCCGGCCAGCGCCTCTTCGAAGCCGCCGTGCTCCTCCCCCTCGTGCTTCCCCCCACGGTTCTCGGCTACTTTCTGCTCGTCGCCATCGGCGCCGACAGCGCCATCGGAAGACTCTGGGAAGCCCTCTTCGGCGCCCCTCTCGCCTTTACCGTCAACGCCGCCATCGTCGCCGCGTCCGTCGCCACCATCCCCATCGTCGCGCGCCAGCTCGCCGCCGCCTTCTCCATCTCAGACCCCGAAGTCACCGAAGCCGCCCGCCTCGCCGGCGCATCCGGCTGGAACCTCTTCTGGCACGTCCACCTTCCCCAGATTCGCGCGCCTCTCGTCGCCGCCGCGACCATCGCCTTCGCGCGCGCCATGGGCGATTTCGGCACCACCCTCATGGTCGCCGGCAGCCTCCCCGGCCGCACCCAGACCGCGTCCCTCGCCATCTACGACTACATCGTGACCGGTCGCGATCACGAAGCCATGGTTCTCGTCGTCCTTGTCAGCATCCTCGCCCTCGTCACGCTTGTCGTCACGCAGCCGCGCGAGAACTGACGCGCGCCGCATTCACTCCGCAGGCCGCCTCGCGAACGCGAAGCACTTCGCCCAGCCCTCGGCGTACAGAGGATCACCGGGATCGAGGCTTCCGATCTGGACCTCCGGTGGCGACGCGTGAACGAAGCGCGGCCCGCCCAGACTGATCCCCGCGTGCCACACCTTGCCGTTGTCGCCCACGAAGAACAGATTGTCTCCCGGCTGCAGCCCCGTCTTGAACCACGGTGTCGCCACGAGCCGTCCCACGATCGCCTGCTGGTTCGCGTCGCGCGGCAGTTGCACCCCCGCCACCGACCAGCACACGCCCACCAGCCCCGAGCAGTCCAGCCCCAGCGGCGACCGCCCGCCGAAGTTGTACGGCGTATACAGAAACTCCCGCAGCGCAGTCTCCGCCACCATCGCGCCGACGTTCTTCTTCTCGACCGCCGGCTGTTCGTACCCGCCGGCTCGTCCCGCGAGCGCACTGCCCGCCACGGCACCGGCGGGAATCATGAATCCGTCGCGGTCCGTCGTCGCGGGAATCCGGAACCCCGTGTCTGCCATCGCCTCTGCGAACCTCTCGTGTCCGAACCGCTCCACCGCGTCCGCTCGCACCCATCCGCAGTAGCCATCGATTCCCTGCACGAGATAATAGTCCTCCTCCTCCGTCGCATCCAGCAGGAACAGCGGCTCGCCCAGCAGCAGTTGCGTCATCTCGCCGCTGTCCTCGCGCGGCTCCGCCCACGTCATCGCCATGGGAATCTTCATCGAACCGAAGATGTCCCTGCCCAGCGATTTCGCCGGCAGGTCCGTGAACGCGATGTCCAGCTTCCTGCCCATCGCCTTCTCCAGGTCGCGGCCGAACGACTCCGCGACCAGGCGCATGTTCGAACGGATCGCCACGCTCTCGCCGAATTCCGCCTCCAGATAGAACGTCGTCGCGTCCGAGAGACGCGCCTTCTTCCACGTCCTCAGAAACCACGCCGCTTCGGCGTCGTTCGCGATAGGGCGGTCCTGCGGCCAGACGTCCCGCGGCGGTTCGCCCAGCGGAAACGCCGCGCTCGCGACCGGACGGCTCGTCGGCTGCGAAGCGGGTGCCGCTTCGCCGAGAACCCCTTCGCGCAACTCGTCCAGCTCTTCGCCGTGCTCCGCCCACATGCGCGCCACCGCGTTGTACACGCCGACCGCCTCCTTCTTGTGCGACGTCGGCCGCGTCACCCACTCGTCGAACTCCGCGTTCGACAGAAATCCGAACTCCACGACCGCGCTCGGCAGATCGCTGTCCGTCACCAGCGGATGCTCGTTGAGATAGTGCGGAAAGTCCTCGGTGTGGTGGACCGTCTTGCCGACCTCCTCGCGCAGAAGGTCCGCGAACGCCACTTCCAGCGGCTGCTCTTCCCCCGCGCTGTCCGTCGGCCAGATCAGAATCACGACCCCGTCGGCCGTTTCCCTCGGAGCCGCGTTGTGGTGCATCGACAGAAACAGATGCGAACGCGTCGCGTCCGCCATCGTCGGCCGCGCGCCGAGCTCCTCCGCCCGGCCCGTCGCCCCCGCCGTCACCTTTCGGTCGTCCCGCCGCGTCAGATGAACCTCCGCGCCGGCGTCCCGCAGATGGTGGAACACCAGCCCCGCCACCCGCATGTTCAGATCGCCCTCCACCACCCGCGAATTCACCCCGCGCGCGCTGCCATGATACCCCTCGCTGAAACTGCTCCCCCCGTGGCCGGGATCGAGCGTGATTACCAGGCCTTCCAGCGGGCGCCCGCCGGGAAAGAACGGCGGCGCGTAGTCGTCGGGAATCGCCACTGGCTGGGCAGGCGACATCGTCGCGACGACGGCAAGCGGTGCGATAAGGGCGGTAACGGGACGAAACATGGATGCGGCGCTCCGGAGACGGAATGCCTGCACCATGCAGCCCGAACCGCAGGCGGCAACGGAAACGATGGAGGACTCCGATTATCCGGGAGATTTCGCAGGCGCGGTATTCGGCGCGAAATCGATTCTTCTTGGCAAACGGGCACGCCGCGTGACACCCCACCCCCGAGATGAAGACCGCGACCGACAACGACGGACAGCGCACCCACAGACGGCTCGGCATTCGCACCGACGTCATCGTCACGCTGCTCTATCCCGAAGTCTCCTTCGAACCCCGCACCGTGCGCGGAATCGCCCTGGACATCTCCCCCAGGGGGACTCGCGTTCGATCGTCTCAACTCGGCGAGGAGGACTGGCGCATCCTCTCCGGCGGCCTGCACTACGCCGAACTCTCCCTCGAACTTCCGTTTCTGCGCGACCCGCTCAAGGCCCGCGCCACCGTGCGCTGGGCCCGGTTTCATCCCGCCGCGACCAATGCTCCTCCGTGCGTCGAGATCGGCCTCGAATTCATCTCGCTGCCCGAAGCCGAAGCCTCCCGCCTTCGCTTCTCCACCGAACGGCTCGCCGCCGAATCCGACGACGACGAATCCCGCCGCTCCTTCGGCATCGTCCCCAGGAAGCTCCGCTAGCCGCTGCCGAACGGATCAGTCCGTCTGGCGGCCGTCGCTTCCCGCCAGCTTGTTCCATGCGTACACCAGCGCCGCCGTGCACGCGACCGACGAGAGCGTCAGAACCGCGGCCGGTCCCGTCCTCCCGTAGATCCACATGCCCGTCGCGAACAGTCCCGAGTACACCGCGCCGCATCCCAGCAGCATTCCCAGGATTCCGCGCGGAACCTGCCACGCCGCGTTCGGGTCCTCCAGCGACTCGCCGTCGGCTTCCGCTTCCCGCAGGACCTTCTTCCATCCCGGCCCGCCGGGGCGCGTCTTGCGGTAGAACGCGCGCAGCGTCGCCGCATCGTCCGGCTCCGTCGCCAGCATCGTGATGAACCAGCCCAGAGTCGTGATGCCGACGCCGATCAGGAGCTGGTAGTGGGACGGGAACTCCAGGGTGGTCCACTTTCCGATGCAGAAGAACCCCAGCGCGACGAGGAACGAGACCACCATTCCGGCGATCTCCGCCCACGCGTTCACCCGCCACCAGAACCATCTCAGCACGAAGATCAGCCCCGTGCCCGCGCCGATCTGCAGCAGGATGTTGAAGGCACCGAGAGCGTCCTGCAACTGGAGCGCGAAGGCCCCGCCGCACACCATCAGAAGAACCGTCGACGCGCGGCCCACGTTCACCAGTTCCCGCTCCGACGCCTTCGGCTTCACGAACCGTTTCCAGAAGTCGTGCACGATGTAGGAGGAACCCCAGTTCAGCTGCGTCGAAACCGTCGACATGAACGCGGCGATCAGCGAGGCCGCCACGAGACCCAGCAGACCCGCCGGCAACAGCGTCATCATCGCCGGATACGCGGCGTCGTGCCCCAGCTTGTCTGCGGCCAGCCCGGGAAAGCGCTCCTGGATCGACGCGAGATCCGGAAACACCACCAGCGACGCCAGCGCCACG
>JAJFLJ010000213.1 GCA_021772755.1 Candidatus Sumerlaeota bacterium
CGAAGGGCGAGAAGGCCGAGGCCGACCCGAAGAGCTACAAGGTCTCGAACGGACGGCTCTTTCTGTTCTACACCGGCATCTGGGGCAACGCGATCGACGAATGGAAGGCCGGCGAACAGAAGCTCGCCGCCGAAGCCGACGCCAACTGGAAGTCGATCGCCGGCGAATGACGGTTGCGCGGACGCGCCGGCCGGGTCACTCACGCTCCATGCGCGTCCTCCTCGCTTTCGACAAGTTCAGAAACTCTATGACCGCGCGCGAGGCGTGCCTGGCCGCCGCGCGCGGCATCGGCTCCGCGCATCCCGGATGGGTCGCCGAACACGCGCTCCTCTCGGACGGCGGCGACGGATTCTGCGACGTGCTGACGACGGCGGCACAGGGCAGGGTCGTCCGCGTTCCGGTGCGCGATCCGCTGCTTCGCGAAACGAAGGCGTCCCTGGGGCTCGTGGAACTCGCGCGCGTTCCCGCCGCCGTGCGCGAAACGTATGGCCTTCCGGAGAGCGGTACCGCCGCCATCGTGGAAATGGCGGCCGCGAGCGGTCTTGCCATGCTCGCCGAGGATGAACGCGACCCCTTTGCCACGTCATCGCGCGGCACCGGGGAACTCGTTCGCGCGGCGTCCGAACGCGGCGTCGCGTGCATCCTGATGGGTGTCGGCGGCAGCGCGACGAACGACCTGGGGCTTGGCGCGCTCCAGGCTCTCGGGCTGCGCGCTCTCGACGCCGAGGGCGAACCGGCGGCGGACGTCGCGCCGCGAAACTGGTCCGCCATCGACCGCTTCACCGCGCCGGAACTCGCCGGGGTTCCGCGAATCACGATCGCGTGCGACGTCACGAATCCGCTGCTCGGACCGAACGGGGCGACTGCGGTCTTCGGCCCCCAGAAGGGATTGCGGGAACGCGACCGCCCGGAACTGGAGCGCGAGACGGAACGCTGCGCGCGTCTTCTCTGCCACGCGTTCGACAAGCCGGACCACCTCATGGAGCGCCCCGGCGCGGGAGCCGCCGGCGGAATCGCGTTCGCGTTCGAAGTGGCGCTGGACGCGCGCCGCGTTCCGGGCTTCGACTTCGTCGCCGCGTGGACGAATCTCGACGATGCCATCGCCGCCGCCGACATCGTCGTCACGGGCGAAGGCCGCTTCGACGCGCAGTCCCTCGGCGGAAAGGGGCCGGGCCGCGTCGTGCAGACGGCGCTGCAGCGCGGAAAGCGCGTCGTCGTGGCGGCGGGCGGATTCGACAAGAAGGCGCGCGAGTCCCTGGTGCGACGGGGCGTCACCGCCATTCGCGTCGGCGGCGACGCCCCGATGGAGGAACTGCTGCGCAACGGAGCGGCGAATCTGGAGAAGGCGATGGCGAACCTGGCGTAGACCCGCTCTTCAGCGCACGCCGTTCACCACGTTCTTCGGCTCGCCGTTTCGCCACGCGGCGATGTTCTCCGCCACCGTTCGCATCAGCCGTTCGCGCGCGGGCTTCGCCGCCCACGCGATGTGGGGCGTGATGACGATGTTCTTCGCGCCCAACAGCGCGTTGTCCGGAGCGATGGGCTCCTTCGACACGACGTCGACCGCAGCGCCGGCCAGCGTTCCCCCGTTCAGCGCCTCCGCCAGATCGCGTTCCACCACCAGTTGCCCGCGCGCCGTGTTGACCAGGAACGCCGAGGGCTTCATCGTCTTCAGCAGCGCGCGATTCACCATGCCTTCGTTCTCCGCCGTCAGCGGACAATGCAGCGACACGACGTCGGACTTCGCGAACAACTCTTCCGTCGAGCACTCGCGAAACGGATAGCCCGCGACGAGCTTCGACCGCCCGCCACCCGCCGCCAGCACCTCCATCCCGAACGCCCGCGCGATTTCCCCCACGCGCCGCCCGATGCGCCCGAAGCCGACAATGCCGATCGTCCGGCCGGAGAGCTCCACCAGCGGCGCCCTCCAGTAGCAGAAGTCCGCGCACCGCGCCCAGTCGCCCGCGGCCACCGACCGGTCGTGCAAGCCGACCCGCGACGCCAGTTCCAGCATGAGCGCGATGGCGAACTGCGCGACGCTCTCGGTCCCGTACTCCGGAACGTTGGCCACGGGTATGCCGCGCTCCGCCGCGGCGCCGGTGGCGACCTGGTTGAACCCGGTGGCCAGGACGCCGATGTACTTCAGGTCCGGCAGGGCCACGATGGTCTCGCGCGAAACGGGGGTCTTGTTCGTCAGGATCGCGTCGGCCCCCCGCGAGCGCGCGACGATGGCTTCGGGCGGGGTACGGTCGTGGACTTCGAACTCCCCCGCCAGCGCCCGCACCGCGTCCCACGAGAGATCGCCGGGGTTCAGCGTGTATCCGTCCAGTACGACGATCTTCAAACTTCTCGCTCCTCGCCGGAGTCTCTTGACCGGCTCTCGAAAAAAAGTCCGCAGCCAGTGAACAAAACCGGGGGCCGCGTCGTCTAGTGAAGTGAAGTCGTTCTCGCGGGCGGAGACGGGGAGCGCCGCGCACCGGGGTGCCGGCGCGACTCTCTAAGACAGGAGCAGAGCCATGAAGGCTGGAAACCTTCTCCTCGCGGCGGTCGCGTTCGTGGCCGTCGTCATGGCGGCGGGAGCCGTCTGACGAGGGGAGGGCGGGCGGAACCGTACATCCTCTTTTCGGCAGGACCCGCCGGCCGGCCCATCCCCCTCCCTCCCGGGCCGGCCGGCGGGAATTCTTTCCAACCTTCCTTGCATGGCGGGCGCTTCGCCGCTACCCTGGCGGCGGAGTCGAATCATGCCGATTCGCCGTCTCGCCGATCTCCTGCGACGGCCCCCGCGCCGCCAGACCCCCGATCCCCCCGCAGCCCGAATGGTCGCCGACCAGTTGCGCGCGCGCGGCATCCGCGACGAACGCGTGCTGGGCGCCATGTCGGCGCTCGACCGCCGTCTCTTCGTCACGCGGGAGTTCCGCGATCATGCCTTCGAGGACCGGCCGCTCTCCATCGGCTACGGCCAGACCATCAGCCAGCCCTTCATCGTCGGCGTCATGACCGAGCATCTCGACCTCCGGCCCCACCACCGCGTTTTGGAGGTGGGCACCGGGAGCGCCTACCAGGCGGCGGTGCTCTCGCGGCTCTGTCGCGAGGTCGTCACGCTCGAACGCATTCCCGAGCTGGCGCGGTCGGCCCGCGAACGCCTTCGGTCCGTCGGCGCCGGCAACGTCCTGGTCGTCCAGACGGACGGTTCCTCCGGGTATTCGGCGCGGGCGCCCTACGACCGCATTCTCGTCACCGCCGCCGCCCGCGAAATCCGGCGCGAACTGCTGGAACAACTCGCCGACGGCGGCGCGATGGTCGCACCCGTGGGCGAAACGCTCGGCGGCCCGGAATCGACGCAGACGCTCGCGAAGTGGACGCGAACCGGCGACGCCTTCGACCGCCAGGACATCATGCCCGTGCGCTTCGTCCCGCTCGTCGAAGGCGCGGAGTAGGCCGCGTTCCGCCACGCCGCCCGGGCCCTTGACTCCCGGCCAGGAAACGGACATAGCCGGATCGGGGACTCGGTTTCCGACTGGATCAGAAATAGGGAGGTTGCCAGTGCGTCATCACCGGTACCGGGGGGAACTCCTGGAGCATCCTGGCAGCAGCGTTGCGGGGCGCCTCAATTGACCCGTTCGCAAGTTCGACCCCGACAAAGAGATCGCCTCTGATCGCCCCCTGGACCCGGAATGCGTCACTTATGTAGACATCATCGCCGGAAAGACTCTGCTGAAGGATCTCGGATATGGTGGATAGTACGCTGATCGTTTCGTTCAGGTGTCACCTTGTCCTTGGATTGTCGGCGCCACGATGTGTTTCAGTCACGATTCTAGGTTGGTGAGACACGCGATGCAAAGACAGGGGAGACAGACCCTCGAAGTGGTTCACGAAGGGATCATTTGTGCGGCGTTTATTTCGACCGTCGCGTCGACCGCCTCCACCGAGTCCCTTCCTTGCCTCATCGCAGACCACACCGATTCGGCAAACCCGTCTTCGTCAGATCCGGGCCTGACCGTTTCGCGGCGGCGCTCAGCCTCACGGCCTGAGCACCCATTCGGCACGATCAACCAGAGTGGCGATACGGGAGCCGGAGCAGGCCTGGGAAGTCGGTGGCGAGGAATCTGGGGCGGAGAGCAGTTCGAGATCAAGGTCATGGACTCGGGCAAGCAGGAGAGATGTTGATGGATGGGATGCCCGACGAGCCCGATTTCAGTCTGTATGTGTCCTACTCGCAGGTGGCAGTCTTTCACGGCGCACTGGAGAATCCGTTCAACGACTGGACTCCCGAACACGTCAGCCAAGGGTTCGCGTGGCGGGAGGGTTCGACGTCGTTCCTCACTCTGGACGAGACTGGCGCACTTCATGTCGTTGTGAAGATCGTCGATGAACACCGATTGATCGACGGAGCAGTGCGCGGGATCCGTGTTCCGTTTAGCGTTCCTCCCGGCGGGGAGGTGGAGGTGGCCAGCATCACGGACGGACGAACCCTGTCGATACCCGCCGGGGATTACAGTTTGTTCTTCGAAACGTGGAGGAAGGGCGAGGAGATGTGGTGCTCTCTGGCGTTCTGCAAGAAGTTCAGGGCAGAGGCCAGAATCCTGAAGTGCGACGATGGTTTGTCACCCGCCTTGCCCTTGAGAATGGATGCTCAACCAGCGTGAACGTGGAGTGCTTCGACAGACGGAAAGGCTCGTAGTTCGTATCTCGAAGACGGGTCGCGAGCGCATGACCGCGCGAACGTGACGCCTCTGCGCCGCGAACGGGCGAAGTCAACGCAGAGACGGGGAGCCGCGGCGAGTTCGTGGAGATCGAACGGCGCGTTGGTGATTGGGACGGCTGTCGTCTGCACGGGCGGGACGCCCAAGCCACCCTCTTTGCGCAACCTCCGCGCGCTTCGCGACTTTGCGCTGTGCGCTTTCCGGGTGTCGCATGAAAACGATTTCAGCGCAGAGGCGCGGAGAACCGCAAAGGGGCGCAAAGACGGGACGAGATGGCGGGTGGAGAGCGGGGGGCTGGACAGGGTGGCTTTGGTGTCTCGCCGAAGCATCACGCGAACGGGGCGGCTGAAGTTCGCCTGGGCGGGACGCCCAAGCCACCCTCTATCTCGTAGAGCTCTCGTCGGTGCGCCGCGTCAGTCCAGTTCGTCCATGCTGGAGTCGAACGCGCTGTCGCCGGTGGGGGCGGTGGCGTCGTCGATGAGGGCCTTGTACTTGTCGACGACCTTGTCCGGGCCGGCGGCCACGCGCGCCTTGGGGTGCGGCGGAGCCTTGGGACGGCCGGGCTTTTCCTCGACGGCCGCCATCGGCTGGCCGTCGGCCCCGCGATAGTAGCCACCTGGCGGCGGCGCCGACACGTCGACTTCGCCCGGCCGCGGCATCATCCCCGGGGAAAGGGAGGGCTTGTTCACGATGTGGCCGAACTGCGGGCGCGGGATGATGCCGGAGACGCCGCGCTCGCCCTCGCCGGAGATCGCGCCCTCGTTCGTGTAGGGGCTGACGTTCTGGCCGTCCTTGAAGTAGTGCCCGCGAAGGCTCTCCGGCGTCGCGTAGGGGTCGGGGATTTCCGACCAGGGGTCCGAGACGTCCTCCCAGGAGGAGCCGGGCTTGATGCCGACGCCCTTCATCTTCATGGCGAGTTCGCTGGGCGATTCCGCCGTGTTGAGGGCGTCCTCCAGCGAAACCAGGCCGCGCTTGTGGAGCTTGTAGAGTTCGCGGTCGAAGTCCTGGATGCCCTCGTTGTTCTCGGCGCGAATGTACTCGCGGATGCCGGCGAGGTCCCATTTCGAGATCAGGTCCTGGCAGCGCGGGGTGTTGATGAGCACTTCGCAGGCCACGGCGCGGCCGCCGCCCGCGCGGGGAATCAGCCGCTGGCTCACCACGCACTTCATGTTGAGCGACATCTGCATCACGACCTGGCGCTCCATGTCGCCGGGGAAGAAGTGCAGGATGCGCTCGAGGGTCAGCGAGGCGTTCGTCGAGTGCAGCGTCGCGAAGACCAGGTGCCCGGTTTCCGCGGCGTGGAGCGCGAACTGCACGGTTTCCGCGTCGCGAAGCTCGCCGATGGAGATGACCGAGGGCGCCTGGCGCAGGCTGTTGCGCAGCGCCTCCTTGAAGCTCACCGTGTCCATGCCGAGCTCGCGCTGCGTCACGATCGACTTGCGGTGACGGTAGACGAACTCGATGGGGTCCTCGATGGTAACGATGTGCCCGCTCATGATCTGGTTGCGGTAATCGACCATCGAGGCCATGGTGGTGGACTTGCCGCTGCCCGTCGCGCCGGTGACGAGGACGATGCCGCGGTCGGCGAGGGCCGCGTCGCGCAGGACCGGCGGCAGGTTGAGTTCCTTCAGCGTCGGGATCTCCATCACCACGCGCCGCATGACCATGCCGATGCTGCCGCGCTGGAAGAGGATGTTGACGCGGAACCGGCCGACGCCGTCGCTCATGAAGGCGAGATTCATCTCGCGGCCGCGCAGCAGTTCGGCCCACTGCTCCTCGGTCATCATGCTGCGGGCGAAGTCCTCGAGCACCAGCGGCGTAAGGCGCTTGCCGTGGCACGCCTCCGGCGCCCGGTAGACGCCGTCGCAGTTCATGCAGGGGACGGCGCCCGCGATGAGATAGAGATCGGAAGCCTGACAGTCGTCGACTTCCCTCAGAATTGTGTCCAGATCCATGAGAGACTCGGCCCCGGAAAAACCCGTATCGTTTCCATCAAGAGTCTTCCCGCGAAACCGGACCGTTGCAAGGACCTTGTTGCCCCCCGCGCGCCGAACCCGTGAATGCCGCCCATGACCATCGAGCCGGCCCCCCGCCCCCACGCGGCCCGAAACCGGCGGCGGCTCGAAATCGCCGCAGTGCTGGGCGGCCTGTGGATCGGCCTGGTCGTCCTCGCCCCCTCGCTCTTCGGACAACGCACCGTCGTGCCGGCGGACCTCGTCCTCCGTCACACGCCCTGGGCCGAAAAGAACGTCCGCGAGGAAGCCGAGGAGTTCCCTTCCAACACCGCACTTTCAGACGCGGCCTTTCAGCAGCTGCCCTGGGCGCTGGTCGTGCGCGAAGCTCTTGGACAGGGGACGATGCCCTTCTGGAACCCCTTCTTTCGAAGCGGTATGCCGCTCCTTGGGAACGGCCAGAGCGCGCCGTTCTCTCCCGTCATGCTCCCGGCGCGCATCTTTCCGCCTGCAACGGGCTTCGCGCTCGTGCTGCTGCTCAAGCTGACCGTTCTCTGGTCCGGTGCGTGGCTCTACGGGCGAAGTCTGGGTCTGGGTGGAGCGGCGTGCCTGATGGTTTCCGTTTCCTTCCTCTTCGCGCCGCAGATCCTCTCCTGGGGCCAGCATCCGAATTCGAACGCCCTCGTATTCTTTCCCTGGATGCTCTGTTTCGTCGAACGCATGGCTGCGCGCCGCGGCGCGGAGGGCCTCTTGCGCGACTCCGTGTGCCTCTCCGCGGTCCAGGCGGCGCAACTCGCGGGGGGACACTTCCAGGCTTCGCTCTCCCTGATCGTCGGCACGACGCTGTACGCCATCGCCCGAACCGACCTTCGGCTGCGCCTCCGTTCCCTGGGAATGCCGGTCGCGGTCTGCGCGTCGCTGTTCGTCGGGACGCTGCTCGCCGCGCCAGCGATCCTTCCGTTTCTCGACGCACTCTCGCGGTCCGCCACGCTTGGCAGCCGCCTCGGCGACTCCATCGGACTGCGTCCGCTGCTGCCCGACGCGATGCCACTCCTCTGGAACCCGATGACGTTCGGATCGCCTGTCATCACGAGCCCGAGCTACTGGTCCAACGAATACGAAGTCTGGAGCGACTACCAGCAGTACACCGGGCTTCTGCCGACAGCGTTCGCAATCGGCGGAGTCTGGTTCGCGGCGTCCCGAATGCGCGTTCCGCACAGGCGCGCCGCCCTGGCGTGGCTTCTCCTCTCCGTGTTCGGAGTCGTCATGGCATGGGGGATTTCTCCCCTGCACGGACTCGTGGGAGGCCTTCCGGGCTTCTCTCTGAACCGCAACATCCGCTTCTCGCTGCTGTACCAGATCGGCGTGCCTGTCGTCGCGTGCCTCGTGTTCGATACGCTGCGAACCGCAAGACCGGCGCCCCGACGACCCGCACGGATTTCCTCTTCGCCGAGTCCGCCCTCGGTCTCGCGCTGGTCTCCTTCGGTCTTGGGTGGGCGGATCAGTGGGAGTTTCGCCCCCCGGTCGCCGGAGCCGCCGCAGTCTTCGCTCTGCTTGCGGTACTCGTCGGCGGATCGCGCCGCAGGCTCGTTCCCTGGGTCGTGCCCGTGGTGCTGCTCGCCGACGTCGGGCCGGTATGGAAGGGATACTTCCCGCAACCCCCGCGCGTCTGGCTCGACGAGGCGCTCTACGTCCCCGCGTCCCTCTTCGACCCGAGCACGTCGCATCTTCCCCGCATGCTCGTCGCGGACTGGGCCGCGCCCAACACGCCGACGTTCGCGGGGTACGGCGAGATTCGCGGCTACGACTTTCCCGTTGCCATGCGCCACGAGCTCTTCATGACGCGGATCGCCGGGGCGCCAACCGCCGACCAGATTCCCGGACGGCTGATCGGCAACGTCAACTTTCTGCGCGCACTTCTCGAACCCGGTCCCGGCCGCCTGGTCACCGGATACGAGGCCGAAGACTTCCCGCTGTGGCTGGAGGCCGAATACTCCGGCAGGCTCCCCTCGCGGCTGCGCGTATTCCGTCTGCGGAACCCGAAACCGCGCGCCGAATGGTACCCGGAAGTCTCCATCGATCCGGCGAGCGACGCCGAGGAGGCCGTGTCGAAGACGCGAAGCAACTACTCGAGGGCGCGATCCAGCCTCGTCGTCGAGACATCCGCCGAAGTGCCCGACAACTCCGACAGCAGGACCCCCCGTCCGGCGGATCTGCGGTGGCTGGACTTCAACACCGTCGCCATCGATCTTCCCCGGGACATCGAAGCGCCGGGCTGGCTCTATGTGCGGAACAGCTGGGATTCCGGGTGGACCGCCGAAGACCAGGGCGGAGCCCCCCTGGAAATCCGCCCCGCCCGGGTCAAGTTCATGGCGGTGCGGGTGCCTCCCGCAACGCAGACCGTCTTCATGCGCTTCGAGCCTCCGGGGTTCCGGTCCGGCCTGTGGATCGCCCTGGCCGGAGGACTCGTCTGGACTGCGGGGGCCGGGCTGCTCCTGGTCCGCCGCCGCCCAGCCGCCGCCTTTGCGCTTGCGGGGAATTGACGCGATGACGTACCCGCGTGTGTTGCCGCCTTGACAAGAAGGACACGCTCCGTGCCGCCGAAACTTCCCGATTCGAACGAGATGGACAAGCGCGAGGACCTGGTCGCCTCGCTCAGCCGGTCGATCTTCATGCGCGAGAGCCAGCACGCGGCCCGCGATTTCGAAGCGATGATCGCGATCGATCCCGAGTTCCGCCTCGAAGGCAATCTCCAGCACGACCTCGCGCGCCTCCTGGAGCTCGGCAACGAAGCCCGCCTGGCGCTTCTGGCCTACGAGCAGATTCTCCTCCACGACCAGGAACACCCGCTCTACAACCAGGCCCTCAAGGCGGCCGGCCATCTCTCCTACCGTCTGAAGAGTCACAAGAAGTGCCGCCGATATCTCGAGAAGTTTCTGGAGAGCGGTCCTGCGGCGGCGGAAACGCGCGATGCGGAGTCCCTTCTCGAACGCCTTCCCGACGGCAAGGGGGCTCCCGGGCAGGGCAGGAAACCCGCCGCGCCGAAGCCGCAGCCAAAGCTCGAAGACAGCCAAAGCGTTTCCGACATCGGAAGCCTCCCCACCGAATCCAGCTACGGCGAGCTGATCGCCATCGGCAGCGTCCACGACGAGACCGGCGACGCGCCGGCTTCGCCGCCCCCCGGAAAGCACAAGCTGTCCTTCGACACCTCCCACGAAGTCGTCGATGCGGCCGCCCCCACACCACCCTCCGCCAGACTCGCGAAGAAACCGGCGCCCGCACCGCCCGTCGACGACGACGAATTCGGCGCACCCGACGCCATCGATCAAACCGCCGACCGGCCGCTCTTCGGCAGTGGCGACGCCTTTGGCGCGCCCGACCCCATCGACGACGCGCGCGATCCCTACGCCGAGACGCCGCCGCTCTCCATCTCCGCGCGCGACGTGGTTCGCCGCAAGTCCGCGGGCACGCTGCGCGATCTCAAGCCGGAGAAGCGCCGCAAGGCGCCCGGCGACACGACCGGTTGGGCGCGCGACCCCGCCCGGCACAAGGTCCGCAGCTCCGGAGGCGCCGATCTCTACGAACGCCTCCGCGGCTCCGAATTCGCCATGCTTCTGCCCGTCGGCGAGAAGATCGTTCTCGACCAGGTCGTCGAAGCCCTGCGGGCCACCGAGGACCTTTCCGAAGCCGACGCGCGCCTCGCCGTGCTGGAGCGCAAGGGTCTCCTTCGCCAGAAGCTGTCCTGCGACGATGTCGTCGATATCTGGCCGAAGATCCGCCGCCTTCGCCAGCGGTTCCTCTTCGTCGAGACGAACGCCGCCCTGCGGCCGCCCGTCATGCACGTCGTGCGCAAGATCGACGCGATGAAGCCAGGTCTTCGGATGCACACCGAACGCGGCGTCATGAAGGCGAAGTGGGGGGAGATTCGTCTCCTGAGCTGCGCGCGGCTCCAGCGCCTTCCCGCCGTCGATCTCTTCGCCGGCGACCCCTTCGTCCATTACCGGCTGTACGAGGGACCGATGAGCTTTCTCGAAATCGACGGCGGCGCCGGCGACCCCTCCGACGCGTGCCGCGACTTTCTCAAGGACGTCACGACGCGCTCGCCCGGCGCGGCCATCTCCCACACCGTTCGCAACTTTCTCGAAGAGCGGAACTGGCGGCCGCAGAAGTTTCCCGACGAAACCGAGTACCAGCGCTACAACCAGTGCCTGCTGTACGCTCTGTTCGGCGAACCGGTCGATCCCGCCGCCCTGGCGTCGTCCGCGAAGGAAGCCGCCGCCGGCTCATCGGTCTAGTTCGCCGGCGGATCGTAGCCCCTGTCGATGTAGTGCCCGCGCTCTTTCGCCGTGCCGGAAACGACGGCGGTGACCGGTTTCGTTTCGCCGTCGCCACCGATTCTCTCGACGACGTAGAAATACCGGCGGCCGGTTTCGAGGCCGGTATCGAAGAACGTGTAACGCTCCTCGAACAGCGTCGTGTCCGCGCCGACGACCGGCTCGTCGTTCGCCACGACCCACGGGCCGTTCTCCGAATCGGCGCGAAGCACGTTGAATCCGGCGACGTCCCGCTGCGACTGCACCGACCAGACGATCCTCAGCATTCCCGAGGAATCGGGCGCGGCCGGCGTCTTCTCTCCGCCGCCGAACAGGGCACACGACGTCGCGAGCGCGATCAGCGCGATCGATGCGGCGAACGCCGGAAGTGCGCGCAAGAAACCCGTCATCGTCAGAAGGCCATCCAGTCGCCCACGCCGGTCTCTTGGAGTTGCACGATCCACTGCGAGATCAGCTCCACGGCGTCCTCGTCGATTCGCGTCGTTCCCAGCGGTGGCATACGCGTGCCGGGATCGTGGGAAGCCATGCGGAAGATCAGGACGGAATTCGAAGGGTCGCCGCGGTCGATGCGCTGGATGCCCGGCATGCCGAGTTCGTTGCTGGCCGGCACGTCGATCAGGTTCATGCTTCCGTCCGCCGTCTCCCACCGCATGTCGATGCCGCCGGGCGCGCCGCCGCCCGGCCGGTGGCAAAGCGAGCAGTTCGCCGCCAGGTACGCGCGCGCGCGATCGCGCAGCGGTTCCGAATCGTCCGTGTAGTCCGGAATGCGCGGCAGGTTCGCCGGCGCGTCCGGCAGACCCGGCGCCTTCAGGATGCTGATGTGGTCGAGCGTGCGCAGCTGGTTGTCCGTCGTGCCGGATTCGGGGTATTCGAAGTCGAAGTTCAGCTGGCCCGTCGTGATTCCCAGCGTTCGTCCCGCCGCCGCCGTGTGGCACTGAAGGCACTGGTCGCGGCTCGGATAGGACCATTCGTAGTCGAGCGGAACGCCGTCGCCGTCGATGACGTCGATGGGTCTCTTCTTGCTCGACGTCAGCAGCACGGCGTCCGTTTCGTCCTCGTTCCACTCGTAGGAGAACCCGTGCCAGGCGCCGTTCTGCTTCGTGAGAACGCGGGTCTCGATGCGCTTGAGCGTGTTCAGCGGATCGCGGTCGTCCAGCGGCAGCAGAAAGTTCTTCACGATCACCGCGTCCTCGTCGAAGCCCCAGCCGCCGCTCTGCATGTACGTCGCCTGGTCGAAGTGCGGCATCGCGATGAAGCGCTCCTTGTACGCGCCGTCGGACCAGAGTTTCGCGCTCGGCTCGTAGGGAAGGATTCCCGCGCCCGTCTGGTCCTGGCCCAGACCTGCGGACAGCAGCGCCGGCAAGTCGCTCAGGCGCGACGGAACGGGGTTGTCGCCGCCAGGCGAGGGGGTGATCGGCCGCAGGACGTAGATCCTCCCCCGAATGCCGTCGAGTATATAGACTTCGCCCGCCTTGTCCGTTCCGTATCCCGCGATTCCGTTGCCGCTCTGATACGTCGCGACCTGCACCGGACCGTCGACGACCGTTCGCGTGTCGGGATCGTACAGCAGACGCCAGACGCGCCCGCTGCCGTAGTCGGCGTAGAGATAGTTCCCGTAGAGCTCCGGCACATCCGTTCCGGTATAGACGCCCAGGCCCGTGACGCTGTTCCCCTGCGAGCGCGGGTACTCCGCGATGGGGTCCACGAGTCCCGTCGTGTCGCATCCCGAGGGCGGTTCGAAGCAGTGCATCCCCTCGCGAATGTCCCAGCCGTAGTTCATTCCCGACTCGACGACATCGATCTCCTCGTAGCCGGAGCTCGACGGCGGCCCCTGGCCGACATCCGCGACGAAGAGCAGCCCCGTCAGAGGATCGAAGTGCCCGCGCCAGGGATTGCGCAGTCCGTAGGCGTAGATCTCCTTGCGCGTCGACGGGCCGGCCGGCCCGCCGTCGAAGAACGGATTCTCCGGCGGAATACGGTACGCGAGCCCGGAATCCGGCGGTCCGTTGACGTCGATGCGAAGAATGCTTCCCAGCAGATTCGTGGTGTCCTGCGCGCGCTCGTTCGGGTCGCCGCCGCTTCCGCCGTCACCCAGCTGGATGTACAACATGCCGTCGGGCCCGAAGTGGATCATGCCGCCGTTGTGGTTCGAGAAGTCCTGGTTGACGGTGAGCAGCAGCTCCTCGGTGGCGATGCCCGCCGTGGCCGCGCCGGGTGGCGACGCCGTGAAGCGCGAGATGGGGGAGCGGCGCGGGTCGCCGCCGT
>JAJFLJ010000214.1 GCA_021772755.1 Candidatus Sumerlaeota bacterium
GGGTCGATCACGGGGCTCAATCCGCTCGACACGGCTGGAGGGGCGTGCGAGTCGGCTCTATCGTCAATTCGGGAGTTCCTGCGATGAGATCGGTTTCCAGTGGGTCGATATGCGCGCTGTTACTGGCGTGCGCGACAATGATTCTGGCGGGATGCGCGGCGAAGTTCGAGCCTGCGTCGTGGGCGGAGCGCCCGAATATCGTTCTGATCTTCGCGGACGACCATGCGTGGCAGGCCATCAGCGCCTATTCGCCGCGCCTGATCGAGACGCCGAACATCGACCGGCTGGCGAAGGAAGGGACGCTCTTTCGCAACTGCTACGTGCCGAATTCGATCTGCGGGCCGTCGCGCGCGGCGGTGCTGACGGGGAAGTACTCGCACGCCAACGGGTTCTACCGGAACGGCAACCAGTTCGACGGCGGCCAGTGGACGTTCCCCAAGGCGCTGCAGGTGGCGGGGTACGAGACGGCGCTGATCGGTAAGTGGCACCTGGGCGAGCACATGGCGCCGCAGGGGTTCGACTACTCCTGCACGCTGATCGGGCAGGGGCCGTACTACAATCCCGCGATGCTCCTGGACGAGGACGGCGACGGGAAGCGCGAGGAGATTTCCATCACGGGATACACGACGGACGTGGTGACGGACCTGACGCTGGATTGGTTCGAGAACCGGAAGGAAAGCGGAAAGCCGTTTCTGGCGATGACGCAGCACAAAGCCCCGCACCGGCCCTGGATGCCGGCACTGCGCCATCTCGACGAGTTCGAGGACGAGACCGTTCCGGAGCCGGAGACGCTCTTCGACGACTACGAGGGAAGGCCGCGCGCGACGCGGCTCCAGGACATGACGATCGCGCACACGATGGTGAAGCGCGATCTGAAGCTGGAGGAGATGCCCGACCTGAACGAGGAGCAGCGCGCTCAGTGGAACGCGGTCTACGGCCCGCGCAACGAGGCGTTTCTCGCCGCGAACCTGGAGGGCGACGACCTGGTGCGATGGAAGTACCAGCGCTATATCAAGGACTACCTGCGTTGCATCCGCGCGATGGACGAAAACGTGGGGCGCATCCTGGACTATCTGGACGAGACGGGTCTGGCGGAGAACACGATCGTGATCTACAGCTCGGACCAGGGGTTCTTCCTGGGCGAACACGGATGGTTCGACAAGCGGTGGATGTACGAGGAGTCGATGAAAACGCCTCTGCTGGTGCGGTGGCCGGGACACACGAAGCCGGGTTCGGTGAGCGAGGACCTGGTGTCGGTGCTGGACTTCGCGGCGACGTTCTGCGACGTGGCGGGAACGACGGTCGGCGAGGGCGGGCACGGCCGGTCGCTGGTGCCGGTGCTGGATGGGCGGGCGCCGGAGGACTGGCGCGACGTCTTCTACTACCACTACTACGAGTACCCGGGGTGGCACGCGGTGCGGAAGCACTATGGCGTGGCGGACGGGCGGTACAAGCTGATGTACTTCTACGAGCTGGACATGCGGGAATGGCACCTGGTGGATCTGGAGGCGGACCCGCAGGAGCTGCGGAATTTCTACGACGACCCGGCGTACGCGGAGGTTCAGGCGCGGCTGCACGAGGCGCTGGACGAGGCGCGCGCGGAGCTGGGGGTGCCGGAGCTGGATCCGCTGGAATCGTTTCCGGCAGACGATCCGTTCAAGCCCAGGGAACGGGAACCGGCGAGACGGAAGACGCTCGGGGTTTTCTAGCGCCGCGTCCGACCTCCGGGCGGAACCTTCGCCCTTGCGATGGTCGGGGTCGCCGTGGAGTCTCGGGCGACGAAAGGGGCGTGCGATGCATAGACGACTTCTGAGCGACGAGGCCCGCTGCGTGGCGTATCTGGCGGCGGGGTTTCTGCTGTTCATGACGGTGGTGCAGGGGTTCTACTCCGCCATCGACCAGGCGACGACGCCCCCGCCCCCCCGCAAGGTGCAGCCGGTGACGCGGCTGGCGAAGAATCCGGAGAAGCCGCCGCAGCGGTACGTGGCGCCGGCAAAGGTCGAGTTTCCGATCTACTGAGAGCGGGAAGCGCTGGCGATGACGACGGTTCTGGTCCCCATGATCGACGGTTTCGAGGAGCTGGAAGCCGTCGCCGCGATCGATCTGATGCGCCGCGCCGGGTACCGGGTGACGACGGCGGGGATCGGCAGGCGCGAGGCGACGGGTTCGCACGACATCACGGTCCGGACGGACGGGGAGTTCGCGCAGGTTTCGATGCGGGAGTACGACGCCATCGTGCTGCCGGGCGGACCGGGCGTGAAGACGCTGGATGGCGTGGCGGGGCTGCACGAGCGGCTTCGGGAACAGGCGTCGGCGGGAAAGCTCGTGGCGGCGATCTGCGCGGCGCCCTCGATTCTGGCGAACGCGGGACTGTTGAAGGGAAGAGCGGCGGCGTGCTTTCCGTCGGTGGAGAATGCGGTGGCGGCCGGCGGGGCGACGGTGGTCCGCGAGCGCGCGGTGCGCGACGGCAACACGATCACGAGTCGCGGCGCGGGTACGGCGGTGGACTTCGGGCTGGCGATCGTGGAGTACTTCGACGGTCGGGACGCTGCGAAAAAGCTGGCGGAACAGATTTGCCACCGCTGACGAATGGATTCCGAAACGCACACCGGGAACGCCGAGAAGAATGCGGGCGCGCGAGTGCGGGCGCTGGCTGGACCCATCGCCGTGGCGCTGGCCGTCGTGGCGTTCTACTGGATGCATCTGGATTTCGGCAGGATGCAGACGGGAGGCGATTTCGCCAACCTGTTCTGGCCGCTGAAGGAGTTCCGCCTGCGGGCGATGGCCGATGCCGGCGCCGTTCCGCTCTGGAACCCGTACGTGTTCATGGGCTCGCCGCTGGCGGCGACGATGCAGCACGCGGTGTTCTATCCGGCCGACTACCTGTTCTTCTGGCGCAGCCCGACGCTTGCGGCGATGAATCTCTACGTGCTGGCGCACTGCATTCTGGCGGGAATCGGAACGTGGTGGTGGATGCGCCGGGCGTGCGGCGTTTCGGCCTGGGGCGCGGTCTGCGCCGGGGCGGCGTTTCCGTGCACGGCGTGGTTCTGGGGCGCGCAGGAGCACATCAACCAGGTCGCGGCGGTGGCGTGGATGCCGTGGATGCTGGGGACGGCGCTGCTGTTCGCGCGCAGCGCGTACGCGCCGCGGCGTTTCGTCGCGCAGTACGCGGGGCTGGGGAGCATGCAGTTCCTGAGCGGTCACCCCCAGGCGGCGTTCTACACGCATCTGGCGGTCTTCGTCGTTCTCGTTTCGGCGCGTCTCGCGGAATCGAAGTCGTTGCGGAGCGCGGCCGGCGCTCTCGCGTGCCTTGCGGCGGCGGGGGTGCTGACTGGCGCGGTGTGCGCGGTGCAGCTGCTGCCGACGATGGAGCTCGGCGATCTTTCCTACCGCCGTTTCCAGCACGACGATCCGGCGTATTCCATGACGTACAGCATGCCGCCGGACGTGCTCGCGACGATCGTCTCGCCGCACCGGTTCGGCAACTACGTCGACGGCTACGCAGACCGCCGCGCGTATAACGAGTACGGTCTGTACGTCGGCATTCCGGCGATGCTGCTGGCTCTGGGGGGAGCGGTCGTGCTCGCCCGGCGGCGGCGGTTCTTCGCGCTCGCGATGTGCGCCGGGGGAATCGCGCTGACGCTGGCGATGGCGATGGGCGGCAACGCGAGCATCGCGCGGTTCGCGTCGCACGACTTCTCGGAGTTCCCCGTCCCGGCGTTCGGCGGTGGCGCGATGATGCAGGACGTGCGCGCGGAGGACGCGGAGTCTTCGGGTTCGATTCTCGATCTGTCGCTGCACGAGGCGTTCATCGCGGTCGTGCCGCCGGCGGCGGGCTTTCGCGTGTCGGCCCGCGTGCTGATCGTGACGGCGCTGTTGTGGGTCACGCTTGCGGGGGTCGGACTCGACGGCTTTCTGCGACTGGTTCGCGAGCGGTCGGGTGCGCGCGCCGCTGCGGCCGTCGCGATGCTGGCGATCGCGGCGTCGTGGCTCGCGCTGTATCTGCCGTCGCGGGGAGAGAAGTTCCACCACCCGAAGGACACGGCCCCGCTGCTGGCGGAGTGGGAACGCGATCGCGACTTGCGGGCCGGTGCGTCGCTCGACGACCGGCTGTACCGTCTGACGACGAGCGATCTCGACCTGATCGTCGCGGAACGCCAGCGGTCGTCGGAGGAGGAATGGGAGGCGCGCTTCGACGGAAACGGTCCGTCGCTGCGATGGCTGCGGTGGCAGGAGAACGACAACGTGACGGTGCTGCTGCCTTCGGTGGGCGGCTACGAAGAGGGTCTCTCCCCCACCGTCCGCACGAAGGATTTCCTGTTCGAGATCAACCGCAACCTGCGGACGTACGAACCGGACGGGCAGCTGCTGGCGCTGCTGGGCGTGGGCCGTATCTTCGCGGATCTGCCGGTCAGTCCGGAGGCGTTTCCGCCGGACGAGAGCGAATCGCGTTCGATCCGCGCCATCCGGCGCGTCCCGTCGGCGAAGGGCGCGGCGTTCTGGTCGGCGCAGGCGGAGGGGATCGACTTCGCGCGCCTGGAGGGTCCGTTCCATCGGGGCGGATCGCCCCACGGAGGCCGCCGGGACGACCCCATCGAGTACGGCAGCGCGCCGAACTGGGACGACGACTGGCCCCGTATCGCGACGGACACGACGGATCCGAACAAGGTGGTTCTGACTGCGGCAGGCCACCTGCCGGGCGACGCGATTCTGGCGATGGGATGGGCGCCGGGATGGGAAGCGGCCGGCGAGCCGGTGGAGTGGCTCGGGGCGGTTCACGCGCGCGTTCCGGAGGCGGCGTTCGTGGAAGGGGAGGCGGTGCTGGAATACAAACCGAGGAGCTACCGGACGGGTCTGTTTCTGACCGGTATCGGACTGGCCCTATGGTGTTGTGTGGCAACGTCAGGACTTGCGCGACGGGGGCGTCGGCGGCTTTTCTCCGGCGCATGAGAAGTCACGCGTCCAGCCGACCGCGCGGCAGCGCCGATCCGCGACTCGTCCTGGCCATCGGCGTTTGCGTGGCCGGCGCCATCGTCGCCGCCGTTTTTCTGGCGCGCCCCGGCAAGACGGTCGT
The DNA here is from genome assembly GCA_021772755.1 of Candidatus Sumerlaeota bacterium. GTDB lineage: Bacteria > Sumerlaeota > Sumerlaeia > SLMS01 > JAHLLQ01 > JAJFLJ01. Next base: position 5,075 of record JAJFLJ010000214.1, read on the forward strand.
CGATTCCGGCGACGCGTTCGATCCCAATCGGACCGTCACGCGAACGAGATCGCTCTCCGACGACATCGCGGAAGGCGCCGGACGGTTCGGCGAGCCCGGCGACGGCCCTGCGCAGACATCGGCGACCGGCGCGGGGAGCACGACGGCCGAATCCGGCAGCATGCGTTTTCTGGGAAAGGTTTCGGACGAGGACGGCTTTGCCGTCGTCGGCGCGACCGTCGGATTCTACTGCGCAAGCGAACCCAACGCGGAGCGCGACAGCGTGTCGGGCAACGACGGCCGCTACGATCTGCGCGTGCCGGCGGGTTTGTGCGGCGATGCGGTGCGCGCGGGATGGACGCTGGGCGTTTCGGCGGAGGGGTTCGCGGCCGCGGCGGTTCGCGTGGCGGAGATCGAACCGGACGACGCGGGAATCCACCGGCACGACTTCGAGCTCGTTCGTGGCGGCGCGATTTCGGGCCGCGTGACGGACGGAGACGACGCGCCGGTCGCGGCGGCGCTCGTCGGTCTTCCGAACCTGCGGCCGACGAACGCGTCCGGCGAATCGGAAAGCTATCGTCTGCTGGCGGTCACGAACGAGGAAGGCGCGTTTCGCATCGATGGCGTTCCGTTCGACCGCGAGTTCGTCCTTCCCGCGATCGCCGACGGGTTCATGCGCGGATACAGCGAAACCGTGGCCGCCGGAGAGAGCGACGCGGCGATCGTGCTGCGGCGCGGCGAGACGCGTCTGTTCGGACGAACGGTCGATCACACCGGCCAGCCGGTGGAATCGCGGGTCGCGGTGCGATCGTCGGGCGACGACGGGGAAGAACCGTTCGGCGACGCCGTTTGGACGAACGTGCGGGGAGAGTTCGACTTTCCCGCTCTGCCGGCGGGAACGCTGGGCGTCAGCGCGCTTCGCGAGAACACCGGCGCGCGCGCGGCGGAGACCGTGGAGTTGGCGCCGGGCGAGGAGCGCGAGCTGGTGCTGGCGTATGCAGCGCCGGCGATCGTGGTCGGCCGCGCGATCGACATCGCGGCCCGCGAGGGCGTGCACGGTCTGAGGATCGGACCGCTTCGCACGAGCCCGATGGAGATCGAGTTCGTCGATTCCGACATGACGACATCCGACATCGACGGGCAGTACCGGTTCGAGGTGCCCGTCACGGAGGAGGGAACGGCGTGGATCCGCTTCGTCCCGCCGGCGGGTTGGCTGGCGGCGGACGGCGCGCGCACGACGCAGCTGCTGGATTCGCTGAAGCCCGGCGAAGAGCGCCGGTACGACGTGTTGCTGCGGGAGGGTGCGGTGGTTTCGGGGCGCGTGGTGGATTCCGCCGGCGCGGGGGTGTCGGGCGCGAGCGTGCGCGCGCGCGGCGACATTCGCGGATCGAACGCATCGGCCACGTCGAAGGGCGGCGGCGCGTTTCGAATGACGCTGGCGCGGGGTGCGGTCGTTCGGTTTTCCGCGAAGGCGGAATCGGGCGAAGGCGGTATCGAGTACGTCGTGGCGAAACGCGGCGAGCCGGAAGAGGCGGTCATCGCGCTGCGGGACTACGGATCGGTTCACGGGAGGGTGACGGCGGAGGGCGAACCCGTCGCCGGTGCGACGGTGGGGGCGACTCCGACGGGGATCGGCGGAGTGCGCGGGCGCGGGGTGTCGGCGCAGACGGGCGCGGACGGAGCGTACCTGCTGGAATCCGTCAGTCCGGGCGAAGCGGTCGTTTCCGTTTCCGTTCCGGAGGACACGAACTACGCGCCGCCGGAACCGCAACAGACGACGGTCGCGCCGGCGGAATCGGCGGGGCCGGTGGATTTCGAGCTGAGTCCCGGCGACACGGTGGAGGGCGTCGTGCTGGCGCGCACGGGGGAACCGCTGGCCGATGCGGCGATCCTGTACCGCGTGCCGGTGGCATCGGTCACGGGAACGGAAACGCGGCGAACGGCATCGGCGGAGGACGGATACTTCGCGATCGGCGGAGTTCCCAGGGGGCTCTCGCTGACGCAGGTGACCGCGTCCCTGGACGGCTATCATCCCGAAGAGCGGTTCGAGGTCGGCGCGGGGGACAGTCCCCTGACGATGGAGCTGTCGCCGAAGGAGGACCTGCCGCTGTTCGTGTATTCGGTGACGGCGGAGTCGCCCGTCGATACGTACCAGTGGCGCGTGTTCGCGATTCCCGAACGCGGCGTCTCCTATGCCGCCGGTTCGCGCCCGTGGACGGATTCGCCGGTGACCGCAGGGCGGACGTCGATTTCCGATCTGGACGTCGGCATGTACCGGATCGAAGTGCGCGAGGTTTCGGGGAAGGGCGAACCGACGGGACGCAGCGGCGCGGCGGAGGCGCGGGTGCACAAGGCGGTGACACCGTCGGTCGTAACGATCGACGTGGGCAGCGGACTGCCGCTGGCCGGGATCGTCGTCGCCGACGAGGAGAACTCGCCGGTCGCCGGCGCGCGCATCGACGTGCTGCCGCCGAAGACGCGCACGTCGGGGCCGCCGCCGGAGGGGCTGGCGCTGACGGGGGGCACGACGCAGGCCGACGGCACGTTCGCGATCGCGGACCTGAGCCCGGGGGAGTATTCCGTCGCGGCGTCGAGCGCGGGCCAGGTGCAGTTCGAGGACGTGCGACTGGCCATCGGCGAGCCGACGGAGCCTCTGCGCTTCGTCCTCGCGGTGGTCGGCAACGTGTCGGGCGTGGTGACGGCACCGAGCGGCGAGCGCATGAGCGGCTACTCCGTGCCGTGGTCGAGCAACGTGATCCTGCCGGACGGCACGCCGGGAACGGCGGAGAGCGGAACGCTGGAGCCGGTGACGGGCGACCGGTTCCGCATCGAGGGTCTGCGGGTGGGACGCCACGTGCTGACCGCCACCGATCCCGATTCGGGCCGCACCGCCGAGCTGACGTTTCCGGTGTACTCGGGGTTCGAGAACAGCGCGCTGAACGTGAACTTCTCCGAGCGCGTGACGCTGCGCGGATCGGTTTCGGTCAACGGCCGCGCGTGGACGGGACATCCTCCGCTTCTGATGAGCAGCCGCGGGAACGACTATCTGGCGCTGACGGAGCCGGGGCGCTACGAGACGGCGGTGTGGCCGGGCGAGGTGGCTCTGTTGTTTCGGCGCGGGGCGCGCAACGTGCGCTCCAACGAGACGTTCGACCTGGCGGCGGACCCGCCGGAGCAGGAGCGCGACTTCGGGCTGGAGCTGGCGGACGCGGACGTCGTGGTGATCTTTCCCGAAGGCGAGGAATACCGCGAGGGGCGCATCACGCTGGTCGATATCGTCGATCCGGTGAACAACTGGAAGGTGACAGCGATGGAGGAGGTTTCCAGCACGCCGTCGATGTTCGCGCCGGAACTGATCCCGAGGGACTACGAGGCGTCCTATGTGTCGCTGGACGGCGAGTGGGAGGGCCGGTCGGAGCCGGGACGCGTCGCCATCGGCGGCGAAAACGTGCTGGTGGTCGAGGCGCGCCTGGTGGACGCGGAGATGCTGGTGGGTTCGTGGACGCCGCAGACGGTGCCGCGGGAGTGGACGACGCTTTCGTTCGACGCGATGGATATCGTGCGGGGCGGAGGGCGGTACGAGGCGATCGTGCTGCACCAGACCGGCGGGGACGGCGTGGAGATCGACGGTGGCGAGCTGGTGGTGGACGGCACGACGGACTCCGACGGACACGCGGGATGGAGCGGCCTGGAGAAGCGCAACCACGTCTATACGTTCACGGTTCCCGCGGCGGCGCGGAACGACGCGCGGCTGCGTCTTCGACTGCGCGGGGCGGGGAACTTCGACACGGCGGGGGCGGTCTATCTGCGGCGGGAAGTGCGGTAGCGCGCGCGGAGCGAAGCCCGAACCGGGGCAATCTGCCATTGACGGGGGATGCGGAGGGACGTTGCATTCGCGCCCCGCAGGCGGAGGCACCGGCCTCCGGCGCGCCTCTTTCCCCTCGTGTGGGCCCATAGCTCAGTTGGTAGAGCAGCGGACTTTTAATCCGTTGGTCGAAGGTTCGAGTCCTTCTGGGCCTACCATTCATTCAACTACACTTACGAGAAGAAACACTCCGCAACTTTGCAGTAGAGAATCGCCAAGTTGCTAAATCTTGCAAACTTGGCGACCGAAAGCCTCTTCGATCGGCGCAACGACCAGCCTTCCAAAGAGCTCGACCTGCCGTGCCAGTGCCGCTTCCTCACCATGTGTCCCTGATCCAAGCCTCGGCACGTAGTGACGTTCTGTAATGGTCTTGGGTGAATGGCCGATGTACTGTTCCCAGATAGCACCGTGAATACCTTCCATAATGGCAAACGTCGGAAGGCAGTTTCGGAGATCCTTGGGAGCCCATTCGCACCTGGTGTTCCAGCGAGTGATGGCCTTGCCCATGAGTCGGCTGTAGGAACAGAAGTCCTCATAGGGGCGCCCTTTATCGCCAAGCACAACCCCCGAGTAGAGTTTGGCTGTGCGACGGCGAACTGATGCCCGATAAAGAGCTTCGACCACCCGCGTGGAAACCGGTATCACGCGGTTGCGGTACTCGTTCTTGACCTCGCCCGAGACTTCGACGAGGCCCCGTTCGAGGTCCACTCTGTCCCACGTCAGCCGCAAGGCCTCCAGCAACTGCAGACCCGCCAGTCCCTGCAGGCACGCGCCGACTTCCAAGTACGGCCGGTTCTCCCGAAGCCAGTCGCAGAACGAGAGGACATCTTCGAGATACACCGCCTTGGGCGTCGTCTTGAGCTTGTTGCCGATCCCGAGCCGCTCTCCGATGTTCGGACAGCCGTACTCGCGGTGCATGAAGCCGGCCGTCTGGAGAATCGGCTGGACCGAGAGCCGGCGGTAGTTCGCCGACTTTCTGTCGTAGACTGCCAGGTACTCCCGAAGGATCTGCCGTGTCATGCGTTCCCAGTGCGTGCACAGGGGGTGCTTTCTCTTCAGCCATACGAGGAACTTCTCGACCTGACCGATCCAGTCCTCGCGCGCCCGCTCGCCGCGACTCGAATGTTCCAGAGCCATTGCGAACGATTCCGCCAGGGTGAACGCCATCCCGCCGGACTCCCCGCGAACGATCCCCAGAACCCTCGGAGCCTCAGCGAGTGCGCTTTCGAGGTTTGGCGCGTGGAACCTTCGCCGAACGTAGCCGGCGGAGGGACTCGATCTGACTTGCCAACGACACGGTTCCATTGCGCTCTGGTACAGGTTGAAGTGTTCCCGCGTTACGATCTTCCTCCACTCCTTCGCCGTGTTCCGTTTCACGATTCACCTTCCTTTCCGTCGGAACACGCTGGCCCGTCTTCTCAAGCACAGCGCGTTCGAACGCATCAAGGACGGATTTGCCGAGATACCAGTCCCCCACCGCGCGAAGCCCGTGGCCGCGCAGCGCTTCCACGCACCGTCTGCCGAGGAGTTCCTCCAGGTCCTTCGGTCTGAACAGGGCGTTGGCGGGGATTTCGAGGGCGGGGTTCTTTGGCATCTTTGCTCTTCCTTCACTGGGCGGGCTCTTTTTCCGCCCGCCCCGACGCCCTGCGGCGAGCGCGCAGCGGGGAGGTGAATCCTGTCAGGGCCGCGCGCAGCGCGCTCTGTTTTCAGGCGAAGCGGTCCTTTTTGCCGGGCGCAGCCCGAGCCCCCCCCGGGGAGGCTCCGCCTCAAAAAGGTGAAAACAGTGCCTGGCCTTGACAGGAGAGGAACCCGGGTTCCTTCCCCTCTCTTCACGGCACCGTGAAGAGCGGCATGACGTTTCGTACTTGATCGTCTCCGGAAAACCTGCTATCCGTGAAGCCGGAC
>JAJFLJ010000215.1 GCA_021772755.1 Candidatus Sumerlaeota bacterium
GGTAGTGGGTCAGTTTGGATTCCGGGTCCTCTTGACGGCCCCGCCAGCCCGACTCCACCCTTCGGACATGGCAAAGCACCCGAAAAGACCCCGTGATCCCAACCAGCTCGGCAAGTTCGTGGTTGACCTGGCTACTGGCGAGGCCGATGAGTCCACAGTGTTACAAACCAACGCGAAGGCCAGCGAGTCGGGTCGCAAGGGCGGGCTCAGGGGCGGTAAAGCCCGGGCCGAAAAGCTCACTCCGGAAGAGCGGAGCGAGATTGCCAAGAAGGCGGCAGAGGCACGCTGGGGCAAAGAGGGCGCTGATGGCGAAGAAGGCGGCGGCAAAGAAGTCTACGGCGAGGAAGAAGGCGGTCATAAAGAAGGTCGCCAAGAGTAGCCCCTCGCACCCAAAAGACCACACCTGCTCCATTTACTGCTCAAAACCTCGGCTCCCAAGGGAATTTCGGGATGCGGCGCTCGCGTATCAGCGCGCGACTGGACGAGAAGTCTGGGTGTTATTGCATGGAACCGGCAATCTCCTCCCTCAGATTGATAGTGAGATTTCCTCTCACTTCGTCAGTAGACGAAGAGAATTCGAGGGAAGGGATGTGGCCTTGATAGTCGACTCGCCCGGCGGCTTTGCCCGAGACGCCTATCGCGTTGCAATCACCATCCGAGATCACTCTAAGAGTTTTGTTGCCGTAGTTCCCAGATGGGCAAAGAGTGCAGCCACCCTTCTGTGCCTCGGCGCCTCCAAGATATCGATGGGGGATCTGGCAGAGCTGGGGCCCTTGGATGCCCAGATCCGAAGCTATGACAGGGAAACCGTAATGTCCGCACTGGATGAAGTACAGAGCCTTGAGCGACTCCACTCATTCTCTTTGGACGCACTTGACTCTACCATGTTTATGCTGACTAGAAGGAGTCGCAAGAAGTCTGAGACTATCATGCCAATCGCCTCAAAATTCGTCTCGGATTTGATGCAGCCAGTCTTTCAACGTATTGACGTTGTGCATTATACTCAGATGTCCCGAATACTTAGGGTTGCCGAGGAGTATGCGGTTCGCCTGTTGTCAGACAAGTTCCGGGGTTCCCCTGACAAGGCGAGTGCGATCGCTCATGCGCTGGTAGAAAACTACCCGGAACACGGCTTTATTTTGGACTGTTCCGAGGCGAAACAATTGGGTTTACACACAGAGCGACTGCCCCCCGATATCCAAGCGGCTTTTGATCTGGTTGACTTCGGATCATTCACTGCTATAGGAAGATTACAAGAGGTGACCTCATGAAAACCGCGAAAAGCCTACACGGCGCCAGAATCTCAGTATCACCGCGAGTTGCGACCCGTATGGTGGTGGAGAAGTCCATCGCCAAAGCCAAGAGACCCGACGCCTCTTGGGATGATGAGAGCTTGGATGCCATCTCCATTCCCAAATACGAGGAAATGGAGACCACGCCAGACCAAGAATCAAAATGACCTTTATGCTTGACCTGGGAGCAATCCCCGGTCTTTCTTTTGGCTCAATGCTTGAGCAAAAGGTCACGTTCTGTGAATCGCCTGTCCACCGAAAAACGCTCCCAAATCGTCCGCTGTCTCGTTGAGGGAAACTCAATCCGGTCAACGGTCCGCATCACGGGTGCGTCAAAGAATACTATCGCCAAGCTACTGATCGAACTGGGTCAGGTCTGCACCGAGTATCAGGATCGCGCCATGATGAAACTCGGGTGCGAGCGCGTCCAGCTAGACGAAATCTGGTCCTTCTGCTATGCCAAGGACAAGAACGTCCCCTTGGAGTACCAGAACAAGCCCGGCTACGGCTCTGTGTGGACCTGGACAGCCCTCTGTGCCGACTCCAAGCTCATCATCTCATGGCTTGTGGGGGACCGTGACGCGGCAGCCGCAGAGCGTTTCCTCTACGACCTCGCCTATCGCTTCGCCGGACGCGTCCAAATCACATCCGACGGTCTTGGCCTCTATCAGCAGTTCACCCCCGGAGCCTTTGGCGGAAAGGTCGATTTCGCCCAGCTAATCAAGGTCTATGGCGGTCCCGAGAAGACCGGCGACGTCTATAGGCGATACAGCCCGGCCAAATGTATCGGTGCGCGGTCCCAGGTCGTGACGGGAAACCCCGATCCGAAGCACATCAACACATCATACGTTGAGCGCCAGAACCTCACGATGCGTATGTCCATGCGGCGCTTTACGCGCCTGACCAACGGCTTTTCGAAGAAATTCGACAATCACTGCGCATCCGTAGCCCTCCACTTCATGCACTACAACTTCTGCCGCATCCACAAGACCCTGCGGACCACCCCCGCGATGGAGGCGGGGGTGACGGATCGCCTGTGGGACGTGGCCGACATCGTTGGACTGCTCGAAGCGCGAGAAAACTCAAACTGACCCACTACCTTTTGTTTGGCATGCCAAAATAACGTTTGACGCGGGGAATCAACTCCTCGCAGGTTTCCGCCGCTCGCGGCGAAATACCCACCGCACCAAGACTGATCGAATTCAAGGAAAGCTTGTAGAATGTCTCTCGCAACGGTTCGTGAAAAAAATCACAAAGTCGCCTTCACGCTCATCGAGCTTCTCATCGTCGTCGTTATCATCGCGATTCTCGCCGCCATCGCCGTTCCCAATTTCCTGGAAGCCCAGACCCGCAGCAAGGTGACCCGCGTGCGGGCCGACATGCGGTCGGTGGAGACGGCGCTCGAGTCCTATGCCGTGGACTGGAACCGCTACCCGGTGGTCGTCGCGCACCTCGCCGGCGCCGACGTGCAGAGCTTCGAACGCCGCCTGGCGCCGCTGACCTCTCCGGTGGCCTATATCACCACGCTGCCGGGCGATCCGTTCCCGCGAGGCGCCTTCGACGGCGCGTTCTTTCCCGGCGACCGCACCGACATCTACGCCTACAACACATCGGATTTCGGTCCCGGCCGCCTGACGGCTCCCGGCAGTTCTCTCGGCCAGCTCTCCTGGTCTCTCGCCAGCGGCGGCCCGGACAACAACATCCAGTTTCCCTATTACGCCTACACCGAACCGTTCGTCTCCACGGGCCGGTATATTCTGTTCGTGTACGATCCGACGAACGGTGCGGTCAGCGACGGAGATATCGTCAGGCGTGGCGGCATGGGCCTGGTGCCCCTGCCCGGTGTGGACTAAAAAAACCCGACCAGCCCAAGGAGGCTCCGAAGATGAAGTACCGTTTTTTCAGAAGCGCAACCGCCCTGGCCGCTCTTGCGGTCCTCGCGACCGGCAGTACCGCAGCCCCGCTCACCGACACCGTCGATACCCTGGCGGATTCGGACCGGTGGTACTACCCCTTCAATTTCACGCCGGGTTTTCGGGCCGACGGCCCCGTCTTCGCCTTCTTCCCGAGCCAGCAGACGCCGAGCCCGCCGTTCTTCGGATTCAACACCCGCGACGGCGAAGTCGTGCTTCAGTTCAAGCCGACGCTTCCCGCGCAGGCGCAGTCGCTTCCGTTCACGGTGACCAGCGCGCGGCTCGAATGGTACGACGCGCAGACGGCTTCGTGGGACCCCAATGTCGGTAACCACGAGCTGGGCGAGCCCCAGCGCATCGAGGTCTTCGCCGCGGGCTTCGGCCCCACGTATTCCGAAAACGCATGGACCGGCGGCGAGACCTACATCGGCGGCGGCGACCCTCCGCCCGCGATCAATCCCTTCACGCCCCAGCGCGACCGCGATCCCTATCCCCGCGACCTCGTGACGGACGCCCATGTCGAGAACGACGTTTCCGCCGCAGTGACGCCCTGGGCCCTGGGCGTTCCCGACGCCGGCTACATCCCGGGCGCGATGACGGACGCGTTCGTGGTGACGGCGGACTTCGACGTGAACGACGCCACCATTCAGAACAAGCTGCAGGCGGACCTCTACAACGAACTCAGCACCTGGATCGTGACTTCGACGTTCTATGCCGATCCGGCGAACAGCTCGGGCGGCGGCGTGAACGCGGGACTGAATCCCCGCGTGCTGATGACGGAAGCCGTCGGCGTCAGCGGCTACGGCGCGTCGCAGCAGCCGCCGCGTCTCGTGATCGAGATCGAGTACGGCGCCCCCGTGGCGGCGGCGGAGAACTGGGCGCTGTACCAGTAAGCGAAGCCGGACCCGAAAGGCGATCGGGATTTGAGCAGCCACGACCACATGGAACCGACGGCCCGCCGCGAGATCCTTCTCGCGGCGTTTCTCACGTCGCTGGTCTTCCTGAGCATGGCGGTCATCACGCCGACGGCGGACCGGCTGGTCCGGGACGCCTTCGAAACCGACAACCGCGGCGTCATGTGGTTCATGATCTCGCATTCCGCGCCGCAGTTCCTTCTGCTGGGCGTCGTCGTCGGGATACTCTCCGACAAACTGCGCAGGCGCCTGCCGCTCATCGGTCTCGGACTCGTGGGAACGGGCGTCGCCACGGTCGCCCTTCCCTGGATCGGCAGCTTTCCCGCGCTGCTGGCCGTGCGGTTTCTGGACGGCCTGTTCGGCATCGCGGCTCTGGGGCTGTTGATGGCGCGGGTGGTGGACCTCTGCCCCGAAGGCGCGCGCGCGCGCGGCATGGGCATTCTGATGGCGGCGATTCCGGCGGGGTACCTGGCGGGGATGGGACTGAGCGCTCTGCTGGGGGATGCGAGTCTGCCGGTACTCTTCGCCATCTGCGGAAGCCTCCTGGTCGTTGGCGGGATGTTCCTCGCCCTGCGCCCGCGGGTCGGCGAGTCGCTCCCTGCCGCCGGTTCGAAGCGCACCCCGAACCTGCGCGCGTTCGCGCGCGACCTTCCGCGTCTTTGGCTGCCGCTGCTCTTCGGATTCGTGGACAAGACCACGTTCGGTGCGATCGCGATGCTGACGAGTCCCCTCGTCGTCGACCAGTTCGGGCGCAAGCAGGTGAAGTGGGCGAGCCTGGCGCTGGTCGCGTACTGGGTCGGTTTCGTGGTGTTCAGCCGCGCATCGGCGCGCGTGTCGAAGTCCTCGGGCCTCGTTCGGACGGTGCTGGGCGGATCGGCGGCGTACGGGCTGGTGCTGATCGCGCTGCCCAACTTCGGATACGCGTTCTTCGTGGCGGCGATGGCCGCAGCCGGCGTTCTGACGGCGCTGCAAATGGTGCCGACGATGGCGCTGGTGGGCGAGCTCTCGCTGCCGGACCGGCGTGCGGCGAACATGGGCGCGTTCAACCTGGCCGGCTCCATGGGAATGGTCTTCGGGCTGGCGCTTGCGGGATTGCTCAGCACGGCGGGCTCGTATTCCGTTGCCTTCGCGACCGTCGGGGCGCTGGAGATCGTTTGCGCCGCAGGCGCCGCAGCGGTTCTCTTCGTCTCGAAATCGAATCGCACGGGCGGCGTTCGCCCCCCAGCGAACGAACACCGATCACCCTACTCGAACGTGGGCACGACAGCCCCCCCGGAGGTACTGCCATGAGCATCATGTCGCGACTCAAAGAGGAAACCGCGGAGCTTCACCGCAACGCGGAGAACATGGAACTGGAAAAGGCGCTCGCGAAGGGCGCGCTCCCGAAGGACGTCTACATCGCCATGCTGGAGCAGCGGCTTCTCGTCCACCGCGTTCTGGAGCGGGAGCTTCAGGCGCACGTCGCGGACTGCGACGCCATCGCGAAGGTCTTCGCGGAGCATCACGTCCATTCCGGACGGATCGAGGACGATCTGCGTTTCTTCGACCGCGATCCCGGATCGGTCGTCGCAGGCGGCGCGACGGCGGAAACGACGAAGTGGGTCGAACGGCTCTCGGCGGAGAATCCGGTGGCGCTGCTCGGCGTGCACTACGTGTTCGAGGGCAGCACCAACGGCGCGCGCTATATCGCGCGCTCCGTCAGCGGAGTCTACGGACTGAAGGACTCGCGCGGCGTCGCGTACATGACCTCGACGGGCGAGAAGCAGCCGGAGAACTGGCGGAACTTCAAGACGTCCATGGACGCGGTCGGGTTCTCGGCGGAAGACCAGGATGCCATCGTCGAATCGGCGAAGGGAACGTTCAACGCCATCGCCGCCATCGACCGCGAACTGTATCCCGCGCCGGCGCAGGCGTAGCGGTCAGGCGATCCTGGTGGCCTGGACTTTTGGCAGAACTTTCTGGTAGTCGTTGAGATCGATCAGCCGGACGTCCCTGGTCAGCCATGCGAGCCGGCGTTGAAGATCGCGCTGGGCCGCAGAGCGCCCGGCCCCCTTGTTGCGGAGTTCGGATTCCACGGCAAACAACAGGCAGTGAAAGTCGTTGCTCCAGAAGGATCTGGCGGCACTTTCCCAATCGAACACTCTGGAACCCGCACGCGCCCGCCCGAACAGGGCGGGTATCGTGCAGAAAACCTTCTCCGCGAACTCTCCGCCTGTCGATCCGCTTCTAAGCGGCTTCGGAGAGTAGCCGACGTAGTTGGTTACCTCGATGAAGAAGAGCCGTCCGTTGCCGTCCAGTGCCAGGAAATCGACTCCCTTTGGGCCGAATCGCCGACCGGCGAAGCATTTCTTGATCTTGTCGTAGTACGGCAGCTTGTCGTACGTCTCCACGCTCCACGAGTCGTCGAACTCGAAGCGGAGCCCGCTCTCCTCCAGGACGATCGGCATCTCAGGAGGCCTGCGGCTTGCTCAGGGACTCGTGGAACAGACGCTGCTCGCGTTTGTAGTGTGCGGCGTATTCATCGACGATCGGATTGTCGGAGAGATCGGCGATGACGTTCGCGATATCGACCTGGGTGCCCTTCTTCGGGTTCGGTGTCAGCGCGAAGAACCGTCGCTGCACGTCCCGTTCGAGGCCGTGTTCGGATGCGAGCGAGAGCTCGGAGAGAAGCAGGTAGTCGTGGGTCGCCACGAAGATCTGAATGCCCATCCTGGCGAGCCGGTGGAGAATTTCGACGACCTTCGTGACGAGAACGGGATTCAAATTCGCCTCCGGTTCGTCCCAGACGAGCGTCGCGCCCTTGGACAGAACCCCGTTCGCAAGAAGGCGCTGGATACACGCCAGCTTGCGGTGACCTTCGGCCAGCAAATGCGCTTCGAGCTTTCCGCGATCGTCTTCCATGTAGAAACGACCGTCGCTCAGAACGGCTTTCCCGCCGGTGGCGCCACCAATAAACTCGATCAGATCCGCGCTCTCTTCCGGCACGTCCTTGAGTTCGGCGAGTTCAAGGTTGCGGCAGAGGTCGTAGTACGTTCTGTCGAAGGAGAGCTCCCGCTTCTCCCACAGCGCGGCGAAACCCTCGAACATGGCGAGGGCTTCTCTGCTCGGCATGAAGACCGGACGCGCTCCGTCCGCATAGGTGCCGGAACCCGAATAGCCCCAGCCCGTGTCGTCCGGTCCGCGCTTCCGGTCCAGCGTGAAGCGCATTTCGTCAGGTTCACGGGTGGGCATCGCCATGCGATACAGTATCTCGGCGTCGCAAGACACGTTCTGTCGGCGGACGAGAGACGTGCCACGGCCTTCCGCGGGTCGGAAGACCTCCCGCATGTTCCTTATCATCGCCGATTCCTTGATTCGCTCCGACTCCGCGTGGCCCTCTTCGCTGCTCCTGAGATACACATACGCCAGCTTCAGAACGTGCGTCTTCCCCGCGCCATTCGCGCCGATGAGAACATTGATTCCGTCGCAGAACTCGAACTCCGCGTGCTTGAAGACCGTGAAGTTATCGATCGTCATCGTTCTGAGAATGGTCATCTGGCGTCTCCGGACGAACTGGTCGCTTCCCGCTTCGGCGGCAGCATCACCATGACGGCATCGATCTCCGTTGCAAGGGGATCCATTTCGTAGAGCAGCGTATCGATCTGGGTTTCGACGGGAAAGTCGCTGCCGAAGTGGCGGGCGAGGGCTTCGGCGAGGACTCCGGTGAAGGCGGGGAGTCCTTCGCCGAGGTAGGCGGCGGCCGCCTCCTTCAGCTTCCCCTCCGCCGTTTCCCACACGCGTTCGCAGAGTTCCGTCCAGTCCTCCGGAAGCCAGTCGCAGACCTCGTCGCCCTCGTCGAGGGAGCGGTCGCCCTTGCGGGAGGGCTCGAAGAGCGCGGCGCTTTCCTCCGAGGGTTCGATGACGGCGCCGTCGAATCCGACGGCCAGCACCGCCATGCGCGTTCCGAAGTTTCCGCCCGCCGAGCAGAGCACCGCCGGCTGCACGTCTTCGGGCATGTTGCGCACGGCTTCCAGAAAGCTTTCGGGCAGGCGGTATCGTCCGTGCAGAACGAACGCGGGAGCGGTCACGCCCTCGCGGGCGACGAACGCGACGCGGTCGGTGCTCTCCTGCAACGCGCCGCGGGCCAGTCCGCGAACGAAGGGATGGCCTGCGGAGAAGAACTCCAGCCGCTCGTGGCGCACGGCCTCGACGCGGTCGAAGTGTCCCTCCATCTCCGAGAGCACGCCGGTGTGCGCGTGCAGCGGATGATGCGAGCCGACGGTCATGATGTGGCGGCCGCGGGTGCGGTCGACGATCGATCCGAGCAGGCGCGTGTACTTCGTGACGGCGCCGGCGAGGCGGTCGAGCTCTTCGGTGTCGTCGAGCTGTGGGACGAGCTTCTTGACGTCCTCCACGCCGGTGTCGCTGCGCCGCATGAGGGCATCGACCTCCAGATCGCGGCGCTCCTCCACCTCCCTGGCGACGGCGGGAATCAGTTCGCGGACGGCGGCGGCGCCGCCGCCGATGCAGGCCGTCAGCAGACGCTCGGTAATGCCGTCGGTCATGTCCTCGACGGGCGCCATGCACTCGTTGAACACGTTGAGGGCGTCGCGGTGGAACTCGTAGACGGCTTCGTCGAGTTCGCCCGGCGCGACGAGCACCTGGGAATCGACGTCGAGGTCGGGTTCGCGGCCGACGCGGTCGAGACGGCCGATGCGCTGCTCGAGAATCCAGGGCGCGATGGGCGTGTCGAAGTGGAAGATGGTCGATGCGAACTGGAAGTTGCGGCCCTCGCCGCCGAGTTCGTCGGAGACGAGAACGCTGTGGCCGGTGGCCTCCTGGAATCCGAAGGCGGCCTTCTCGCGCTCGCGCCATTCGACCTCGGCGCTCAGGAAGAACGCGTCGACGTTCTCGCCCAGGGCCTTGTTCAGCAGAAGATAGAGCGGGCGGACGTTGCACTCGAAACTGGTGAAGATCAGAATGCGCTGCGGCTCGTCGAACTCCAGGTGTTCCCTGATGCGGCGCAGAAGTTCCTCGTAGCGGGGGAGACGCGCCAGCGCGCGGCCCTTCATATCGACGGCGCGGGCTTCGCGGCGCCAGTCGGTGGCGGCGAACCCGAGTTCGTCGAGGAGGGTTTCCTCGCCGTCGAGAAACTCGAGTCCGGCCAGCACGTCGCGCCGCAGGCGGACGGGATCGGCGCTGACGCCTTCGGCGTCGGCAAGCCGGCCCATGCGCGCGTCGAGCCAGTGCGCGAGGGCGAGCGGCGAGCTGTTGGACGCCTGGATCAGCGTCATGGCGGCCTGGCGCCACTCGGTGCGGTCCCCGTGTCCCGTGTCGCGAACGAGGTCGAGCCACTGGCGAACGAGCTTGTGCGCGCGCTTTTCCTGCTTCGACGCGTCGTACTCGACGGATTCCTCCACGCGTTCCGCCATCTCGTTGTCCATCGCGAGGAACTTGCGCTGGTAGCGGAGGATTCGCGCCCGCGGATACGCGCGGTCGATCACCAGGGCCGCGATGCGGTGGCGCGCGATGCGGTCCGTCGGATCGACCTTAAGCGAGAGCACGCGCGCCGTCAGCTCCTCGTCGTCGAGACCGATGGCGTTCCATGCGGCTTCGACCGCCGCCGCATCGCCGCCGGTGCGCAACTCCTTCAGCAGAGCCTCGACCGCAGGCTGCTTGCGGAAGAGCGCCGCGAGGGATTCGGGCCGGTCGAACCGGCCGAAGTGTTCCGGATCGCAGAGCCGCAGCAGGCGATAGAGACTGTTCCGGTCGTCGGCGGTGGGCGTGGCCGTCAGCAGAAGGACGGCGTGGGCCTTGCGCGAGAGCGCGAGGCAGGCTTCGTACTGGTCGGGATCGCGCAGCATCTGGTGGGCTTCGTCGATGACGAGAATCTCCGGGCCCTCCTGGCCGAGGGCGGACTCGCGGCACCACTCCGCGGCGCGCGAGTGCGGCAGGATCACGCCGGAATCGTCCTCGCCCTCCTCGGGCTCCTCCTCGTCGCTCAGCCGGAAGATCGACTTGTCGAACTTCGCGTACATCTCGAACGCCCACTGCACGCTCAGCGATTCGGGCACGAAGAACACCGTGCGCCATTCGGGGAAGTACTTGCGAAGCGTGGAGACGATCAGCCCCGCCTCGACCGTCTTGCCGAGGCCGACCTCGTCGGCGAGCAGGAATCGCGGCCGACCGTGCAGCAGAACGTAGCGCGCGGCGCTGACCTGGTGGGGGATGGGCAGCATCCGCGCGCCGTTGTAGCCCACGATGCCAAGGCTGCGGGCCGTGGCCTTGAAGTAGGATTGCAGCAGATTCGCGCGCGCCAGGGCCAGCGGCGCCGGCGCCGCGTCCAGGTTCTTCAGAAGCGAAAGAGGGTCGGGCGCGGCCGATCCCACATGGACCGTCAGCTCGCTTTCGCGCAGCGTCAGGGGCATGCCCTCGCGCTCGACGGTGTATTCGTAGAGTTCCTCGGCCCGGGGGTTGTTGACGCGAAAGACCCGAACGAGGTCCTCGCGGTAGAACACCTGATCGGTGGTTTTAAGCCGGTATCGGCGCAGATCGGAAACGGGAACCTGGCGCCCGGTCGCCCCGAGGGTGACGGGCTCCAGGGTAGCGATGCGGCCCTCGACGTCGGAGACCCGCCAGAGGTCCGGCACGATGGACTCGCGCAGGCACACCAGCATGCCGGGCCGGTAGGTGGGTATGCCGGAGGATCGTCGTCGGGTTTCGTGTCGGGTCATCGGATATGGTCGTTTCGGTGGAATTCGCGGCAGAGCCCGCCCACGCGGTAGCGCACCGGGTCCGGGGGCGAAACAAGAATCCGGCCGCGTTTCATGGAAGCGGGTCTTGGGAGGCGAGTTGTTCGCTCCGCGTTGTTCGTCGTGCGCTCGAGGGGCGGGGGTGACGGCCTCGTGCCCGTTCTGGATTCCAGGTGGTCTTCGCAGCGCCCGACAGCCGATAGCTTGCAGCCAGTAGCCACCACCCACTTCGCTCAATTCCCTTTCCCTTGTTCGCGTCTGGGGGTTAATGCATGGCCAGATTTTTCGGAGGGTCCCCGACGATGCGCGATTTCGTGAGTTCGAAAGCGATGGTGG
>JAJFLJ010000216.1 GCA_021772755.1 Candidatus Sumerlaeota bacterium
GCTCGTCGCCGCGTCGAGAAACGGCCAATAAAGCGAGACCCAACCGGTGCCACTGAGCATCCGTCCGAACCGTTTCCTCGCCCAGGAACGCACCGCCGCCGCGTCTGGGGATTGTGTGTGATGTATGTTGAGTTGGTCGGCGTCATTGATTGAAAGCGCGTATTGGTGGGCGTGGGTGCTATCCAGGTAGAACTTCACGACCGCTGTAGAATTGCGCATCATTCGCCCCATGCGCGTGCCCAACCCCCAAAGGGCCTCGGGCAACAGGCTGCGCATCATCAGGTCAGGGACCGGGTTCAGGGGGGCATAGACGACCCCTTCGTCCGCTGTCTCGGGCAGCAGCACGACAACATGGTTTGCGACGGAAAGGTGTTCGTGTCCGCGCCGGAATGGGTTCGACAATGGCCGGAACGCCGGGAACAGGTACATGGGATTATCGTAGAGTGGCACCGGGGTTCGACGCAGATCCAGGCTGCGGAGCGCGATTTCGGCCGAGCCCAGGCAGCCGGCGGCGACGAAGACCTGATCGAAACCGTCGTAAGTATCGCTGGCACCGATCAGGCGGCAGGTCGCGCCAGCGCGTTCCACGCGCCTGATGGTATCCGCCACGCGGCCAACCGTCTTGTCGGCCAGCAGGCGGTCGATGATGTCGGGCGCATAGAGGATCGCGTTCCGGAAACACCCGGTGAGGCATTCGCCGCAGGCGACGCAGGCGTTGGGGCTGTCCGGGCGGGTGTCGATGCTGACGCGGCAAACGCCGGCGAACACGTTGGGGTCGTTCTTGGCGTTCACGGCCGACGCCAGATGCTCTGTCGCTGCCAGCCGAGTGATCGGCGGTTGGTTCACATAGGCAAAGCCGAAGTGATCGTCCATCCTGTCGGCCCCACCGGAAACGCCGACGGTTTCGGCGATCCTGAGATAGTAGGGTTTCATGTCCTCGAATGTGACCGGCCAATCCGCGAATTCTCCCGGGGCCAGCGGGAACATGCCGGCGGTCCAGAAGCGGGTCAGGCCGCCCCGGTTGCGCCCATGATAGAGGCGACGCTTTGGGTTTACCCGGGTCTCGGGGATGGTGGCGGAAAAATGGGATCGATTGGGCATTAGCCCGCGTTTGCCGCCAGAGCGACCACTGCCGATGATCCGCTGCATAGTGCCGGGCGGCCATTCTTGTGGGGGCTGCTCGGCATAGGGCGGGTCCACGGTGTCGTCGGGGACGTCGAAATAGGTGACCCGGGCGTCCGGCGCCTTGTTCATGATGCCCGCCGTCACCCCGAGGGCCGCGGCGCCCGTACCGATGACGGCGATGGCCAGGGGCACGGCCTAACCCTCGCCGTCCTTGAACATTTCCAGCTTCAGCTTTTCCCCGGCGCCCAGCCAGAGTGCCCGATCGCGGTGGTCGCGCAGCTCGTCGCCGCTTTCCGGATGCACGAAAACCACCAGGTCCCGCCGGTTGAAGGCCAGCCAGGGAACGATCTCGGCGAAGAGACCGGGTTCGAACGCAATCTGGTAACTGCCGCGCGGATGCGGGCCGACGGGCTCGTCGCGCCAGCGGCCCATCGTGATCCGGTCGCCGAACCTTGCCTCGACTTCCGAGCGCACCTCGGCCGCGAGGTTCTTGTCCGTGGCGTCATAGTAGACGTGCGCGTGGTAGCCGGTGATGGACGCGGGATCGGTCATGCGGTCATTCCCACTCGATGGTGCCGGGCGGCTTCGAGGTGATGTCGTAGACCACCCGGTTGATGCCCTTGACCTCGTTGATGATGCGGGACGCGGTGCGACCGAGGAACTCGTGGTCGAACGGATAATAGTCGGCGGTCATCCCGTCGGTCGAGGTGACGGCGCGCAGCGCGCAGACGTTGTCGTAGGTGCGTGCGTCGCCCATCTCGCCCACCGTCTGTACCGGAAGCAGCACGGCGAAGGCCTGCCAGATGGCGTCATAGAGGCCGGCGTTCCTGATCTCGTCCAGATAGATCGCGTCGGCCTTCCGGAGGATATCCAGCTTCTCCGAGCTGATCGCGCCGGGTACGCGGATGGCGAGACCGGGGCCGGGGAAGGGGTGGCGGCCGACGAAGGCCTCGGGCAGGCCCAGTTCGCGACCCAGGTCCCTGACCTCGTCCTTGAACAATTCGCGCAAGGGCTCCACCAGCTTCATGTTAAGGCGTTCCGGCAGGCCTCCCACGTTGTGGTGTGACTTGATGGTCACACTGGGCCCGCCGGTGAAGGACACACTCTCGATGACGTCCGGATAGAGCGTCCCCTGGGCCAGGAAGTCGGCGCCGACGACCTCGCCGGCCGCTTCCTCGAAGACGTCGATGAACAGCTTGCCGATGGTCTTCCGCTTGACCTCCGGGTCGGTGACGCCCTCAAGCTCACCCAGAAACAGGTCCGCCACATTCCGGTGGATCAGCGGGATGTTGTAGTGGTCGCGGAACAGGGTGACCACCTCCTCGCCCTCGTTCAGGCGCATCAGGCCGTGGTCGACGAACACACAGGTCAACTGGTCGCCGATGGCCTGGTGCAGCAGCACCGCGACGACGGATGAATCGACGCCGCCCGAGAGCCCGCAGATCACCCGCCCGTCACCGACCTGGTCACGGACCGCCTGGATGGCCTCGTCCTTGAAGGCCGCCATGGTCCAGTCGCCCTGGCAGCCGGCGACGCCGTGGACGAAATTGCGGAGCAGTTTTGCACCATCCGGCGTGTGCACCACCTCCGGATGGAACTGCACGGCGTAGAAGC
>JAJFLJ010000217.1 GCA_021772755.1 Candidatus Sumerlaeota bacterium
TCCTGATGCCCATGGCGACCCAGAGGCTGGACTGGAACCAGCCACGGTGCTGGTCGGAGCCTTCGAGATAGAGGTCGGCCGGCCAGGAGAGGTCGTCGCGTGTGTCGAGAACGCCCATGTGGCTGGCGCCGGAATCGAACCAGACGTCGAGGATGTTGTATTCCTTCTCGTAGCGGGCGGCGTCGGCCTTCATCGGCTCAGGAAGGAAGTCGGCGACGGGGCGCGTGTACCAGCAGTCGGTGCCTTCCGCCGCGACGAGTTCCGCGAAGCGGTCGCAGATTTCGGGGAGGAGAAGGGACTTCTCCTCCTTCGTATCGCGGACCGAGGGAATCGGAACGCCCCACGAGCGCTGGCGCGAGAGACACCAGTCGGGACGACCGGCGACCATGCTGCTGATGCGGTCGTATCCCCACTTGGGAATCCACTGGACGTCGTCGAGGCGGGCCATCGCGGCTTCGCGAAGCCCGTCGTGAGCGACGTCCATGAACCACTGTTCGGTCGCGCGCATGATGACCGGCTTGTGGGAGCGCCACGAGTAGGGATAGCTGTGGGTGATGGTTCCCGATGCGACGAGAGTGCCTTCGTCGCGGAACTTCTCGATGAGCTTCTCGTTCGCCTTGAGAACGTTCATCCCCTGCATTTCGGGATAGAGTTCGCTGAAGCAGCCTTTGTCGTCGACGGGGTTGAAGACTTCGAGGCCGTACTCCTGGCCGATCTGGAAGTCATCGACGCCGTGGGCGGGGGCGGTGTGGACGCAGCCGGTTCCGGCTTCGAGAGTGACGTGGTCGCCGCACATGACGAGGGAGCGCTTGCCGGGAAAACAGGGATGGGCGCATTCGAGTCGGTCGAGTTCGCGGCCCTTGAAGGTGGCGAGGACTTCGCCCTCGCCGGCTTCCGCGGCGAAGGCGGGGAGGAGGCCTTCGGCGACGACGAAGGTCTCGGCGCCGCACCTGTACGCGACGTAGTCGAAGTCGGGGTGAACCGAAACGCCGAGATTCGCGGGAAGCGTCCAGGGCGTGGTGGTCCAGATCACGATGGTGGGTTTCGCGACGCCGCGAAGTGCCTGCGGCAGGTCTTCGGAAACGATGGGGAATCGCAGATGGATGGAATGGGAAACGTGGTTGTCGTTGTACTCGATTTCCGCCTCGGCGAGCGCGGTCTCGAAGACCCAGTCCCAGTAGACGGGCTTGAAGCCGCGGAAGACGAAGCCCTTCGACACGAGCGAGGAGAGCGAGCGGACGATGGCGGTCTCGTAGGCGGGGTCGAGCGTGAGGTAGGGATTGTCCCACTGGCCTCCGACGCCGAGGCGCTTGAACTCCTCGCGCTGGACGTCGATCCACTTGCGGGCGTATTCCGCGCAGAGGCGGCGGATCTCGATGGGCTCCCTGCCGGAGTCCTTCTTCTTGCGTAGATCGTCGATGACCTTCTGCTCGATGGGCAGTCCGTGGCAGTCCCAGCCCGGGACATAGGGGCTGCGGAAGCCGCGCATGGTCTTGTAGCGGACGACGATGTCCTTGAGGACCTTGTTGAGGGCGTGGCCGAGATGGATGTTGCCGTTGGCGTAGGGCGGCCCGTCGTGGAGAATGAACTCCTTCGCGCCGGCGCGCCGTTCGGCGATGCGGCGGTCGAGAGCGTCCGCCTGCCATTTCGCGAGAAGTTCGGGCTCGCGCACGGGAAGATTGCCCCGCTGGGGGAAGTCGGTCTTCGGAGTCTGGACGGTGCTCCGATAGTCCATGCCTGCTTCCGATGTGGTCATTGTTCGGTGTCGCCTCGTTCGGAGATGGTTGCGGTGATCGACTGGACGCGCTTCGGCCGGCCTGTTTCGCCGGCTATCGAATTCGTCCGATCACCCCCATCACCACGGCCTGGCGATCGGCTTCGCGGCTGTTTGCGACTTCGATGATCTCCGCCACCGAGACGGGCTTGAGGGCCTCGGGATAGCATTCGTCGGTCACGGTGGAGAGCCCCATGACCTTCATGCCGCTGTGGACGGCGACGATGTTCTCGGGAACGGTGGACATGGTGACGAGATCGGCGCCGACGCGCTGGAGCGCGCGGTACTCGGCGCGGGTTTCGAGATTCGGGCCGGTGACGGCGGCGGCGACCCCGCGGTGGAGCTTGATGCCACCGGAGAGGGCGACGTCTTCGGCGATGTCCATGAGTTCGAAGCTGTAGGGTTCGCTCATGTCGGGAAAGCGCGGGCCGAGCCGGTCGTCGTTCGGTCCGATCAGCGGGTTGTCGCCCATGAGGTTGATGTGGTCGCTGATGAGAACGAGGGCGCCCTTGCGGATGAAGGGGCTCACGCTGCCGACGGCGTTCATGATGACCAGGGTCTCCACGCCGAGGGCCTTCATGACGCGCACGGGGAAGGTGACCTGTTCGAGGGAGTAGCCCTCGTAGCGGTGGAAGCGGCCCTGCATGACGAGGACGTCCCTGCCGGCGAGCCTGCCGCAGCAGAGATAGCCGTGGTGGCTCTCGACGGTGGAAACGGGAAAGTGGGGAATCTCGCCGTAGGGAATCTTGACGAGGTTCTCGGGCTTGTCGCCGAGATCGCCCATTCCGGTTCCACAGATGACGCCGACGGTCGGTGCGATGGAGACGCGCGACCGGATGAACTGCGCGGCTTCCTGGATCTTGTCGAAGAGTGTCGTGGCGGTGGCCTTGGTCATGAGTGCTGTCCCTGTGTTTCGTCCCCCGGTCGTCGAAGACCGGACTTCTGGAGGAGTTCGCGCATTCGTTCCGCGCGAAGACCGCGGATAAGCACCGTCTTCTCGCGCGATGTTTCGCCGCGGAGAATCTCGATGCCGGAGCCCGGAACGGAGGTGAAGTCGGCGAGAAACCGGATCAGGGCCTTGTTGGCCTTTCCATCGACCGGAGGCGCCGCGAGAGCGACCTTGATCCGGCCTGCGTGGAGACCCGCCCAGCCGCTGCGACGAGCGTTCGGCTGAACCTTCACGTCGATCCTAAGGCCATCGGCGGTGTCTTTCAAGTCCAGCAATTCCAACGTTTTTCGCCTCGCCCCGAGGGCCCTCGAAAAGCGAGGCCCGAGGGTATGTGGGGGCAACCCTCTGTCAATACAAATGCCGGGCCGCTACGTGGCTGGAGTGTTCTGGCGGGTGTCGTCGGTGGCGCGGCAGACGGTGTTTCTGCCGGCGCGTTTGGCTTCGTAGAGGGCTCCGTCGGCGATGGCGAGCAGCTCGTCGAGAGGACCGGATTCGGCCGTTGCGTCGAAGAGATGGATGCCGACGCTGACGGTGTAGAAGACGTCCTCGAAATCCAGGCCGAGGCGGGCGGTCTGGATGGTGGAGCGTATGCGCTCGGCGGTGGAGAGGAGGGGTTCCTCGCTGTCGCCACGGAGAAAGATGGAGAACTCGTCGCCGCCCATGCGGCCGACGACATCGATCTTTCGGACGGACTCGCAGATGACGCGGGCGACCGACGCGAGGACGAGGTCGCCGACGGTGTGGCCGTGGCGGTCGTTGATGTCCTTGAAGCGGTCGATGTCGAGAAGAACGACGGCACCGGTGCCGCCTCTCCCGGCGGGTTCGGCGAGGTTGTCCTTCATCGCGCCGAGAAAACCGCGGCGGTTGAGAACGCGGGTCAGAAAGTCGGTGGTCGCCTCCTGGCGGAAGCGGCGTTCGGCACTGCGCGAATCGTGAAGCCGCTGGTGGAGGTCGTCGATTCGGCGGTTGAGTTCGAGAAAGCGGGCGTGGCGGGCGTCGGAGTGTTCGATGCGGACGAGCAGCGTGCAGTCCGCGCGGTCCGGCGATGGCTCCAGGAGAGAGGCTTCGGCGTGGTAGACCGAGTCCTCGCCGACGGCGGGATCGCCGATGCGAAGCTGGACTGGCACGGGGCCGCTTGTGGCACAGGCGATGGCGAGCCATTCCGACAGATCGGCGCGCGCACCCTCCGCCAATCCGCGAAGATTCCGTTCCTCGGTGCCGTCGGTACCCAACAGACGCTTCGCCCGATCGTTCAGCTCGTGAACGGTCCCGGTTCCGTCGCAGATCAGGGCAGCTTCCCTGAGAGCGCGCAGAAACGTCCGATAGGCCGGCTTCGTCATCCCTTGGCGGACTCCAGGCGGTAGTATTCCCGGCCGTCGCTTCCACTTTCGGAGTCGAACCGAATCGATATCAGGCATCCCGCATGACCGGTGGCGATGGACTCGTCGACGCTGACGCGCGCGTAACCGGCGCTCTGGGCGGCGATATGGCCAAAGACGTTCGATGTCATCATGCAGAGAGAGGGACGGCCCCTGACGGCGTCGCCGAAGGGGCAGGCGCGGTTGCCGAGAACTATCTCGTTCTCGCTCTCGCGAACGACGTGGAAGTCGCCGCCGATGCGCGCCTTGAGATCGACGAGAACCTCGGCGAGTCTTGCGCGCGGCACGCGGTCGGTGGACAGACCCTTGCAGTACTCGCTGCCGATTTCGGCTCCCATGCGGGAACCGACGATGCTGATGAACCCCTGGGCCTCGTCCAGGCCGATGACCTCTTCCAGGCTCTGTGCGAGTTTCGTCGCCAGCGAAGCCATGAAGGGTTCGCGGGCGAGTCCCGTTTCGAGATCGGACACCTTCTTTTCGGCCATTGTCGCTGCTCCGGGGCGATCACGTTCGTCCGTTCCTTGGTAGAGCACCATGGGTGCCAGGACGCATGCGCTCAACGCGAAACGCCGGGGCTGAACGGTCAGCCCCGGCGTCGGCATTCGAAGAACGCTCCCCCTCCGTTCAATACTCTTCCCAGCCGTCCACGGAGGTCGCCTGCTGGGTCATGACGAGCCGGGGAATGACGACTCCGGCGCGGGAGCCCTGGGCCTCGAAGGCGGTGGAGGCGGGGTGGCCTCCGGAGGAGGGGACGAGGGCGTTGCCGGTTTCGAAGCGCGTGCTGGAGATGAACGTCAGCGTGGAGGCGGTGCCGACGGCTCCCGCAAGGAGCGCAAGAGCGAGAAGCTTTCGTGTTCCGGACTTCGGTGTTCTGGTCATTGCACGTCTCCTGTGCGTCGTCGGTCAGGGCTTGAGGGCGAAGGCGGTGAAGGCCGTCGGGACGTTGCCGCCGGAAAAGACCGACCCTGTCCATGCGCTGGTGTCGGCGATGGAATTGACGACGACCGATCCGCTCGGGGGGTCGGCGAGCACGGCTCCTCCGAGGTTCGCGTTGCCGATCTGAAGAACGGTTTCGGCGGCGGAGATCGTCGGCGTGCCGGAAGTCAGCAGATTCGTGATGGCAAGCACTCCGATGCCCGCCCCCCCGCCGGCGGGGTTGAAGTCGATGTCGCCGATGGAACTCATGTTGGCAAGACTGAG
>JAJFLJ010000218.1 GCA_021772755.1 Candidatus Sumerlaeota bacterium
ATGCGCGCGGGAAGCCGCCGACGCCGCTGCGGTGCTCGGCGTGACGCGCATCGGCCTGGGCCTGGCGGACGGGCGGATCGGCGAGGACATCCCCGCCGCCACCCGCCGCGTCGTCGAAGCCATTCGCGAACACCGCCCCCGCGTCGTCTTTACCCACGAGTTCGGCGACCATCACCCCGACCACAACGCCGTGGCCGAGGCAGTGAAGTTCGCCTGCTTTCAGAGCAACGTCCTGAAGTACGACACCGGCCAGGAACGCCACCGCCCGGCCCGGCTGTTCCACTACGTCGGATCGCGCCACCGCACGCCCCAGGCGCCCTCGCTGATCGTCGATATCACCGCGACGTTCGAGACGAAGCTGGAGGCGCTGCGGTGCTTTCGCTCGCAGCTCGCCAACAAGGACTACGACGGCCCGGCGACGTATATCTCCAGCGATCTGGCCTGGCACCACATGGAGGCACGCGCCGGCTTCTTCGGCAACCTCATCGGAACGCGCTATGGCGAGGCCTTCACGGCCGACTCGCCTCTGCGCATCGACGATCCGCTCTCGCTGCCGGACGTGTGAAGTCGCGGACACGTCTCGTCGCCGGTCGGATTTTCGCGACGGCTGTTGGTCTTTCGGAACATCCCCCCGCAGGAGCCCTCTCATGGCACTTCGATACGCAAGGTCCGCAGCCGTCGCCGGGCTGCTTCTGGCGTTGGTACTTCCCCTTTCCGCCCAGCGCCCCGACGGAGGCCAGCGTCCGCCCCAGCAGCCGCTTGTCAGCGATCCCTCCTCGCCCGGCACCATCGCCTTTACCGGCAAGTCCGCATCGCATGCGAGCAGTGGCATCTTTCCGAAGTGGAAATTCACCCGCGTGGAAATCCCCGAGGGGGACATGACGAAAGGCGTCGTCGAACTGGAGATCGATCTGACGACCGTGACGGCGGAGAAGGGCGGGCTGACGAACCATCTCCGGTCCGGCGACTTCTTCGACGTGGTCAGCCGGCCGAAGGCACTGGTGCGTATCGAGGGCGCGACGCCCGTCGAGGGCCAGGAGCGGGGCTACGACGCGAAGGCGACGGTCGTCGTCGGCGACGCGCGCGTCACGCTGCCCGTGCGGTTCTTTACCGCTCCGGACGACCCGAACCACATACGCGGGGAAGCGGTCGTCAGCCGCACGCGACTGAAGGTCGGCGCGCCGTACGACCCAAACAACCAGCGGTCCGTCGAGGACTCCGTCCGCGTCACGATCGACGCGAAACTGCCGACGCCGAACCCGGGATGAGGTTCGCCGGAGCGGAACGGCGTCTTCGGGGACGGATGACTGCAACTGTCGAAGTGTCTGGAGCGGGTGACCGGGCTCGAACCGGCGACATTCAGCTTGGGAACCCGTCTTCGCGATTCCTCGAATATCCTCACAATTCTCAGGGGGCTGATTTACGGGGACTTACATTCCCCATGCTTCTCAGGAAACCCCTCGAAGACCCAAGAATGCCCGTGCACGGAAGGGCGTAGGAAGGGCGTACGGCCTGAGCACACAGGTGGCTCGTCTGCACAGCTGAGAATCCCACCCTAGGTAACTACCTGCTTGCAGCTTTGGCACTCTCTATAATAGGAGCATAATAATATTGAAACCTAGGGGGCGTGGGAATGCCTTTGCTCAACAGAATCGAGGCGGCAGTTCAACTGGGGGTCTCTCCCGATCTGCTGGACTACTTCGCTTCGAAGTGTCCGAAACGAGGCGAGAAGAGGCTCCTCAAGTTCTCGGAACAGAACGGGATGAGGTACTTCGACAAAGCCGAATTGCTGTCCTACGAGAAGTTTCTCCGAGATCCATGGCCTCTTCCTCCCAAAGGCAAGCGCCCGACCATACCAGAAGCTATTAAGGACGATATTCGCGCTGAGTCACACTACTCCTGTGCAATATGCGGCTACGCGAACAATGGCGAAATCGCCCATATAGAACCTGTGGCATCTAGCCTGAATAACAGCCCCGAGAATCTCCTCCTTCTGTGCCCAAACCACCACACGGCTTACGATTACGGTTTTAGACCTGCTGCCAACCTTGGAATTAAAGAGATCAGATCAGCAAAGAGGCTTAAGCGGCGCTCTCGACAGAGCATGCTCAGAGCAGAAGGAAACCTTCTGAATGTCATAGAAGGTGTACTGAAAACAATCAAGCGTCTGGAGAAGGAACTCAAAAGCGCCGATGCAGCAAATCAAGTCGCGGTCTACGAGACCGAAATGCGATACTTGCTCTCACATCTTCCTGACCTGACAACTGAAGCCGAAGAACAGGCATTGCGTGATAAGGATTCCATTGGTCTCCACGACAAGCTTCTTTCGAAGCTCCCTTCGCTTAGGAAGCTCACTTTGGGAGCCAATACTGACTCTGTAACGACAAGGACTACGGCAAAGTCCATTACATCAGTTTCAAGCAAGGTGATAATCGATCTGGATGAAGAGGAATGCCCTCTTTGCCATGCTTCAGGACAGATTGGATTAGTTGGCGATCTATGCCCATATTGCGGAGGGTCTTGCTTCGTCGAAACCGAGAAAGCTGATAGCTTCAACCTTGAGGATGTTGAGCTAGCCGAATGTCCGCATTGCTGCGGTAGGGGGCAAACTGGTTTAAGGGGCGATCTGTGCATTTACTGCGGAGGTAGACAGCTAGTAGACATGGAGGAGGCCGAGGAGTACGACCCTGATGAGGTTGACGCGGTTCCCTGTCCACATTGCGAAGGCTCAGGGCAGTACGGGCTCTTAGGGGACTTCTGCCGCTTCTGTGGCGGAGCGCAAACAGTCAGCAGGTCGCTCACTGAAGAGTACGACTCTAACGAGATCGATGAGGTAGAATGTCCTCACTGCGAGGGAAGAGGTACTTACGGGCTTCGGGGCGATTATTGTCGATTCTGCAAAGGGCAACAGCTTATCGGTCGCGAACTTGCGGCTAAATACGATCCTGATTCCTTGGGTGAAGTTGAATGCCCACACTGCGAAGGCAGGGGGATGTATGGTCTCGTGGGTGATTTCTGCCGATTCTGCCATGGTGAACAGACTGTTTGTGCGGAGCGAGCTGCTGAATACGTCGCCAACGACATCGATGAAGTCGAATGCCCTCATTGTGAGGGGGTGGGTGCGAGGGGAAACGGCAGTTACTGTGCCTACTGTAGAGGTTCGCAATTGATCCCGAGTGAAAAAGCAGAGAGCTATAATCCCGACGACATTGATGAAGAGGAGTGTCCTCGCTGTCACGGCAGCGGTACTACAGGATTAGTCGGTGATACATGCAAGTCGTGCAAAGGGGATGGGGTAGTCTCAGAAGCTTATGCTGATGCTTACCGGCAGAAATATGGGCAATAGGCTATGGGAGAAGGATTCGATTGTTTAACGGCGGCACCGGTGATGCTTTCCTCCCTGCGCTGCTCGCTCCAATTCTTCAATTCAGCTCGTTTCCCCAAAACTTGGCAACGGGACAGATTCGATCTCAAACCAGCGATGCATGCTCCTGACCCGACCCCGGAGATTTTGCAAGCGATGGTGATCCTCGCGTTCTATACGGGGCTTCGCCGTGGTGAAATCTTCAATCTGGAGTGGACCGACTTCCAGATCGACATGGGCAAGAGGGACTACCGGGTACACGTCAATCCCAAGTCGAAGTGGGGATGGACTCCGAAGAGCAACCTTGGCCGCGTGGTGGGTTTCAATCCGGTCGTGTGGCAGTATCTGACCGCGATGCGCGATTCGAGGGCTGAACGCTTGAAGAAGTACCGCGAGCGTCTCAATGAACTGACTGCATGGAAAGAAGATCGAGAGAACGGGGCGGTCCCCGAGATCGTTCCGAACGTTTTCTCCGATTTCAAACAGCGCCCCAGTGTCCAGCGACTGATCGACAATACCCGCTCGGTCATCGTGATTCTGGAACGGCAGACAGAGTCCACTCTCGCTTTTCCGGGAACGATGGGAGAACGCCTGACAGAGATTCCGAAAGCCTTCGATAACACCCTCGTGGCGCTCGGGATGAAGGAGCAGCCGGGAAGCTCATTCCATGCCCTCCGTCACTCGTTCGCTTCGCACCTCATCATGGCCGGTGTGGACCTCCCCACGGTGAAGGATCTGATGGGGCATGCTGACATCAAAACAACCATGCGATATGCCCACCTTGCTCCCGCGCATCGAAGCGCCGCCGGAGCCAAGATGCCAACCCTCCAGCCCGAATCCGGAAGGGCAAAGGAAGGGCGTAACGACGGGGCAAACGTCATCGACATGACCGGGACTTCGTAGGCTACTGATTTTCTTTGCTTTGAATGGAGCGGGTGACCGGGCTCGAACCGGCGACATTCAGCTTGGGAAGCTGACACTCTACCAACTGAGTTACACCCGCTCAGTGTGTGGGCGAGCAGGGGGCGCGGGCGACGTTTCGGTCAAGGGGAAAGGGGGTTTCCTTCGGCCTGGTTGCGTGGCGGCGGCGGTCGGGAAACAGGTTGCTCCGAATCTCTCCGGGTCGCGAGGCTCCCCGAACGACAAGGGGGCAAGTCATCATGGCCGGACGTATGCGCAACGCGGTTCTTGGCGCGGGGATTTGCGCCGCCACCCTGCTGACGACGGGGTGCGGTCTCGTCGTGCTCGGCCTGGGTGCGGTGGGTCTTGCTGGATACGGGACGTACAAGGCCGGCGAAGCCACGGTGGGTGCGGCGGGAAGCGCGGCGGAGAAGGGCTGGGGGGGTGTGAAGGGGGTATTCTCCTACGGCGACTACACGGTTCGGCAGGAGGGAAGCGTGGCGGAAGTCTGGAGCGGGGCGAAGGAGGCGTTCGGCATGATGAACTTCTCGGGGCCGTCGGGCCGCTACGACGCGCTGGGCGGAGAGCTTCACGGGCTTGCGAGCGACGGACGCTCGGTGATCGTGCGCATCGAGGCGGTGTCGCCGGATTCCACGAAGCTCGCGATTCGCGTGGGGACGAACGGGGACAAGGACCAGTCCGTTCTCGTTCACAGGTACATCGGCATGTGCATGGAACCGTCCGCCGCCGAAGGGCCCGCGCAGATCGACAAGACGTGAAAACGGCGCCGTTTCCCACGGCGCCGTCCGAATCGCATGACATGACTGGTTTGTGGGGGCTCACTCCTGCGGGGCGGATGCCGCAGCGGCGCGGTCGCGGGCGATGGCATTGACGACCGCCGGTGGAATCAGAACGCCGTCGATCTTGTGGATGATGCCGTTGGTGGCCGCGATGTTGCCTTCGGTGATGGTGGCAAGACCGACCTGGAGCGCCTTGTACTGGTGTCCGCGAATCGGGACGGTGTCGAAGGAGAGGGACGTGACGCTGGCCTGGCCCCGGAGCGTTCCGGTCTTCTGGGGCGTGCTGAGGATGTGATTGAGGACGAGTCGGCGGAAGTACTCGGGGTTTTCGAGAATGGCGGTGCGCATTTCCTCGGGAACCTTCGCGAGCGCCGCATCGGTCGGGATGAAGATCGTCAGGGACTGCGTGGAATCGGCGAGCGGACCGTCCATCCCGGCGAGCTTCATCCGTTCGCAGAAGCGGGTGAGCTCGGGGTCGTCGCAGGCGGTTTCCATGATGGTGCGGGGCTGGGGAGCGTCCTCCGCGATGAGATGCTCGGGCATGAGAACGGCGTCGATGCGGTAGATCCAGCCGTTGGAGACCTCGACGGCTTCGAGCACGGGAACGCCGTTGACGGTGATGTCCTCGCCGTCGCGGGCGAAGACCAGGTCGTCGTCGGAGTAGGACGTCACCACCATCCGGCCACCGGGGCCGGTCATGTCGTCGGGCTTCACGCGCAGGCGGGGGATGTGGTGCGCGGCCACGAGCGTGCCGAGCACCGCGTCGCTCCGCACCCGCTGGGCGAGCGTGGGATCGACGGCGCCGATCGCGGCGTCCGTCGGGGCGACGATGACCGCTCCGGTGATGTGGTCGCGAAGGATGGCGCCGATGTCGAGGCGCTCGAACGCGCCGGCAACCAGAGTGTGCTCGGGATTCTGCGAAAGATACTGCCAGACGTCGCTGTCCGGCGCCTTGCTGTATTCGGTCGCTGCGGAGGCCGCGACCGCGAAGAGACACGTCAGTCCGGCGAGAATCGCTCGCAGGCCAAGAGCCCGTGCGGTGTTTCCGAATGCTGTAGTACCCATCGTTCGTCTCCTCGTGTCGTTCGTTCGTTCGTGCTTCGTTCGGCAGTATCGACGAATCGGGATCGTCCTTCCGGTTCCGCCCCGAAGAAGCGGCGCCAAGTCGATCCACCCGTCAATTCGGGGCGGGCGCAACCTGATAGACGAGCGATCCATGCACCATGACCTTCCGATAGACGGCTCCGCCGCATTCGTAGCTGGTGAAGCCTTCCGGCGTGGTCGTGGAAGTCGCTTCGGGGGAGAGGTCGAAGATCAGCGCGCCGGCGGGGGGATCCACCTTGGCGAGAGTCGTTCCTTCGTAGCTGAAGAATTCGCAGGGCCGATAGTAGTAGACGTCGTCGCGGACGAAGACGGGAATCATGCCCTGGGGAGTCTGGACGTGAATGGGGGCGACAGGGGGCGGGGGAGGGGAGAGGGCGGCGGCGTTGGTGCGGTTGGCCATCGCCTCGTCGACCGTGTGCCCGCCGCGTCCCGGTCTGCTGATGGTCAGGTGCCCCTCCTGGAGCGTGGAGCCGTAGACGGTGGGCCTGTCGTCGACGGGCTTGTTGGCCTCGTTCCACTTGTGCGCGTTGTCGTTTGCGCGACCGCGGGCATGGGACGCGCGGCGCCTGGCGCTGGAGACGGCGTTGTCGTATTCGTGGCCGTAGCCTTCGCTGGCCACTCTGACGGAGCCATAGCCGGCCTGTACTCCGACCACGTTCGCTTCGTGCCATGTGCCATCGTCGATGCGGGCTTCGGTGAAGTGGGGGCCGTTGTATCGCACACTGCCGAAATCGGCGGCGGTGGCGGTGGCGGCCAGAGAGAGCGCGAACGCCAGTGCCGACATTTCGCGAGGGATGCGGGAAGATGCCATTTCCCTACTCCTGCGTGGCCGCGACGGCCTGGGCGATCGGAAGCAGATCGACGCGTTCCGCGCCTTCCGGCGGCGCGAAGTCGAAGTGGCCTTCCGGGTAGGATTCGGGATATTCGATGGAGAGCACCTCGAGCTGGTACTGGGGCTCGCCGGGAAGGGACTTGTAGTCGATCACGAGCTTCTGGATCGTCGCGGCGTCGTCGGTGCGCAGCCAGATCTGGCCGTCGATTCCGTCGTTCGAGAACGCGAGGTGGTGGCAATCGGTCCCGAGGGCGAGGTGGATGCCGAGATAGCGCAGGGATTTCGCGTTTTCGAGAATGAGGGCGGCGAAGTCGTTGCTGGCGAGGTCGGCGGCGGGGAACTGCATCCCCAGGACCTCGGACGCGTGGAGCAGCATGCTGTCGATGTCGCCCTCGTGTTCGATCTTCCCCCAGACGTTCTTGCCCGGCAGCAGGATCGAGGCGCTCTCTCCATCGTACCATGCCTGCGCCTTCATGAGATCGCCCTGGGCCGAGGAGCGAAACCTGTTGGGGCGCTCCACTTCGATCGTGCGGTTGTGCTCGTGCTGGATCTTCTGTCCCGTGGCGTCGATGATGTCGATGGAGTCGCGAACGACGAAGCGGGCGCGCTCCTGCGCCCCGAGGGCCGTCGAGGACTGCTCGAGGACTTCCCGAGCGCGGGGTTCGACGGAGTCTCCGGCCGACAGGGAGACTGCGGAGAAGGAGAATCCGATCGTCAGTGCCAGTGCGATGCGCGGAATACGGTGCATGTTCAAGATGGTCCGTCCTTGCGGGTGAATGAATCGGGGCTGATGGTCAGGTTTCGTCCGCCGGCGGCGTGCGCAATTCCCCGAGCCTGAGGCGCATGCGCTCCGCCCAGAGCGAGAAGGCGGATTTCACGTCGCTCCACTTCTTCACGCTGCCGCGAAGCGCCTTGGTCCCGTAGCGTTCGTCGACAGCGGCCACGAGCCGCTCGCCGGTGAGCGAATCGAGGAGTTCGGCTTCGGCTCTCGCCTTGCCGGTCGTCGCCGAATTGTCCGCCGCGAGCTGTGCGCCGGTGGCGAGCAATCTCGTCTGGGGAATGACCGTGGTCAGGGTATCGAGCACGACCTTCGATCCGCGGGCTTCGGTGAGCGCCGCGCGCAATCGCATCGTGCCGGGACCGGGCGTGTCGACGATTTCGTAGTCCTTGCCGAGTTCCTCGACGAGGGCGTCGCGAAAGTGCGCCGCCATCAGCGTGGCCTGGTGGATGTCCATGCCGGAGAGCGACGAGCCTTCCACCGCGATGATCGCGATGGTATCGATCTGAATCTTGTCGTACTGGGAGAAGTCCGTCGCGGGATTGACGTAGCGGAGCTGTGCCTGGCCTTTTCCGCCCTTTTCCAGCGCGGAATAGTCCGAGAGAAAACCGGAAGGCTCGACCGACCGGCCCTGCCGCGTGGTGCTGCAGGCGGCCAGCGAGCCGACCAGAACGAACGACGCGGCGATGCGTGCCGCCACTCCCCATTTGATGCGCATAATGACCGTCCTCGAGCACGTTGGGCTGCGTGCCCGAAAGGGGCGATCGGGAGAGGAGTGGGCAAGCCATTCCTTTTCGCAAGGAGCGGACTCCCGTGGCGCGAAACTCCCGGCGAACAGGGACGGTCAGCGTTCGCCGCCGGCGATCTCGGCGGCGACGTCAGGGAGCATCGCGCCCTGTTCGAGGAGGTTGCGGTGGAGTTCGAAGGCGCGGGCGAGGTTGTGGCGGATGTGGCCGGGGCCGCAGGAGGCGATGTAGTCGTGGAGCCAGGGGCGATAGGCGGGATGGGCGCAGTTGTCGATCAGGGCGCGGGCTCGTTCGTCGGGGGCGAGTCCGCGCAGATCGGCGAGACCCTGCTCGGTGACGACGATCTGGACGCTGTGCTCGTTGTGATCGACATGCGAGCAGAAGGGAACGATGGTCGAGATGGCGCCGTTCCTGGCGATGGAGGGGCACATGAAGATCGAGAGGTAGGCGTTGCGGGTGAAGTCTCCGCTGCCGCCGATGCCGTTCATCATCCGGGTGCCGGCGACGTGGGTGCTGTTGGCGTGGCCGTAGATGTCGACTTCGAGGGCGGTGTTCATGGCGATGACTCCCAGGCGGCGGATGACGCCGGGATTGTTGCTGAGTTCCTGGGGCCGCAGCACGAGGCGGTCGACGTATTCGTCGATGTTGGCGTAGAGCTTCTCCAGGACCGGAGGCGAGAGCGTGAGGCTGCAGGTGGAGGCGCCGAGGAGCTTGCGCTGCTCCATCAGGGGGACGAGCGCGTCCTGAAGGACTTCCGTATACATGTGGAAGGGGGGAATGTCGGGGTCGTCGCCCAGGCCCTGCATGACGGCGTTGGCGATGTTGCCGACTCCGCTCTGGAGGGGGAGAAACTCCGGCGGAATGCGCCCGGCGCGCAACTCGTCGAGCAGGAAGCGGACGACGTTTCTCGCGATCTTCACGCACGCCTCGTTCGGCGGAGAGAATTCCCCCACGCCGTCGGGCTCGTTCGTTTCGACGATGCCGGCGATCTTGCGGGGATCGACGACGGCATAGGGCCAGCCGATGCGCTCGAGCGGATGATAGATCGGAATGGGGCTGCGATTGGGGGGCGGGGGGAGGGTTCGAATGTCGGCGAGTTCGCTGACGCGGGGCGAATGGTAGCGGTTGATCTCGACGATCACCTTCTCGGCGTGGGTCAGGAACGTCGGCGCCGCACCGACGGAGCTCGAAAGGAAGACGCGTCCGTCGGGCATGACGTCGGTGGCTTCGACGACGGCGTAGTCCATCCTGCCGAGAAAGCCCTCGTAGAGGAACTGGGCGACGTGCGACAGGTGCATGTCGACGAACTGGCATTTTCCGCCGTTGATGAGTTTGCCGAGAGACTTGCTGGACTGGTACGGCGCGCGCCACTTGATGGCGTCGGCCTGGGCGAGTTCCTCGTCGAGCACACCGGTCGACGCGCCGGTGATGACGCGCAGCTGAAACTCCGCGCCGGTTTCGTGCAGTTCGCGCGCCTTCGCGGCGAGCGCGCGGGGAACGGCCTTGGCCGCGCCGGCGGGCGTGAATCCGCTGAAGCCGATCATCGCGCCGTTCCCGATCATCGCGGCGGCTTCCTCCGCCCGCAGGGTTGGGAACGCGTATCTGGACGTCATTCGTGGAATCCTTCCGTGTCTATGCCGGGGTGTGCGCGCCGGGTTCGCAGAGCTCGGTGAGTACGCCGTTGCTGCTCCGGGGATGGAGAAATGCGATGTCCATGCCGTGCGCGCCCTTGCGCGGCGATTCGTCGATCATGCGAAGGCCCTTCTCCCGCAGTTCCGCGATGCGCGCGGGGAGATTCTCCACGGTGTACGCCACGTGGTGGAGTCCCTCGCCGCGCTTCTCGATGAACTTCGCGACGGTGCTCTCGTCGGTCGTCGGTTCGAGTAGTTCCAGACGCACCTCGCCGATCCGAAAGAAGCCGACGCGCACCTTCTGGTCGGCGACCTCTTCGACGCCTTCGAATTCCGCGCCGAGCACGGTCTCGTAGAACTCGCGCTGCTCCGCGATCGATACGACCGCGATTCCGATGTGATTGAGTGCCTTCGCCGTTCCCATGACGTTCTCCCTGGTTCGATCTATGGTTCGTCGCGCTTGCCGCCGAGAAACGCATCGACGAGTCCGCGCGCCGCGCGAAAGGGCAGAACCCCGCCCTCGCGCACGCGCGCGCGCAGTCTCTCGCACTCCTCGCGCATTCCCGGGTCCGCCTGGAATTCCGAATCGAGAATGTGCGCGACGGCCTGGTCCATCCAGCGAACGGCCTGCTCCCGGCGGCGCGTGGCGAGGGACCCGTCCGACCGAAGCGCGCTGACGCGGGCTTCGACGACGGACCAGATTTCCGCGACGCCCTCGCGCTCGAGCGCGGAACAGGTCATGACGGGGACGGCGGCTTCGCCCTCGCGCGAGCGAAGAAGCCTCAGAGCGGCGGCGAGCTGTCCCTTCGCTCCTTCCGCGCGCGAGACGTTGTCGCCGTCGGCCTTGTTGATGGCGACGCAGTCGGCCAGTTCGAGAACGCCGCGCTTGATGCCCTGAAGATCGTCGCCGGCGCCGGTGATCGCGAGAAGAAGAAAGAAATCCGTCATCCATGCGACGTCGGTTTCCGACTGGCCGACGCCGACGGTTTCGACGATCACGACGTCGAAGCCCGCGGCCTCGGCCACGAGGATCGACTCGCGCGTGGCGCGCGCCACGCCGCCGGGAACCGACCCGCTGGGGGAGGGGCGCACGATGGCGGAATCGTGCATGGCGAGTCTTTCCATGCGCGTCTTGTCGCCGAGAATGCTGCCGCCGGAAATCTCGCTTGAGGGGTCGACGGCGAGCACCGCGACGCGGTGACCGTCGTCGGCGAGGCGCGTTCCGAGAGCTTCGATGAAGGTGCTCTTTCCGGAGCCGGGAACGCCGCTGATACCAAGGCGAATGGCGTTTCCGGTGCGGGGGAGAAGCCGTTCGAGCATGTTCTCCGCGACCGTGCGGTGTCCGGCGTCGAGACTTTCGACGAGCGTGAACGCGCGCCCGAGCATCGTGCGGTTTCCGTCGAGCACCCCGGCGACAAGCTCGTCGACGGACGCCTCCCTGCGGCGCGGAGGAACGCGGACCTTGTGTTCGCGGCCCGGATCGACTCCGGGCACTTCGCGCAGGGACGACTCGCGGGGGGAATCCGTCATTCGGCGCGGTGCCCTTCGGGGTGCGCCGCGGACTGCTCCAGAAGAATGTCGAGAATCCTCTTCGCGGCGTCGGGGATGACGGTGCCGGGCCCGAAGACGCCGACGCATCCCGCTTCGTACAGGAATCCGTAGTCCTGCGCGGGGATCACGCCTCCGGCGATGACGAGAATGTCCCCGCGGTCGAGCTTCTTCAGTTCGGCGACGAGTTCCGGCACGAGCGTCTTGTGCCCGGCGGCGAGCGACGACACGCCGACGATGTGGACGTCGTTCTCGACGGCCTGGCGCGCGACTTCGCGGGGCGTCGAGAAGAGCGGGCCGATATCGACGTCGAATCCGATGTCGGCGAATGCGGTGGCAATGACCTTCGCGCCGCGGTCGTGGCCGTCCTGGCCGAGCTTGGCGACGAGCAGACGCGGACGCCGTCCCTCCGACGCGACGAACCGCTCCACCATCGCGCTGCACTCGTCCATCCGGGTCATTCCCTTCGCCTCGCTGCGGTACACACCGGCGATGCGGTGGATTCGTGGCTGGTAGCGGCCATAGACCTTCTCCATCGCTTCGGAAATCTCGCCGACGGTCGCGCGAAGTCGGGCCGCACCGACGGCTGCGGCAAGCAGGTTGCCGTTTCCCTCCGCCGCGCGGGTGACGCCGGCGAGGGCTTCCGCAACCGCGCTTCCGTCGCGCCGTGCGCGAACTTCGCCGAGGCGGCGGAGCTGCGCGGCGAGGACCGCCTTGTTGTCGATGTCGAGAATATCCAGCGGGTCCTCCTTTGCAAGCCGATACCGGTTCAGGCCGACGATGGTCTCGCGCCCGCTGTCGATGCGGGCCTGCTTGCGGGCGGCGGCCTCCTCGATGCGCATCTTCGGAATGCCGGTTTCGAGGGCCTTCGCCATGCCGCCGAGGACCTCGATCTCCTGGATCACGGCCCAGGACTTTTCCATGAGCTCCTTGGTCAGCGACTCGACGTAATACGATCCCGCCCACGGGTCCACGACCTTGCAGATGTTGGTTTCCTGCTGCAGGATCAGCTGCGTGTTGCGGGCGATGCGGGCGGAGAAGGCCGTGGGCAGCGCGACGGCTTCGTCGAGGGAGTTGGTGTGCAGCGACTGGGTGTGGCCGAGGGCCGCGGCGAGGGCCTCGACCGTCGTGCGCGTGACGTTGTTGTAGGGGTCCTGCTCGGTCAGGGACCAGCCGCTGGTCTGCGAATGCGTGCGCAGCGCCATCGACTTGGGGTTCTTCGGTGCGAAGCGGCCGACGAGCTTCGCCCAAAGGACGCGGGCGGCGCGCATCTTGGCCACTTCCATGAAGTAGTTCATGCCGATCGCCCAGAAGAAGGAGAAGCGCGGCGCGAAGCTGTCGATGTCGAGTCCGGCCTTCAGACCCGCGCGGATGTACTCGACGCCGTCGGCGAGGGTATAGCCGACCTCCAGGTCCGCCGTGGCGCCGGCCTCCTGCATGTGAT
The DNA here is from genome assembly GCA_021772755.1 of Candidatus Sumerlaeota bacterium. Lineage (GTDB taxonomy): Bacteria > Sumerlaeota > Sumerlaeia > SLMS01 > JAHLLQ01 > JAJFLJ01. The sequence goes on from JAJFLJ010000218.1 coordinate 13,148, forward strand.
AGCCGGAGATGGAGATGGAGTTGAATCTCGGCATGTTCGCCGACGCGTAGGAGAAGATGTCGGAGATGATGCGCATCGAAGGCGCGGGCGGATAGATGAAGGTGTTGCGGACCATGAACTCCTTCAGGATGTCGTTCTGGATGGTTCCGGCGAGAAGCTCCGGCTTCACGCCCTGCTCTTCCGCCGCGACGATATACATGGCGAGGATCGGGATGACGGCCCCGTTCATGGTCATCGAGACGGAGGTACGGTCCAGGGGGATGCCGTCGAAGAGGATCCTCATGTCCTCGACGCTGTCGATGGCGACGCCCGCCTTGCCGACGTCGCCGGGAACGCGCGGGTGATCGCTGTCGTATCCGCGGTGCGTGGGAAGGTCGAAAGCGACGGAGAGGCCGCGCTGGCCCATCGCCAGATTGCGCCGGTAGAAGGCGTTGGATTCCTCGGCCGTCGAGAATCCCGCGTACTGGCGGATCGTCCACGGACGCAGCGCGTACATCGTCGCATACGGACCGCGCAGATACGGCGGCACGCCGGGGGGATACTCCAGATGCTCCATCGCATCGAGATCGCCGCTGTCGTAGACCGGCTTGACGGAAATCCCCTCGGCCGTCTCCCAGGCGGGGGGAGCGACCGGCCAGTGGGCCGCGGCCCGTTCGGCGGGCCCCGCTTTCGTCCAGGGCGTGGTGACGAACTTCGCCGTCATGTGACACTGCCCTCCGTCGCATGGGATGCGAGATGCGCCTGCAATGCGGACAGTTCCTCCAGCGCGTTCGACCTGACGTGGATGAATCCGTCGGCGCCGTCGGCGCGCAGGCGTTCGATGTCGTCGGCAGGATAGCCTGCGACGTAGAGCAGAGTGCCGGGCAGCTTCGCCTTGATGGCCGGTGCGATGTTCTTCACGAGCTCGGGATACGAAGGATCGTCGCTGCAAAGAACGGAGAGGAACGCGCCGCTGTCGGTGGCCTTCGCGACGGCCCCTTCGGCAGTGTCGATGCCGCCGAAATCGACCACGTCGAATCCGGCTGCCGCCAGGAATCCGAGACAGAACTCCGCGCGCGCGCGGCGCATCGGAACCGGACCGAGAGGCAGCAGGGCGACCTTCGGGAGCGCGCCATGGTCCGCTTCCCAGCTGCGACTGAACGAACGCAGCGTTTCGAAGGGCACCGCCGCGCGTTCCACCCGCAACGGTTCGATCCGGATCGTTCCGCCGGGATCGCGGGCCAGAAGCGCGTCGGATATCTCGCCGATGGTCGCATCCCTTTCGGCGGCGGCGATGACGGCATCCATGAGCCCGTTGGGTTCCGCGACCGAGGAGGACACGGCGGCGAGAGATTCGGCGACCGCGCCGGCGCCGCGCCCCGCCCTGAGTTCCGCGAGGCGCCTCTTCCGTTCGGCGAGAAACCCGGCGCTCGAAGCGTGCGAGCGCTCCAGCCGCTTCTCGTGCGGGTCGGCGTAGTCGGCGACGCCGACGATCGGCATGCGCCTCTGTGCGACGAGAGTGCGTTTCCCGTCCCCTGTGTCGCCGACCAGCTTCTGAAAGCGTCCGGCCTTCAGGGACGAGACGAGACCGCCTTCGGCCTCGATCTCCGTGAAGAGCTTCCAGGATTCCTTGACGACGGAGTCCGTCAGCGATTCGACGTAGTAGCTGCCGCCGCCCGGGTCGGCGACGCGGCCCAGGTGGGCTTCGGACTGGAGAATCAGCTGTTGGTTGCGCGCGACGCGCGAACTGAACTCGTCCGGCCGGCCCAGCGTTTCGTCGAACGGCGCGACGTACATCGAGTCGCATCCGCCGACCGCCGCCGCGAATCCCTCCACCGCCGCCCGCACGATGTTGTCGTACGGATCGTCGGCGGTCTTCGTCCACGAACCGGTGCGGGCGTGGAGGACGATGCGCTCGGCGGAGAGGTCCTCGACGCCGAATTCCCGCATCGTCTTCGCCCACATGACGCGCAGCGCGCGGAGCTTCGCGATCTCCATGAAGAGGTTCGTGGAGACCGACACGCTGGCGGAGATCGAAAGCGCGGCGTCGTCGGGGTCGATTCCCTTCGCCAGCAGGGCGCGCATGTACTCGGCGCCGACGGCAAGGACGTATGCCGCTTCCTGCACGCACGACGCACCCGCGCCGTGCACCGCGCTGCCGTTCACCATGACCGGCCGAAAATCCGGGGCGTTGCTGCGGCACCAGGCGGCCATCGCGGCGAGTTCCGCGTAGCGAAGCTCCAGCGATCCCCGCAGTTCGCCGTTCCTGAGGAGTTCGCGAATGGGGTCGCCCTCGACGGCTCCGGTCAGAAGGCGCGTATCGACCCCCTGCTCGCGCGCCAAAGCGGCGAGCATTCCGAGAACCGGCAGCGCCGATGCGCCCGTACGCAGCGTGACGGGTACGCTCGACAGGTCGATTCCCGCGAGGGCCGTCCGCAAGCCGTGCAGCGAGCTCATCGTGCAACCGCCCCTTCCGGCCAGCTCCGCAGCCCTGGGGTCGTCGCCGTCGATGCCGAGGCGCGCGGCGTTGTCGAGCCGAATGCCGACCGCCGTCTGCCCGCGCGCAAGGCCGTCGCGAAGCGCAGCGTTGGTTTCCTGGGGCGACGCGAGAAGGCAGTCCTGGCGGATCAGCCAGGGTGCCTCGCCCAGGGCGGGAGCCCTGGTGCCCCGCCGGTACGGCGAGACGCCCGGCGCGGCGGGGGATTCGCCCGAGACGGGCCGGGCGTCGCGTGTGTAGAGCGGCTGAACCGAAATCCCTTCGGGTGTTCGCCAGACCAACTTCTTCTCGAAGTCCGCGCCCTTCAGGTCCTTTTCCGCGATCCTCCGCCAGGTTCCCGGTTCCGGGACCGGAAAGTCGCTACGAAGGTCGAATTCCGCCTCGGAGATCACTCTGTCTTTGTCAGACTGGGTCGTCATGGGGTTCCGCCATCGACGTCATTGCGCAGGGGCTTGTCGGCTGCGCGCGTGTATGTGGCAGAGAAGGCGCCAGCGGATCAAGACAAATCGGACAATATCTATCCTTTAGCCTTGTGCCTACCCGGGACTTGCCCGCGAAACGAGAGAAGGCCCCGTCGTTTGACGATGACGGGGCCTTCTCGTTCGGAAGAACGGTCCTGATACTCAGCCGATCTTCATCCAGACGCTCTTGATCTGAGTGTAGTTGTCGAGGGCGTACTTGCCCATTTCGCGACCGTAGCCCGACTGCTTGTAGCCGCCGAAGGGCGATGCCGCGTCGAACATGTTGTAGCAGTTCACCCAGACCGTCCCGGCGCGCAGGGCTTCGGCGGTGCGGTGGGCTTTGCCGACGTCGCTGGTGAACACGCCGGCCGCCAGGCCGTAGTGCGTGTCGTTGGCATGGTGCTCCATCTCGTCGATCTTCGAGAAGGGGAGCGCGGCGACGACGGGGCCGAAGATCTCCTCGCGCACCATCGTCATCGTGTTCTTGGCCTTCTTGAAGACGGTCGGCTTGCAGTAGTACCCCTTGCCGGACTTCTCCGTTTCGCCGCCGGCGATGGGGCTGGCGCCCTCCTCGATGCCGACACGAATGAAGCCCAGCACGCGGTCGAGCTGTTCCTGGGAAACCAGAGGGCCCATGTCGGTGTCGGGGGCCATGCCGGGGCCGACCTTGATCTTCCTCGCGACGTCCGCGACGCGGTCGACGACCTCGTCGAAGACCTTTTCCTCGATGAACATGCGGGATCCGGCGCAGCAGCACTGGCCGTGGTTGAAGAAGATCGCGGAGGCCGCGGCGGCGGACGCCGCTTCGATGTCCGCGTCCGCGAAGATCACGTTGGGCGACTTTCCGCCGAGTTCGAGGGTCACGCGCTTGAGGTTTCCGGCGGAGGCCTCGACGATCTTGCGGCCGACTTCGGTGCTGCCCGTAAAGGCTACCTTGTCGACGTCGGGGTGGCTTGCGAGGGCCGCCCCGGCGTCGCCGAAGCCGGTTACGATGTTGAGCACGCCTGCGGGGAACCCCGCTTCGCAGACGAGTTCGCCGAGGCGCAGGGCGCTCAGGGGCGTCTGCTCGGCCGGCTTCAGCACGATGCTGTTGCCCGTGGCCAGCGCGGCGCCGAGCTTCCATGCGGCCATGAGCAGGGGGAAGTTCCAGGGAATGATCTGGCCGACGACGCCGACGGGTTCCCGCAGCGTGTAGTTCAGATACCGGCCGGCGGGATCGTAGGGAGGCGAAACGGGAATGGTCTCGCCGGTGATCTTGTCCGCCCAGCCCGCGTAGTAGCGGAAGTGCTCGACCACCAGGGGAAGGTCGGCGGCCTTCGCCACGGCATAGGGCTTTCCGTTGTCGAGGGATTCGAGCTGCGCGAGTTCGTCGAGATTGGCTTCGACGAGTTCGGAGAGCCTGTAGAGCATCTTCGAGCGCTCGTGAACGCTCATGCGGTGGAACGTCCCCTCCTCGAAGCATTTCCGCGCCGCCTTGACCGCGCGTTCGATGTCCGCCGCGCCGCCGCGCTGGACTTTCGCGAGAACGGACTCGTCCGCCGGATTGAGCACGTCGAACGTGCCGCCCTCCAGCGCGTCCACCCAGTTCCCGCCGATGAGCATCTTCTTCGGCGCGCCATTGAGAAAGGACTTCACGCCTGCCGATGGTTCGATCGCTTCAACCGCCATGATGGTTCTCCTGAGAATTGATGACTTTCGCCCCCCCGCGAACCCGCCGCCCGCGACCGGTTGGGGCGGGGGAGGGTCCTCGACCCGGACCTGCACGATGGATCGACCCGTCCGCCCTGTCAACGTGGACATTTCCGGGGCGCGAGCACGCCGCAGCCCGGGGCAAAAGAAAAGCAGCCCCGCGAAGGCGGGGCTGCTCGGGAGAAGTGGCCGGGGACCTGGGCTATTCGACGCCGAACATGTCCAGGGTGACCGGGACGGAAGAGGTCTCGTAGCAGCCGACATCGGGAGGCGTGGCAACCGGGTCGGGCCGGGCCGATCCGTTGCGGTCCACGTTTCCGACGACATCGTCGATGGCCGGGTCTCCGGCGGCGAAGGCCACGGAGGGAGGCTGGGGAACGAAGCTGCCGTCGAGATTGAGCGCGCCGATGGTCGTGAAGATGCGGTCGCCTCCTGCGGACGTGTCATCGGAGCCGCCGGCGATGATGTTACCGGTCTTGGTTCCCGTCGAACCACCGACGGGATCGTTGAAGTTCTGGAAGATGTTGTTGCTGAAGTCGTATGCGCCTGCCGCGGAGGAGGAGAGCGCGCGATCGCCGAGGGCGCCGGTGCAGACGATGGTGTTGTGGTGGGCGACGGTGGTGCTGCCTTCGAAGTGGAGGCCACGGCCCGTGTTCGGCACGATGATCAGGTTGTTGTAGGCCGTGATGGTGTTCGAGGGATCGTTCGCATAGCGCAGGTCGGTGACGCGCGTGGCCGCCGCGGCGCCGCCGCAGTCCAGCGTGCAGCGGTCGAACACCCACGTCACGTTCGTGTCCAGGAGTTCTTCCGCATCGACGGCTTCGAGCGCCGCCGTGATGGTCACGTCCGTGAAGGAAAAGCTGGAGTTCGGGTGGGGATCGTCCAGTTCGAAGGCCTGGTCGGCGGGGGAGGTCAGGCTGCCGCCGACGAACGTCCAGTTCTGGTTGGCGCCGCCATCGCTGCGCACGGCGGCGCCGCCGCCGGTCGAGAGATCGCAGTTCGTCATGTTGATCGTCACGTTCTCGATCTGGGCGACATCGCTTTGGATCTGGACCGCTTCGCCGTTGGGGTCCGCCGAGGTGATGGAGAACTCGGTGTTCGTTGCGGTCACGCTCATGGCGGCGCCGCCGGCGACACCGTCGTCCAGCTTAAGGGCCTGGCCCGAGCCGACGCCTTCGGTCTGCCGGACGATCATGTCCTCCAGGACGAGCGTCACGGTGTTGGTGAGGTGCTGGTCGAGGTCGATGGCGGGGCCGGTTCCCGCGCTGCGGATGATGGAGAAGTCGCGGACCGTCACATCGACATTGCCGAGTGAGGCGTCGGCGGTCCAAGGGCCAGAAGAGATGACGCCGGGAACGGTTGCTTCGATGGTGTAGCTCTTGCCGCCGTCGAGGGTGACGGAAAGCGTGTAGTCGGCAGCCTCCGTGATCTGGATGAGACCGCCGGGATCGACGGATGCGATGGCGGCGTTGATGGTCAAGTGGTCGCCACCGCCCCCGTTGTGAACGGTCTCGACGGGTGCGCCGTTGACGAGCGCTGCGCTCGCCACGGTTCCGCAGAGTAGTGCGGTCAATACTGGTCTCTTCATGGTCCTGCTCCGATGCCGTTGGTTCGCCGTTTGGGAGATAGCGGGTGGTGAATTGGAGCGGTCATTCCCCAAACGCTTTGCGCAGTCAAGGGGGACTAACGCGGGTTAGCGAAAAAAACGCACATAGCGGACAAAGACGATCTTGACTATCCTTTTTCATTGACCCGGATCGCCCCATTGTCCGAGTCTTCGTCCGGCGCTCGAAGGCGGGAACCGTCAAGGCGGGCGCCTCTCCGGAGGCTCACCATGATCGAGGACAAGATTCTCCAACTCCGTGCGGAGCGGGACCTCGCGAGGCTCGGCGGTGGCGAGAAGCGAATCGAGTCGCAGCACAAGAAGGGGCGGTACACGGCGCGGGAGCGCATCGCGATGCTGCTGGACGAGGGCAGTTTCGAGGAGTTCGACGTCTTCGTCAAGCACCGCTGCACGGGGTTCGGGATGGAGGAGCAGCGCTTCGCCGGGGACGGTGTCGTCTGCGGCTACGGTACCATCGACAGCCGCCAGGTGTTCGTCTTCTCACAGGATTTCACGGTCTTCGGGGGTTCGCTCTCCGAGACGTTCGCGAAGAAGATCTGCAAGGTGATGGACACGGCGATGAAGGTGGGCGCACCGATCGTGGGACTGAACGATTCGGGCGGGGCGCGCATTCAGGAGGGCGTCGTGTCTCTCGGCGGGTATGCGGACATCTTCCTGCGGAACGTGATGGCTTCGGGGGTCGTTCCGCAGATTTCGGCGATTCTCGGTCCGTGCGCCGGGGGGGCGGTGTACTCGCCGGCGATCACCGATTTCACCATCATGGCGCAGGGCGCCTATATGTTCATCACGGGGCCGAAGGTGGTGAAGGCGGTGACGGGCGAGGAGGTCGATACCGACGATCTGGGCGGCGCGACCGTCCACGCGTCGAAGAGCGGCTGCGCGCATTTCTGCGCGGAGAACGAGGAGGAGGCGATCGATCTCATCAAGGTCCTGCTGAGCTATCTGCCGCAGAACAATCTGGGGGAGCCGCCGATCCTGGAGTCCTCCGACCCGATCGGGCGAGCCGATCCGGAGCTGAACGAGATCGTTCCGACGGACCCCAACAAGCCCTACGACATGAAGACCCTGATTTCGATGGTGGTGGACGACCGCCGCTTCCTGGAGGTCCAGCCGCGCTTCGCGCAGAACATCGTGACGGCGTTCGGGCGGCTCAACGGTCGGTCGGTGGGGATCGTCGCCAACCAGCCGCGGTATCTCGCCGGGGTGCTGGACATCGACGCGTCGCGCAAGGCGGCGCGCTTCGTCCGCTTCTGCGACTGCTTCAACATCCCGGTCGTCACGTTCGTGGACGTGCCGGGGTTCCTGCCGGGCACGTCGCAGGAGCACGGCGGGATCATCGCGCACGGGGCGAAGCTGCTGTTCGCCTATGCGGAGGCCACCGTTCCGAAGCTGACGGTGATCACGCGCAAGGCGTATGGCGGCGCGTACTGCGTGATGAGCTCGAAGCACCTGCGCAGCGACATCAACTACGCGTGGCCGCAGGCGGAGATCGCGGTCATGGGCGCCCGTGGCGCGGTCGAGGTGCTCAACCACAAGGAGATCGCGGCGGCCGCCGATCCGGCGGGGAGGATCGCGGAGCTCACGTCCGACTACGAGGAGAACTTCATGAACCCGTACCGCGCGGCGGAGCACGGCTACATCGACGACATCGTGGAGCCCGACACCACGCGCTTCCGGCTGATCCGGGCGCTGGAAATGCTCAGCACGAAGCGCGACAGCAATCCTCCGAAGAAGCATGCGAGCATTCCGCTGTGAGAGCGTCCGCGCCGCTGGCGCTTTCCACGGCACTTGCGGCCGCCGTTCCGGCGTTCGCGTCCGACCCGGTGTCGACCGGGACGGCGGGGGACATCCTGGTCTTCGGCGGGCAGGTGGCGCTCGTGGGAATGCTCGCGGTGTTTCTCGGCCTGATCGCGATCTTCGCGGCGGTGAAGGTCCTGGGGCGGATCGCTTCGGGCAGGCCGGCGCGGCATTCGTCGTCGGCCGCGAAGGCCGGCGCCACCGCTCCTCCGGAGGTGACTGCGGATGTCGCGCACGCGATCGCGATGGCGCTGTATCTCGATCTTCGCACCTTCGGCGAATCGCCGCCGGGAACCGTCACGATTCGCAAGGTCACCAGGCCGTACAGCGCGTGGTGGAATTCGGGAAAGACGCAGATGATGATCGACAAGCGAACCTTCCCACCGGGGAAAGGCTGAGGTGCCATGAAGAAATACAGGTTCAGCATCGCGGGAAACCGGTATGACGTGAGCATCGACCGCATGGAGGGCGACGTCGCGGACGTGACGGTCAACGGAGTCACGTACGAAGTCGAAATCGAGCGGGAGAAGGCCCCCGTGGTGCATATCGAGAGGCCGAAGGCGGTCGCCGGGGCGGGTCCGCAGCCGCAGCGGATGAAGCCGCGCGGCGGGCTCGGGTCGGTGCGGTCGCCGCTGCCGGGCGTGATCAAGTCGGTGGCTGTCGGAGAGGGCGACGCGGTCGAAGAGGGCCAGGTCGTTCTGATTCTCGAGGCCATGAAGATG
>JAJFLJ010000219.1 GCA_021772755.1 Candidatus Sumerlaeota bacterium
GCGGGATCGACGCCGGCATCCGCCAGCCACCGCCCGTCGATGGCGTAGAGGTTTTCCTCTTCGACCGGAATCCTGATCCACGGGAACCCCGGAGAGTCCTCGGGTCGCGGCTGCCAGACCGTCGCGTCGACGGGGGCGCTCTCGGGGGCCTGCGCGTACAGTTCGATTCCGTCGGGATTGGCGACGCTGCGGTCGAGGACCTGGCGAATGCCGGAGAGCGGATCCGTGAACCCCGCATCGACGACGGTCTGCCGCGTCCATCGGGGGAACCGCACTTCGCAGTCGATCCGCTCGATCCGCCACTGGGCGTCTTCCCACTTGAAGCGCCGGTTCTTGTCGATGCGCAGAGCCGCCAGGCGAACCCGCCGCATCGTTCCCAGGTCCTCGAGAGTCACGGCCCGGTTGCGCGTCAGCACCGAGGCCAGGCTCTTCGTCATGGCCTCGTCGGAGACGTCGACCGTTTCGAACGTGGCCATGTTTCGCATGGTGACCGAGCGAAACGCCAGGTCGAGCTCCCCCGGCGGAACCGCGAGCAGCCACGCCTGGGTTTCGAGGTCTTCCACCAGGGGCCTGGTGCGGGCGACCAGGCGGACGTGGTCGGCACGGGACTCGGTGTGCTCCGGCATGGCGAGATCGAAGGGCTCGGACGGCAGCGCGGTGCCGAAGCCGGTGCCGCGCGAGCAGCCGGCCAGGGCGGTCAGCGCGATGGCGAGGATGAACAGGTTCGGCAGATGGTGGCGTCGGATCAAGGTCGTGAGGGCTCCGCATCGAATTCGCGAGGCGCATGACCGGGCGGACGCGCGGGGTGGGCAACAAGCGATGAGGCGGCATCCGCAGACGCCGCCCCGAATACGACCCGTGTCGCGGTCTGGGGGTTCGTCAGATCACGCCGAGTTCGCGGCCGATCTTCTCCATGGCTTCGAGCGCCCCGGCGAGTTGGTCCTCGGTGTGGGTGGCCATGACGCTGACGCGGATGAGCGTCTGGTTGGGGGCCGTCGCGGGTGGCACGACGGGGTTGACGAAGATGCCGCCGTCGTGAAGCGCGCGCCAGAACTTGAAGCACTGGATCATGTCGCCGATGAGGACGGGGATGATGGGGGTCTGGGACTCGCCGACGTCGAAGCCCAGGGAGGTCAGGCCGTTCTGCATGAAGCGCGTGTTGCGCCAGAGGGCCTCGATGCGTTCGGGCTCGGCGCGGATGATCTCCATCGCCTTGCGGGCGGCGGCGACGCAGGGCGGCGCGATGGAGGCGGAGAAGATGAGGGCGCGCGCGTGGTGCTTGAGGTAGTCGATGATTTCGGTGCGGCCGACGACGAAGCCGCCGATGGACGCGAGAGACTTCGAGAAGGTGCCGACCACGAGGTCCACCTCGTCGGTCATCCCGAAGTGGGCGGCCGTTCCGTTGCCGTGGGGGCCGAGAACGCCGACGCCGTGGGCGTCGTCGACGATGATGCCGGCCTCGTACCTGCGGGCGAGTTCGACGATCTTCGGAAGATCGGCGATGTCGCCCTCCATGGAGTACACGCCATCGACCACGATGAGCTTGCCCGGCGTGGCGGCGTTGGCCTTCAGCAGCCGTTCGAGCTGCTCCATGTCGTCGTGGCGGAACTTGAGGATCCTGCCGAACCCGAGGCGGCAGCCGTCGACGATGGAGGCGTGGTCGCCGCGGTCGATGAAGACGAGGTCGTCCTTGCCGACGAGGGCGGAGATGACGCCCAGGTTCGCCTGGAACCCGGTGGTGAAGGCCAGGGCGGACTCGGTGCCCATGAACTCGGCGATTTCGCGTTCGAGCTCGATGTGGATGTCGAGGGTTCCGTTCAGAAACCGCGAGCCCGCGCACCCGGTGCCGTACTTCAGGAGCGCTTCCTGGGCGGCTTCCTTCACGCGCGGGTCGTTGGTGAGGCCCATGTAGGAGTTCGAGCCCAGCATGAGCATCTTCTTGCCGTCGATGGTGACGACGGTGTCCTGGGGCGAGTCGATGCAGCGGAAATAGGGATAGATCCCCTGGTCCATCAGCTCGCGGTGGCGGGTGAAGTTCATCGCCTTGCGAAAGATGGGGGCGGCGCCGGAGACGGCGGCTCCGTTTCCGGAATGGCCGTTGGAGCCATAGGGAGCGGAACCGTTTCCGTTGCGGGCCGGAGCTTCGGGCTGGGACGCGGAGGCAGGTCGATCCGTCGCTTCGTTCATCGGGCCTCAGTTTCCGAGGTGGCGGTTGGCCGGTGCCGGTTGGAGCGGGGCACGACCATGACCGGCCTCTGACAGGCGATTTGCACCCCGGGGCGGCACTCAATTCTCAGGAGCACCCTGGACGCAACTGCAAGGCTTTTCCCCGGTTCTCGGCGTCCGCTTGGGCGAAATGGAAGCGAGCGAGGGGGCTTTGCTGCAACCCAAAAGGATGTTGTGGATAAACGCGGCCCAGCCAGCAGGCTTCCCGGCGGCAGGCCGGCTTCCGAGGCGCCGATGCCCTTTCTGCGGGTGAACTCTCCCCAGCTAACCCCTGAACCGGGAGCGAACGGGGCATGTTCGCCACTCTCCTGCGGAGCTCACTCGTACAGATTCACGAGAAACGTCTGCCACGGTCCTTCGGGGCGGTGGTGGAAGCCGGTGATGCCGTTCTTGAAGGGTGCTCTGAAGGCGGTGCCCGTGGAGCGGGCCGTCCACACGTCGCCGTTTCCGGAGAGTTGCACGAGGTCGTCCATGCCATCGCCGTTCACGTCGCCCGAGAGCACGAACCATCCTTCGCCGTCGTAGGGCGCGAAGCGAAAGCCGATATTCCCGTGCAGCATGGGCGCGTCGAGCGACGTGCCGTTGGAGTACGCCGTTTCCAGCCTGCCCTCGAAGATCGCGCAGAGATCGTCCATGCCGTCGCCGTTGAAATCGGCGGCGACGA
>JAJFLJ010000220.1 GCA_021772755.1 Candidatus Sumerlaeota bacterium
CGTCCATGCCGCCCCGCAGGATCATCGTTTCGACCGACCAGGGCGTGAAGAAGTTCACGTGGGTCACTGGTTCTTCCAGCAGCGGCGCGCGCTTCCAGATTTCCATCGGGACCTCGACGTAGAGAAGGCCGCCCGGTTTCAGCCATCGCGAGAGGTCGCGAACGATTCCAACGGGATTGGCGACGTGTTCGAGGACATGGCTGCAGATCGCGAGGTCGTACTTCTCCTCCGGCGGATTCTCCGGCAGGGTGTCGCCGAGCTTCTCGATTCCCGCGAGCGCCGGTTCCGCGTAGTCGACCAGGTGGCAGACGTGGCCCTCGCGCACCATGTCGCGCATCAGTCTGCCGTCGCCGCCGCCGAAGTCGAGCACGCGCGATGTCTTTCCGAGGTACCGACGCAGACGACGGAAGAGACGGCGCGCGCGTTCGCGCTCGCTTGCCGATTCCGGATCGACGCGACGCTGTCCCACGCCGCCATCCGGCAGCGAACCGAGATAGCGGTACTTCGCGTCGAGATCGGCGTCCTCCGGCCGCGGCGCGTATCCGACGAAGCCGCAGTGGCGGCAGAGCTGCGACGCTAGGCGAACCTCGTCGCTGCCCGGAAACCAGATGTCGAACAGCACGGAGAGGCGGGAGCGCAGATACTCGTCGCCGGATTCGGCGTCGGCCCTGCGATAGGTCCGCGATCCGATGTCCTTCTGCTCGGCGGACCCGCAGAGCGGGCATTGTGGCTCTTCGATCAAGACTTCGGATACCCTTTCGGATTGGCGCTCTGCCACGTCCACGCGTGGCGGACGATCGTCTCGATGTCGGCGTACTTCGGATTCCAGCCGAGCGTCTGGCGCGCCTTTTCCGAGGAACCGACGAGCATCGGCGGATCGCCCGCACGGCGCGGACCCTCGACGACCCTGATCTCGCGTCCCGTCACCGCGCGCGCCGCGTCGATGATCTCGCGAACGGACGTGCCGCGGCCGTTGCCCAGGTTGAAGTCGCCGCTTCCGTTCCCCTTCAGCAGATGCTCCATGCCGAGGATGTGCGCGTCCGCCAGATCGCAGACGTGGATGTAGTCGCGGATGCAGGTGCCGTCCGGCGTGTCGTAGTCGGTGCCGAACACCGAGATGGAATCGCGCTGGCCGAGAGCGGCCCGAAGGACGAGGGGGATCAGATGCGTTTCGGGGTCGTGGTCCTCGCCGATGCGGCCCTCCGGGTCGCAGCCCGCCGCGTTGAAGTACCGGAAGACGACCGACTTCAGCCCGTACGCCGCGTCGTAGTCCTTCAGGATCCGTTCCACCATCAGCTTCGTCGTGCCGTAGGGGTTGATGGGGTTCTGCGGAATGTCCTCGGGAATCGGAATCCTGGCGGGAACGCCGAACGTCGCGCAGGTCGAGGAGAAGACGAAGCGCTTCACGTTCGCCGCGATCATCGAGTCCAGCAGGGAGAGCGTCGCCGCCACGTTGTTGCCATAGTACTTCGCGGGGTCGGTGACGGATTCGCCGACGTACGCGTACGCCGAGAAGTGCATGACGACGTCCACGGGGTGTTCCGCGAAGACGCGCGCCACAAGCCCGCGGTCGCCGATGTCTCCTTCGACGAACGTCGCGGCATCGGGCACCGCCGCACGGTGCCCGTACACCAGGTTGTCGACCACCACGACGCGGTGGCCGGCTTCCGTCAGTGCGAGAACGGCGTGCGAACCGATGTAGCCCGCGCCGCCGGTAACGAGGATCGTCGTCAATTCAGCCTCCCTGTCGTTGGACGGCGCCCGCATCCGCTTCTGCGGGAGCGGTGCGCCGTTTGAAGTGACTGCGAAGATTCGCGAACGTCCGAAGCCGCGCGCGAGCCGAGGGGATCGCCAGCCAGAAACCGAACCAGACGGCCAGGAACGCCGCCGCACGAAGCAGCAGCGACGGAACGGTGGAGAGTCCGGGAGCGGCCAGTTCCGGCAGAATCCACGCGACGCCCCCGGCCAGCAGCGAACCGGTCACGGGGCGCCAGACGGCGGCGAGAAGATCGCGAACGCTCAGGAACGTCCCCTTGTAGCAGATCGCGATGACCGGTAATACCGCGAGAACGGAATGGATGCTGAGTGCCGCGGCGACCTCTTCCGCCCCCCAGAGGCTTCCGACCGCGAAGAACGCGAGAAGAATGGGAGTCGAAACGACCGCCACTTTCAGCGAACGTCCGACGTGCCCGAGACTCTGATACGCCCATGCGCTGACGACCCACGTCGTGCCGGCGAACGCGGCGGGCGCGAGAAACCGGAAGATTCCGGCCGCTTCCTCCCAGCCAGGGCCCAGGACGATGTGCACGATCTCGTCGGCTGCGGCGAAGGAGAACGCGACGCATGGCATCGTCAGAAACAGAACCGACTCCACGGCGCGGAAATAGAAGCTGCGGTACGCCGCAGGGTCCTTCTGCAGACTCGACAGGGCGGGGATCGCGACGGAGCTCAGAGGCGGCTGGATCTGGCGCAGCGGCAGAAGAAGCAGGCCGTAGGCCTTGGAATAGATGCCGAGCGCCGCGGAACCGGCGAAGCCGCCGATCAGCAGATTGTCCGCGTTTCGCGATGCGTACGCCAGGAACGCGTTGCCCGTGACGGCTCCGCCGTAGCGCAGCATCGACGCGGCTTCGGCGCTCTTGCGCGGCAGCCCAGGACGCCAACCCGTCATCATCCAGTAGCCGGCCGTGGGAATCGCGGCGCCCGCGATCATGCCCGCCAGAAGCGAGAAGTACCCCGCGCCCATCAGCGCCGCGGCGATGGCGCAGAGAGATCCGAGAACGGCGCTGGCGATCTGAACGACCGCCAGGTCGCGGTTTCGAAGATTCCGCCGCAGCAGCGCCCAATGCATCAGTCCGGCGGCCGAAAGAAGAATCGAAACCCCGACCAGCGGGATGACGGACCGCAGCCGGTCCTCGTCCACGAGCGTCGCGATGAACGGCGCGCAGGCGCAGAGCAGCGCGACGATCGCCGCGGCAACCGCCAGATTGATCCAGAACATCGTGCTGACGGCTTCGCGCGAGATCGTCTCCCGCTGCACGACGGCCGACGTCAGACCCATGTCGCGAAAGACGCCGGCGAAGCCCGCGATGGACACCCCGAGCGCCACGACGCCGAAGTCCTCGGGCACGAGAATTCTGGCGAGCACCATCGTGCTTCCCGTGCCGATCGCGAAGCGCCATATCTGGGTCGCGCCCGTCAGCGCCCCGCCGCGGACGGTCTTGCCACGCAGGTCGCGCGCGAGATGCGCCCTGTCGAAGAGCGCGTCGGCCCGCAAGGTTCCCGTCGTCATTGCCGCGGCTGGACAAGATAGGTCAGGTGGCGGCGCACTTCCAGTTCCTTCTGGAACCGCGCGCTCTCCGGCGAAGCGGTCACCCAGCGGCGCGCGGAGCGAAGCATCCCGCGAAAATGCCGCCACCGGATCCGGTCGGTCGCGAACCACGGATGAAGCTCGTGAAGAATGCGTTCCGTGGCGCCGAGACCCGACCAGCGCCGTTTCAGGTATTCGCGGTCGAACTTCTCCCTGGGGATGACGTGCCGGATCGCGCAGCCGGGATGGAAGACGACGCGTTTGCCGGCCTTGCGCAGCCGCAGTCCGAATTCCGTGTCTCCGCCGGCGAGCATCGCCGCGCCGCTGCGGTCCAGGTCGGGGCGAAAGCCGTCGAGTTCCGTAGCCACCGCCTTGCGAACGGCGAAGTTGCAGCCCGGCAGCTGGTGCGACCGGGACGCCTCGACGACGCGAGGCTTGTCGCCCATGAGCGAATAGACGGACGAGAGCGAGTCCAGCACGCGCCGGCTCAGATGCGGAGGCGGTTCGACCTCGAAGAGCGGCGTGACCGGTCCGATCACGCAGTCCGGGTCGAACGCCGCGATCGCGTCGCGGAACGAATCGATCCACTCGCGCGCCACCAGGATGTCGTCGTCGAGATAGACCAGGTACTCGCCCTTCGCCTCTTTCGCGCCGCGGTTGCGCCCGAAGTTCAGCCCCTGCCGCGTTTCCAGCACATGGCGCAGCGGGACCGGGAAGGACGCGGCGCGGCTCTCGACGGTCTTCCGCGTGTCGTCGGGCGAATCGTTGTCGATGACCAGCACTTCCGCGTCGTGACCGGAGAGCGAATCGATCTCCGCCACGCTGTCGAGCGTCCGCCCGAGAACGGCCGAGCGGTTGTACGTGGGGACCAGGATGGAAATCGAAAGCCGGGTCATCGCGGAGTTCCGGCGGCGTGTTCAGCCAGCGCGCAAAGCCGTTCGTACACGGACTCGAGCTGCGGGTCGCCGCTCTCTTTCGGTCTTTCCCTGCGCAGGGAGGAATCGCACTTCGAACGGTCGCACACGCAACCGAGGGCGGCTTCCAGGCGGTCGAAACCGCTGCCCCCAAGGAGCTGGTCGTAGTGGAGAAAGAGCCAGTCGCCCCCGCGTTCGCGGTGGTGCAGGATGTGTTCGTAGGCGCTTTGCCACGCCGCGAGCGCTCTTGCGCGGGTGATGCGCATGTCGTAGACGGTGCGGAAGAACTCGACGGTGCTGTCGGCCGTGTGGTCGGGATGGCGGAACGTCACGACCCGCAGCGCGTCGCCCAGATGCGGCTCCCAGAACGGGTACGTGTGCGAGAAGCGCGGGTCCTTGAAGCACCAGGGCCGGTGCGCGGCGAATTCGCGGATCGCCTCGTCGAGACCGCGCGCGAGGCGCTTCGCCACGGGCGACAACTCCGCGCGCAGCGGAACGCTCGCGATCCACGATTCGTGAAACGCCCGCTCGCGGAACGCGCGGCTGGCGTACTTCGGCAGCCGTGCGACGGGTTCGAGCGCGCGCACCAACTTGTAGTTCAGCGCGTTGATGGCGGGGCTCTCGAAGTATCCGCCCGGGTTTCCCCTGTTCGGCGAGAGCAGATCGCCGCCCATGAAGTAGCCGGCTCCGGAAAGCGATCCGGCCGCCAGGCTCGAACCGCTGCGGCCGGACCCCATGACGATGACGTCCCTCATCGGCGGGTGCGCGCCTTGACCGACCGTATCGCGGCCCGCGGGATTTCGCGCAGCAGCCAGCCCAGTTTTGGCGCGGCAGGCGGCCGGCGGTAGATCTCCAGGAGACGCTCGCTGACCAGTTCGAAGTCCTCCGGGATCGCATCGAACGGAACCGCTTCGCTCGCCAGGCGTGTCGCCGCCGGCTCGCTCGCGTATACCATCAGATTCTGCCGGTACCAGTAGGGGATCGCGCTCTGCCCGACGATCCGGGGGCGAATGAGGTCGAGCTCGGAGTAGTTCGCGGCGGCGAACCGCTCGCGCCAGAAGCGCGCCGGCTGTTCGTTGATGTGACCGTACCCCGGCTGGCCAGGGCGCGACGCGCTGAACAGAACGACGGGGGCGCTCCCCGTCAGGAAAGCCACCAGTTCGTCCGTCAAAGCGGAAGGAAGATGCTCCGCGACCTCCAGGGAAACCGCCAGGTCGCATTCCACAGGCTTTGGCATGGAACTGGAAAGATCGTGCGGCACGAAGTCCGCCGCCTCCACGTGCAGTTCGGAACTCTTCATGCGGGGATCGTCGATGCACACGGCGCTTTCGGCGCCCGCTTCGCGGAACGCGCGCGCCCACGCCCCCGTTCCCCCGCCGAGATCGACGACCCGGTTCGGAAGACCGAGGACTTCGACGACGACGGGCACGATGACACGCGCCGATTCCAGGGAATCGGGAAACAGCTCTCCGTGCGAGAAATCGGACAAGCGGCTGGCGTCAGGCTCAGACGTGAGTCAGCGCCGCCTTTCCGATGGGATACACGTTGAAGCCGATCTTGTGCAGCTTCGCGTGGTCGAGGATGTTGCGTCCGTCGAAGACGAACGCCGGCTTCTCCATGGAGTCGTAGATGCGCTGGTAGTCCAGCGCCTGGAAGTCCTTCCACTCCGTCATCACGGCGATGGCGTGGGCGCCCTCGGCCGCCTTGTACGGGTCCTGCGCGTGGACGACGCCGGGGGTGTCGGGGCCGAGATCGCGGGCCGCGTTGTCGAGCGCCTTGGGGTCCGTGATGCAGACCTCCGCGCGCTCCTCCAGCAGGTGGCGGCAGACGCGGATTGCCGGCGACTCCCGCGTGTCCCCCGTGTCCGCCTTGAAGGCGAAGCCGAAGATGGCGATGCGCTTGCCCGCGACCGTGTTGAACATCTCGCTGATCATGCGCGCCACGAAGCGGTCCTGCTGGTGGTCGTTCATCGCCACCACCGCCTCCCAGTAGGCCGCCACCTCCGCCAGTCCGTGCTGGCGGCAGATGTAGACCAGGTTCAGGATGTCTTTGCGGAAGCACGATCCGCCGAAGCCGACCGACGCCTTCAGGAACTTCGGCCCGATGCGCGAGTCCAGCCCGATGGCGTGCGCCACCTCGCCGACGTCCGCGCTCGTGCGCTCGCAGAGCGCCGACACCGCGTTGATCGAGGAGACGCGCTGAGCCAGGAACGCGTTGGCGACGAGCTTCGCCAGCTCCGCGCTCCACACGTTCGTCCGGATGATGCGGTCGCGCGGCACCCATGACGCGTAGACCGCCTCCAGATCGTCCAGCGCCTTCTGCCCCTTCGGTGTGTTCATGCCGCCGATCAGGACGCGGTCCGGGTCCAGCAGGTCCTCGATGGCGGTTCCCTCGGCGAGGAACTCCGGATTGGAGAGAACCTCGAAGTGCGGCCCCGAACCGTTCGAGTTCAGAATGCGGTCCATCGCCTCCGCCGTGCGCACGGGAAGCGTACTCTTCTCCACGACGATCTTGTCGGACGTCGAGGCCCGCAGAATCTGCCGCGCCGTCTTCTCCCAGTACTGGAGATCGGCCGCCAGGCCGGCGCCCTGTCCGAAGGTCTTCGTCGGCGTGTTGACGCTGACGAAGATGATGTCGGACTCCGCGATTCCGCGGTCCGTGTCCGTCGTGAAGAACAGGTTCTTGCCGCGGTTGCGCTTCACGACCTCGTCGAGCCCCGGCTCGTAGATGGGCAGGTGGTCGGAATTCCAGGCGGCGATGCGCTCGGCGTTGATATCGACGAGTTCCACGCGGACGTCCGGCGACTTGTCGGCGATCACCGCCATGGTGGGTCCGCCGACATAGCCGGCGCCGATGCAGAGGATGCGCTTCTTGAAGGTCATGATCGCGGGGGTGACTCCGGATGAATTGGGTATTCGAGCATGGCTCGGCCTCGTCGGCCACCGGAAAGAGGCGTGGCCGGATTGGTCGGAAACGAGGAAATGGCTGGCTGGCGGATGACGAGGCTTCGACGCGAAATCGGAACCGATCCCGGGAGCCTGCCCAAGCCGCCAATCAACCGGACCCGAGGCCCGCGTCATGGCCCCGGCCAAACCCAGTGGTGTCAAGGCGGAATGCCTGCCGCCCTAGGCGGCCTGGGAATGCTTGTCCCGCCACGCGCGGGACCGCCGAACCCGTCGCCCACCCCGGCCCTTGGGCGAGTGTGGCTTCCCGCCGCTGTCGAACTCCCCGATCCGGATCAGGTTCAGCGGCACGACGACTTCCAGGGCGCGGCCTCCCGCGAAGCGCGGGACCGTCACGATTCGGGCCTTCTGCCCGTTGCGCCAGGTCACGAAACCGGAGATGCCCTCCATCGGACCCTCGACGATTTCAGCCACCCGCCCCTTCTCCGGCGCCTCGCCCAGCAACGGCGAGCGGTCCAAGGACATGACATGGCGGACGAGATTCACCTCGCAGGGGGGAATCGGACAGGGCTTGTCGCGATTCAGGACATAGGACGCGCCATCGACGACTTCGATTTTCTTTCGTAATTCGGGCGTCAGGTTCGCTTCGAACAACAGATACGAGGGGAACCGGATGTCTTCCGGTGCCGGTGGGCGGCCCGCCGCAAGGGCCGCGCGGCTCTCTGCGCCGAAGACCGGAAGGAGGAATTCCGTGTCCGGCAGCTCCTGAAACTCCCGCCAGACGGCGAATTCCCGCCCGGGACGAACCTTCAGGGCATACCAAGCGATCACTCCAGCCGATCCGTTACCCGGAGCAGCCCCAATGCCCGCGCGCTCCCGCTGTTCGGCAGTCTGAAACAATCCGCTGTCCTTCATCGTCGTGCTCGTGGCCCCAGCGTTTCGACCGCTGCGGCCTGAAATCAAGGGACATCTGGCCGCCGGTCCCAGGCGGTTTCGCGCTTGACCGGCCACCCGCACGTGACGACGCTGCCCGTCGTTAGGTTCCAACGACTGTGCATATCGGGTTTTTCACTATGATCAGACGTACAATGTGTGCCATGATCGCGATGGTCGCCGCAGGCACCGCCTCCTTCGCGGACGGGATCGTTCGCGCCGGAATCGCCGAGTCCGGCGAATCCTTCGCGATCGGCCGAAACAGCAGCACCATCGAGGCTCCGGCAGACACCCTTACCGAGATTCTTCCCGGAGACCAGCTTCGCACGGAACTCGACCGCGTGACGGTCCGCCTTCCCGAGGACAACCTGGTGGTTCTCAACGGTCGCACGAGCGCCGTGATGGAGACCATGGAAACGGTGCGTTTGGAGAAGGGCGCCCTGGTGGCCGGGTTCGGTGGCTCCGCGCCGGTCTTCGTCGCCGTCGATGAACTCGTGATTTCCCCGCTGGCCCGCAAGAAGACCGGCATCGTCCCGATCGCCGGTGGCGGCTTCGGCCAGGCGGTGCTCGTGGAGCATTCTTCCGCCGATGTCGTGAAGGTCGCCGTCGCCAACGGAATGGCGACGGTTCGCGACGCGACCGGCCAGCAGCTCGCGGCCATCGCGCCTGGCGAGATCGTTTCCTTCGTGCGCAATTCGGCGGGGCAGTGGCTGATCGATCCGACGCGCCAGTTCCTCTCGCAGATCGGCACCACGATCCCTCCCCCCCAGGCCGTCCAGGAAGTCACCGACGAGCAGTTGATCGGCGGGTTCTGGTGGTGGTTCGGCGGAGCGGCCGTCGGTGGTGGTACCGCCGCCTATCTGCTCCTCGACGACGACGATGGCGGCGACGGCGGTGACGACGACGACGACCGCCCCCGCATCAGCCCCCGGTAGCGGCTGGGACGCTGTTCGCCACTTCGCGACTTCCAATGACCAGAAACTTCGGCGGCCCGGCGAGAATCCTTCTCGCGCTTCTGGCCGCCGTCTTTTCGTTTTGGTGGGCCTG
>JAJFLJ010000023.1 GCA_021772755.1 Candidatus Sumerlaeota bacterium
CCACGATGCGCGCCGATTCCCGCTTGTCGCATTCGACCGCCGACTGCCACACCGCCGACCGCAGCGCCGTGGTGAACAGGCCCGACCGCGTCGCCAGCGACGCCGCCTGATTGTAGACGCCGAGCGCCGCCGGCGAGCCGAACGTTCCCACGAGCACCTGGTCCGTGGTTCCCCGCAGCGCAAACGCCGACTCGCCGAGCCACACCCATTTCCCATAGCGCAGCAGCGCCCGCACCGGAACGCGCCCGCGCGTTCCCCGCAGGCCGGACAGGCGCAGTGACTTCGCGAACATCAGCCCCGCAAGAATCCACGAGAGCGCGTAGTAGGCGCCGATCAGAACCGCGACGCGGCGCTCTCCGGCAACGGCGAGAACTCCGCCGACGATCGCCAGGCCGTGCAGCGCGGAGTGCAGCAGGTCGAAGCCGGCCCGCAGGCGAATCTCGCCGATCGCGTTCATGATCCCCCGCCACATCCCCTGGTACAGAAGCGCCGGGAGCGTCGCCGCGAAGAGCAGCCAGGCGGAAAGACCGATCCCCCGAACCAGGGCGGGAACGACCAGCCCCAAGAGGACAAGGACCCCCCCGGCCAAAAGACCGATGGCGCCGCTGAGCACGAGCGCCCCCCGGTGGACCGAACCCGCCCGGCCAGGGCGCCGGGCGGCGGCGTACTGACAGGCGGCCGGCAGGCCGAACTGGACCAGGCTGACCACCAGGCCCGAAAGGACAATGGTCGCCAGGACGTAGCTCCCGCGCCCCCCGCTGCCCAGCGACCGGCTCACCACGATCCCCGAGAGGAAGCTGACCGCCACGGCGGCGATCTGGGCGGCGGAGTCGAACGCGCTGTTGCGGGCTATTCCCAAGGGTGCCGTCCTTTGCGGGCAGGTGCTCATCCAGGGCCGCCCGCAGAGTGGCAAGTCCTCAATCCCCCGAAGGAGTTTTTCATCGACGCCGTATCGCCGGGGGCGCTTGAATCCCTGTGAATTCGACATGCTTCCGACAGGACCACCATGATTCGGACCCTCTTCCGCCACGCCCGGCCACGAACGGCTTCGCTGCTTGCCGCAGTTCTTCTCGTCGCGTCCGCCGCCTTTCCCAACACCGCCCTCTGGCGCCAGAACATCTCCGAAGGCGACGAGTGCTTCCAGTCCGCGAACTACAACTGCGCCAACGAACGCTATCTCGAAGCCTTTCGCATCGCCGAAAAGGAGTTCACCCTGGTGGACCGGCGCGGGGCCGACACGCTGCGCAGGCTGGCGGCGGTCTCCGACAAGCTCCAGCGCCCCGACCTCGCCGAGGACTACCACCGCCAGGCGCTCGCCTCCTACAGCTTCGCCTTGGGCGACAACGATCTCGAAACCCTTCGCCAGCAGCGTATCATGGCCGTCTGGTACCGCCAGTACCGCCGCCTCGACGAAGCCGAGAAGCGGTTCCGCATCGTCGTCAACGGCCTCAGCGAGAACGAAGACGCCTCGCCCTCCGCAGTCAACGCCGCCGCCTTCGAGTTCGCCGAAATCCTCAACGCTCTCGGCAAGTTCGCCGAGGCCGCACCGATCCTCGAAACCAACCTCGAGTACGCCGAAGCGACCTGGGGCAAGGACTCGCCCCAGGTCATCATGGTCCTCGGCGAACTCGCCACGGCCCACATGAAGACCGGCAAGTGGAGCGAGGCCGTCGACGACCTGCGCCGCGTTCTGCTCTTCGAAACGAACACAAACGGATCGGAATCGCGGGGCGCGCGGACGGCCGCGCTGCGGCTCGCCGAAGCCGAGGCGGGCCTTCGACGCACCGACCCCAAGGCCCTGCCGAACATCTACGACATCCCCCTGGATATTCGCATCGAAACGACCTACTGAAACGCCCCTAGAGCGACTCGACGTTCCGCATCGCGACCGCGAGCGGTTCGCCGTCGCTTCGCATGCAGCAGAGACTGAGGCTCCACCGTCCCTCCGGCCTCGCCACGAAGAACCGCGCCGGGGCTTCGTCGTCGGTTCGCGCGCGCACCAGACCCTCCTCGAACTCCTCCCCGGGTTCCCGCAGCACGTCGAAACGGCACGACCGCAGCGTTCCCGTCAGTCCGCATCCAACGGCCTTCAGCCACGATTCCTTCAGCGTCCAGAGCAGCAGCGCGCGCGACCGGCGATCCTCCTCGGACAAGCGCTCCATCGCTTCGACCTCCTCTTCCGCGAACCGCCGCCGCGCCACCTTCACGATGTCGCCGGCCCGTTCGCCGGACTCCGCGTCCAGCCCCACCGCGCCAGCCGTCGAAACCGCCACGCCGACCAGCCCCGCCGTGTGCGTCACGTTGAAGTGAGCGCGCTCGCGGTGAACCGGATCGAGCTCCGGCTTGCCGTGGGGGCCGCGAACGAACCGCCACGACGCCGGGTCCCCCCCGAGGACGTCGGAAAGCGTTCGCCGCAGCAACAACCGCGAAACCAGCGACTGGACGCGGTCCTCCTCGCGGGCGAACTCCAGCGCCCGCGCACGGTCCGCGTCCGTCAGTTCGCCGCTGAACGCATCGAACGCCGCCGGCCGCGATTCCCCGGTCGGTCTGAAGAAGCGCACATGAAGATTCGCGTCGTCTGCCATGTCGCCGCCAGAAGCCGCCACTCCCCCGCCGATGCCAACCGCAAAGAGAGAGCCCTCCGCATCGCTGCGGAGGGCTCGAACGAAGAGGCGAGATCGCCGGGCCGAATCAGGTATGATCCTCGTCGGGGCGCTTCTGGCTGCGGTAGATGTCGCCTGCGCTGACAGTTCCGTTCGTGGCGTCGTAGCTGGCCAGGTTCCACCCACCCGCAGTGTAGTCGCCGAACAGGTTGGCGTGATTCTGATAGTAGGTGTCGGGACCGGCGCTCCGAAGGACCCACGCTCCGTACCGGCGTTCCTGCGCGGCGCGCGTGCCGCCGTCGTACCAGTTCGAGGGCAGATACATCATCTGGTTCGCCAGCGGCTGGGGAAAGTTGTGCGGAAAGCGGAAGATGTCCTCCAGGGCGGACGAACTGCTCACGTAGGCGATGGGGGTCGTCACCCCTCCGGCATAGTCCTGGAAGCCGGGGTACATCTTCCACTCCTCCTGCGCGGTCCAGGTGCCGCTCGGTTTGGGCCCCCAAACCCCGTTGGGTCCGCCCGCACCCGGCCCGTTCTGGGTCGTAAGCGGAATCTTGTTGTTGTCCACGGTGTACATCTCGATCGCGACGACGACGGTCCTCATGTTCGCGAGCTGGCGCGAGACCTTCGAGCGGGTCTGCGCCTCCAGGAAGTTCGGTACCGCGATCGCGGCCAGGATCGCGATGATGGCGACCACGATCAGGAGTTCGATCAGAGTAAACGCCTTTCGATTCATTATGCAATGTCCCTTCTGGGTTGGATGGCAGAACTGAAATGCGAGCATCCCCCGCCCACGCCCCAAAGCACTCCGACGAGTATTCGTCGAAAGCGGTTACTGCAAGCGATAATCCCGCTTTAAAGCCCATCAATCCGGTTGAGGTCTCCGCCCCGGTCCATCGATCGTCGCACATCTCTCTCGAATGGATTCCCAATGAACGAATCACGACTTCTCTTCTCCATTCTCGCCGCGTTCACGCTTGCAGCCGCGCTCCCCGGCCAGCCTGCCACTTCCCCACCCGCCACTTCCCAGCCGGTGGCATCCCAGCCCGCAGCGGAGTCCGAAGCGGTCGTCCCGCTCGAGATCGTCGAGTCCCCCATCGCGGAGTCGGCCTATCGCGCGATCGATGGCGAACGCGAAATCGACACCGTCGTCATTCATTTCGCGAGCGCCATCTACTGGTTCGCCGACGACTTTCAGGAAATCGTCGGCGAGGAGGGAAAGTCCTATGCGAACAGCGTCGGACTGACGCCCGAGAATCTCGCCGCCCACAAGTACGACTGGCAGCTGGTCAAGGCCATCTTCGAGGCCTACAACGTCTCGTCGCACTACGCCATCGCGCGCGACGGAACCGTCGTCCGCTTCGTGGCCGAGAACGACCGCGCGTCCCACGCCGGCAGGAGCACCATGCCCGACGACGGCCGCACCGGCGTGAACGACTTCTCCATCGGCATCGAACTGATGGCCAGCCACCCGAACGACGACCCGACGGTCAGGACGGCCGACGACGCCTATACGGCCGCGCAGTACGCCGCGCTGAACCGGCTGATCGCCTCGATCTGCGAGCGTCACGACATCGCTCACGTCGTCGGTCACGACGAAGTCGCGCCGGAGCGCAAGACCGACCCGGGTCCGCTCTTCCAGTGGGACCGCATCCGCACGGACGACTACCGGCCGCTCGCCTGCGGAGACTGAGGAGTCCGGATCAGCGCGTGTCCAGCACCTTGCGCACCGCCCTCAAGAACTCGGCGGGACTGAACGGCTTCGAGAGAAACGCGGCGTTCTCGCGCTCGAAGTAGTCCGCCTCCGCCACGCGCGTGCTGTAGCCGCTCATGAAGAGCGTCTTCGCGTCCGGCTTCGCCCTGCGAAAGAACTCGTGGACGTCCCGGCCGCTCATCTTCGGCATCACGACGTCCGAGACGAGCAGGTCCACCGCGCCGGCGCGCTCTTCGAGAACGCGCATCGCCTCCTCCCCGTCGCGCGCGACGATCAGGTCGTAGCCGGCATCGCGCAGAATGCGCTCCGTCAGCCCCCGCACCGCCTGGTCGTCCTCCGCCAGCAGGATCGTCTCGTGCCCGCCGGCGGCGGGTTCCGCGCGATCGGGCGGCGGTTCGGCGGCGGCGGCGTTCCCCAGGGGAAGATAGACCTTGAACGTCGTTCCGATTCCGACCTCGCTGTAGACGTGAATCAGACCTTCGTGCTTTTTCACGATCCCGTAGACCGTCGCGAGTCCCAGCCCCGTCCCGCTGCCCACCTCCTTCGTGGTAAAGAACGGCTCGAACACCTGGCTGAGCGTCACCTCGTCCATCCCCATGCCGGTGTCGGTGACGCTCATCATCGCATAGCGGCCCGGAACCGCCCAGGGATTGGCGGTGCGGTATTCCTCGTCGATCTCCACGATGCTCGTGCCGATCGCGAGGGTTCCGCCGTGGGGCATCGCGTCACGCGCGTTGATGCTCAGGTTCATGACGACCTGCTCGATCTGGCCGGGATCGGCGCGAACGGGCAGGCGCTCGGCCGCGAGCGCGATCTCGACCTCGATCTGCTCGCCGATCGTGCGCTTGATCATCCTGAAGATGTCCGTCACGATCCCGTTCAGCTCGAGGTCCTTCATCTCCGTGACCTGCTGGCGGCTGAAGGTCAGCAGCTGGCGCGTCAGCGTCGCGGACCGCTCCGTCGCCTTCATCAGTTCGCTCACGTACTCGCGCAGCCGGTCGCCTTCGGGGATGCTCAGGTCGAGAAGTTCGCAGTATCCCATCATCGCCTGCAGGATATTGTTGAAGTCGTGCGCCACGCCGCCGGCGAGATGGCCGATCGCCTCCATCTTCTGCGCCTGCCTCAGCTGCTCCTCCAGACGCGTCTCGTGCGTGACGTCGCGCTGGACCGCGGCATAGTTGACGATCCGTCCGGAGGAGTCCCGAACCGGCGAGATGATCGACTCCACGTCGAAGAGCGTCCCGTCCTTCCTCTTGTTCGTGATTCGCCCCCGCCACGGGTTGCCGCCGCTCAGCACCCGCCACATCTCCGCGAAGAAATCCTCCGAATGCCTTCCGCTCTTCAGGAACCGCGGACTTCGCCCCAGCGCCTCGCTTCGCGAATAGCCCGTGATGTCCTCGAAAGCCGGATTCACGTACTCGATCGCGTCGTCCGCATCCGTGATCATCACGCTCTCGCCGGACTGCTCGATCACCTGGCGCAGACGCTCGCGCTCGCCCTCGAGCTCCTTGCGCTCCGCGATGTCCTGCATCACGTTGATGAACGCGATCGTGCGCCCCTGCGGGTCGCGAATCGGAGCGGCGGACAGACTCAGGTCCACCGTCGTTCCGTCCCGCCGCTTGCGCGAGATCTCGAGACCCTCGAGGTACTCGCCCGACAGAACGCGGTTGCGCAGCGTGTCGGAATCGTTCTCCGCACCG
Source organism: Candidatus Sumerlaeota bacterium (assembly GCA_021772755.1). Lineage (GTDB taxonomy): Bacteria > Sumerlaeota > Sumerlaeia > SLMS01 > JAHLLQ01 > JAJFLJ01. Next base: position 6,018 of record JAJFLJ010000023.1, read on the forward strand.
ACCGACGCCAGCGGGGACATGGTGCCGACGACCTCGGAGGCCTTCCAGCCGAAGATTCTCTCCGCCGCGGGATTCCACGTCAGGACCTTCCCGTCGCGGTCCAGACTCATGATCGCCATCGGCGAGGACTCGATCAGGGCCCTCTGGTATTCCTCGTTCAGCCGCAGCTCCGCCGTGGCCGCGTTCTCCCTCGTCACGTCGCGAAAGACCATCACGGCGCCCGTCACGACACCCTTCTCCATCACCGGAGCCGCACTGTCCGCGATCTGACGCTCCGTTCCGTCTCTCGCCACCAGAACGGTGTCGTCGGCCACCTTGGTGAGCGCCCTGCTGCCGATCGCCAGCCGAACGGGATTCTCCGTCTTCTCTCGCGTCTGTCCCCCGACGAGGTTCAGCACCTCTTCCAGCGGACGTCCCACCGCTTCCGGCGCACTCCAGCCCGACAGCGCTTCCGCCGCCGGGTTCATCGTCTCCACCCGCCCGTCCGCGTCCGTTGCCACCACCCCGTCGCCGATACTGTGCAGGACGACCCGGTTCCGCTCTTCCATCCTGCGGCGTTCGGACTCCGCGAAATACAGGCGTTCGAAATGCCGCCTCCTGTCGTGTTGCAGGAGAAGCGCGATCGACGCGGCGCTCAGAAGCAGAAAGCTCCCCAGAAGGATCCACCCATAGACGGTCCGCACGTGGACGGAGGCGAACGCCTCCGACTCGTCCTGCTTGGCCACCACCAACCACGAAGAACCGGTGACCGGAGCGATCGCCGCCACGACTTTCGAACCCCGGTAGTCGCTCCCCGTCACCACGCCGGTCCGCCCCTGAACCGCCATCACGGACGGAACGTCGCTTCGTGACAGCTCGACTCTTGTGCTCAATGCGGCATCGGAAAGGTGTCTCGCATCGCTCAGAAAGAGCGCGGCGTCGCCGTCGCTTCTGACCAGAAGCGACTCGGCGGTCCGGTTCTGCGTCGGCCAGGAGCGAATCAGGGGATAGAGCGTCCGCTTCGCCGACATGACGAGAACGATCGCGCCCGCCGGGTCGCCGCCGTCGTGCAGAACGGGTGCCACGACGGCGACGTGCGGTTCCGAGACGGCCCCCCCCCGGTGCAGCAGGCTGATCCTCGGCTCCCCGTCGCGAAAGGACTCCTGCACCGCATCGAGGACGACTCCCTCCGCGCTTTCCACGCCGTCCGGCCCTTCGCTCCTGATTCTTCCGGTTCCGTCGACGAGCACGACCTGACTGTACCCGTATCGCTCGCAGAGACTCTGGAGATGCGCCGCGATGTCGTCGTCCAGCACTCCGTCCGCGTCGCCGAAGAATTCCGAGAGATTCCGCCGAAGGAGCGGGTTGTCCATCAGGACCCCCGCGTCGCCGAGACGTTCGTTCCGCCACTGGGCGATCTGAGTCGCCTTCAGATCGGCGACGGCCTTGATTTCCGACTCCACGCGGGCGCGCAGTTGTCGCGCCGCTCCGCGGTTCAGAAACAGTCCGCCCGCCACCCCCCCGAGAGCCACCGCGACCAGCACGACATAGAGGGCGCGAACGGCCCGGCGGCTGCCGCCGGAGCCTGCGGTCCCTGCCCAGCGGTCTGGCTTCGAACTCACGTATACGGTCCCCGCCTTCGATAGAAACGAATATGTCAGAGGATATGCGATCTCCATCCCACTGCAATCTGTTTGTTGCCCGCGCCTCCGCTACCGCGAGAGTCCCGCGCGCTCCGACACGGCACCCATCACCGCGTCCGCCCAGAGCCGCTTGGCCTCCGGCGTGAAGTGCAGCCCGTCCGCCGCGTATTCCTCCCGCAACGTGCCGTCCTCGCCGACGACCAGGCTGTGGATGTCCGCGTAGGCGCAGCCCCGCTCTGCGGCGATCGACTTCAGCCGCGCGTTGTACTCCACCAGCGAGTCGTTGAGATGCGCGTACCGGCCCCGAACCGGAGCGCACGCGCAGATCACGATCTCCGTCCCGGGAGACCGCGCCTGGATCGTCGCCACGATGCCCTCGAACTCCTCGATCATCCGGTCGATGGTCGGCGCTCCGTCCGCCGAACGGTGCAGCTCGCCGACGTCGTTCGTGCCGTTCGCGATCACGACGACCTGCGGATCGAAGTCGAACACCGACTCCTCCATCCGGCGCGAAAGCCCGCGCTCCTCGATGCCGAGCCGGTCGGAGGAAATCCCCCGGTTGAAGAACCGAACCGGTCTTCCGTCCGCCAGGGTCTTCGGCAGCAGATCGTCCGCGATCCCTTCGATGCCCGAAGAGCCGAGCAGCGAAACGCGCACGGTGGAATCGTCCCGCGGCTCCACCTCGTGGCGCGCGTTCTCCGCGAAGAATGCCGAGAGCCGGTCGAAGTAGTGCTGCGTCCAGCGGGGCTGCTCCTGAACGGGACTCATGGCGGCCTGGTGGAAGTTCAGATGCTCCGGCAGGTGCGTCCGCCAGTAGCTCCACGTGTGGGCGCCGGCGTGTTCGCGCCAGATGTGCGGAACGCCGAGTTCCGTCAGCCGCTCGTGCATCTTGCGATTGTCCGAGAGGATCCCACCCTGCGTGTCGTCCTCGCCGCAGTCGAACAGCAGGCGCACGCCGCTCGCGGCGAAGCTCTCCGCGTGCTCGTAGACGGAGTTCTCCGCCCAGAGTTCCCGATTCCCGTCCAGCGGACCCAGGCGCTCCACGATGCTCTCGCGGTCGGGATGGTCGGAAATCTTCAGCACGCCCGATATCGACGACGCCGAGACGTACAGGTCCGGGCGCTTCGCCGCCGCCAGCAGCGCCCCGTGACCGCCCATGCTCAGCCCCATGATGGAGCGCCCCTCCCGGCGGGCGATCGTCGGGTACGTCGCGTCGATATGCTCGACCAGGTCCTCGGTGATGTACGTGAAGAACTGCGACTCCGCCATGAGCGGACTGTCCAGGTACCAGCTGTACTTCGCGCCGCCGGCGAAGACGAGGATGCACCGGTAGCGGTCGGCTTCTTCCGCCGCCTTGCCGTACTTCGGCCACGCGTCGTACGTCTGCGTCTTGCCGTGCAGCAGATAGACGACGGGGAACCGCTCCTCCGGATCGTCCGTCTCCGGCACGTAGACGTAGTACGTCTGCTCGCCTCCGAGCGCCCGACTCTCGTGCGTGGCGAGCGTCAGTCGCGGATGGTCCAACTGGGCGAAAACCTGCCCGGTCGCGAACGCGAACAGCAGGACGACAAGAAAGCGTCTCATACACGGTACTCCATGGCGAAATGGCTTCTTCAATGGCGAGTCCTCCCCTTCCCTTCTAGCGCCGGTCCTCCGGCGACGACGTGCGCGCGCCATCCGGAATCGCCCGCGAGAGCAGTTCCGACCGGCTTCCGACGCCCGTCTTGCGATAGATGTTCTTCACGTGGAACTTCACGCCGTTCTCGCTGATGCCGATGATCGTCGCGATGTTCAGATTCGTATACCCGTCCATCAGCAGATACAGAATCTGCATCTCCCGCTCCGTCAGTCCCGCCTCTTCGACGATCCGGCGCGTGCGCGCCTCCACCGTGACGTCGCGAAGAGTCAGGTGGACGCCGCCGAGCGACCCGTCCTCCGCCAGCAGATGCCGCACCGCGCCGGAAAGCCACGCGTCCTCCTCCTTGCGGTCGCGAAGCCGCACCCGGATCTGCACCATCCCCGTCTCGTCGTGGTCGGGAACCCGGTAGAGATCGGCAAGCGCGGCACGGTCGTCCGGCGCGACATGATCGGCGAAATCCCCGCCGACCTGGAAGAGCCGCTCCGCCGAGGGATTCGCGAACACGATTCGGCCCCTGGCGTCGAGACGCACGATCAGGTCCGCGACGTTGCGCAGGATGTGCGACTGGATCGTGGAGCGGTGGTTGAACCCCTCGCGCAGTTCGCGAAGCTGCGTCACGTCCGACAGTTCCAGAGCGAACTCCGCACCTCCGCACGCCGCCGCGGAAATCCTCGCCCACCACGGCGTTCCATCGATCCGGCGAAGCTCGAAGTCCGCGACGCTCTTCGCCTCCATCTCCAGATCGTGCTCCAGTCCGAGCGTAAAGGACTTGAACGTCTGTTCGTCGTGAAAGAGACGCTGAAGCCGAACGCCGCAGAGCGAATCCTGGCCGCGCGTCCGTTCCGGGTCCACCAGCTCCGTCAGCGCGTCGTTGTGCCAGACGATCCGCCAGGCGGAATCGGCGAAGCAAAGTCCCGATGTGGAACAGCGCACCAGTGCTTCGAAGCGCCTGGCGGTTCGGTCGGGAGGATTGTCCACGGCCATGTCGGTGGCTCTCGACGGTTGCGTCATCGCTCAGGAACACCCGTCCGGCGGATCGCGCAACCCAAACCGCTCGTGCGCCACATCCCACGCCGCCAGCCCGAGCATCAGCGCCACCGACAGCGCGCAGGCCGCGACCCAGGCTCCGCTTCCCCCGGCGGCGCGCAACAGGCCGGCGAGTTGCGGCCAGCCGATGAAGAGCAGGATCGCCACCCCCGCGAGCACCGCGCGAACGGCATTCGCTCCCGCGGAAGAAACGACGAGCAGCAGCAGCGGAATCGCGAGCACGTAATAGTGCGCCCACGCAAGCTGCCATGTCAGCAGCGGAAACGCGGCTCCCGCGCAGATCGCGAAGCGTTCCCACCTCACGGTCTCTCCAGCATTTCGAAACGCGACGAAGAACACGGCGAACATCGCCAGGAATCCGAACAGCGCGTACATCGAGACGTCGAGACCGGTTCGCTCGTACAGCACGTGAACGATGGAGTAGTTCCCGCTTCCGCTTGGATAGCCTTCGGCGATCGTTCCCCGAATGGCGGCGAACCATTCCGTCCATGCGGAGACTCCTCCGAAGAACCATGACCCAAGAGCGAACATGACCGCTCCCCCGAACGCCAGTCCGCCCACCCATCTCCACAGCGCGGCATACTCGCGCCGCGCCAGGTACAGCGCGCCGAGCAGGAGAACGACGCCGTGGAGGTTCGGCTTGATCGCCACCGCCGCCCCCAGGAATCCGCCCTGCAGCGCAGGCTGCCAGCATCCTCTTGCCGGACGGTCCGAGAGCCGCAGGAGAATCGCAAGGACGAGCAGTTGGAGAAGATTGACGTTCCCGACGTCGAGGTCGCTCGCGACGGCGCTGCTGAAGCGAAAGAGCACACCGGCCGCGAGGAGCGCGAAGACGAGGGACTGTCCAAGCGCGAAACGCGCGATCAGAACGATCGCAACGAGTCCGGCGGCGATGCAGCCATGCCGAAACAGGGCGAGGCTGCGGTCGTACGGAACGTGCCTCAGGGGCGACAGAACGGCGTACATGGCCGGCGTCGCGGTCGTGTCCCACCTGGTGCGAATGCGGGCCACCCGCACGAACGCGTCGTTCGCTCCGTGTCCCGACAACCCGGCGAACTCGCGTCCCAGACGCTCGCGGCCGGCGTCGTCGTAGACGTCTTCCGCGAAACCCATCTCCACGGCAACCGGTACCGCCCAGAAGTGGAAGAAGTCCACCCCGTCCGCAGCGGCCATGGAGTCCATTCGTCCCGCCACGGCGAGAAAGCAGAATGCCGCCGCCAGAACGAGCAGCCCTCCGCCGTTCCTCCCCGATTCGCCGATCGGTTTCGCTTCCGACACCCTGTTCGTCTCCCTGGGAACGCGAACGCCCCTACTCGCCCTTCTCCACCCACACGATCTCCGGCTGTCCGACGGCCATGACCGCCTCGACCATTTCCTTCAGCGTTCCGTTCTCCACGTATTCGTAGAGATTGTCCCCGGGACAGCTCGTCCCCGCGAGGTCGCGGTGCCCGTAGATCGTCACTGGCTCGATGGAGTATTCCATCGCGGCCCAGGCCATCAGATTCGCGATCGTCTCGAGCTGCGCCTCGTTCGGTTCCTGGTCGCTGTAGTTCCCGTAGCAGTTGATCAGGAAATGCCCCGCCGGGTCGTAGCGCGTGTTCGTGTCGCCCACGAACCGGTGGTCGCGGCCCTCGTACACCGTGCCGTCGAGATCGAGAATGTAGTGGTACGGAACGTCCCACCAGTTGCGGTCGTTCTCGCCCCAGACCTGCATGTTGGCGAGCTTCTGCCCCAGGTCGTCCTCCGGCGTCAGCGGCGTGGCGCTGTGGTGCAGCGTCAGCTTGTCGATCCCGTGGGGCACGCGAAGCCGGAACTCCGCGCCTCCGGCGGACTCGCTCTGCGCGACCTCTTCCGGCAGCGACGCCACTGTCGCCACCTCGAACACCGTCGAACCGAACCCCAGGTCGCCCTTCTTCGCATAGATCGCCACGATCGAGATGTGATAGCCCTGCCAGTTGTACGCGTCGCCCTCGTCGAGCGTTCGCGTATCCGACTCCTCCCCCATCGCCAGCGACACCGTCACGCGATCCACCGAACCCGCGACCGCGCTGCCGCTTTCGTCCAGGTCCGCCGGTGTCATCTCCGTCACGGAAAACGTCAAGTCCTGGAACTCCGCCGAATCCCCCACTGCCAGATTGCGCCGGATACCGTCTCCGTTCACGCCCTTCGGAGCCAGCTCGCTCCATCCCGAATGCTTCACCATCCGGATGACGGGGCGTTCCTGGGCGAATGCCGCGGAACCGGCAAGTAGTACGCAACAGGCGCACACTCCGAGAGCGGGTGTGGAAAATCGAAGAGTCATGGCAGGAGCCTTTCGCATGCGAATCGTGTTTCCTTCGTCGATACCGTCCACTTTGCGCATTCCGCCTGCGGCGACAAGGAGGGAAATACGCTCCGCCTAACCCAGCCGGTCGCCCGGCCTGACCCGCTCGTCGGCGTCGGGGCCAATCAGAACGACCGTTCCGTTTTCCCCGCCCGCATAGACCCCCAGCGTCAGGACCTCGCTCTTGAACCCCGCCACGCGGCGGGGCGGAAAATTGACCACTCCCAGGACGAACCGCCCCACCAGGTCCTCCGGCCGGTAGGCCTCCGTGATCTGCGCGCTCGACTGGCGCTCGCCGATTTCCGGGCCGAAATCGATCCGTATCCGGTAGGCGGGATGCCGGGCGCCTTCCAGCGGGGCGGCCTCCAGAACCCGGCCCACCCGGATATCGATCTTGAGAAAGTCGTCGAAAGTCGCCTGACCCGATTCCATCGTTCAAGACTCCCACTGGTCTTTTTTAGTCACACCGCACTGAATCAGCCATGCCGAAAAAGAGCCTCGCCACGCGATTCTTATCGAAGTGCAGGCCCTCGGATCGGGACAAGCTCAATGTTATCAGGATTCCAGGCATTCTCGTCCCGGACCTTTCATGTGGCACAATAGACGCATCACTTG
>JAJFLJ010000221.1 GCA_021772755.1 Candidatus Sumerlaeota bacterium
GAGGACGGAGCACCGCGGCCATGCCGCTCTCCCGCATCGCCGTTCGACGCCCGGTTGCCACGACGATGGTCTTCGTGGCGCTCGTCGTGCTCGGCCTCGTCTCCTGGCGCCAGCTCCCCGTCCAGCTCCTTCCCGACTTCACCGTTCCGACGATCGGCGTCTTCGTCAGCAAGCCCGGCGCGTCCGGAACCGAGAACCTCGACGAACTCACCAAGCCCGTCGAGAGCATCATCGCCGAGCTGCCCCGCGTCCGGCACGTGCGCTCCTGGACGGGTTCGTGGGGAACCTGGATTCGGACGGACTTCGAGTTCGGCACCGACATCCGCTTCGCCGCCATCGACCTTCAGGAGCGCCTGAACGCCTTCCAGCAGGGGCTCCCCGACCGCAGAACGGCCATCGAAGTCTATCCCTTCTCCACCGAGAGCTTCAAGAACTTCCTCATGGAGGTTTCTCTCGAAGGCTCGGAGGACCAGGAACTGCTGCAGGACCTGGTGCGCGAGCGCATCGAATCGCAGCTGGAAACCGTGACGGGCGTCGCACGCGTCGAGATCGGCGGTCTGACCACCGAAGCCGCCGAAGTCATGATCGATCCCGCCCGCCTCGCCGGTCACGGACTGGAGTTCGGGCAGGTGCTTCAGCGCGTTCAGGCAGCAGCGTCCGACGACGAGTTCCTCGGACGCCTGGACGTTCCGGGGGAGACGCACTTCGTGCGGATGGACTCGCGCGTCCGGACCATCGACGAACTGCGGCGCCTGGTCGTCGACGGCAAGGGGGTCGTGCAGCTGCAGGACGTGGCCGACGTGGACGAGGGCGACGCGCTCGACGGCTGGATCTACCGCTCCAACGGAAAGAACGCCGTCGGGCTCCAGATCGAGCGCGAAGAGGGCGAGAACCTGATTCGCGTGGCCGGCCTGGTTCGCGAGCGCGTCGCGGAGATCAACGCGACGCTGCCCGAGGGAACGGAACTCGTCGTCGAGACGGACATCGCCGAGATCGTCGAGGAGGTCATCGGCCAGGTGCAGAAGCTGGCGTTGCAGGGGGCGGCTCTCGCGCTGCTGGTCCCGCTTATCTTCTTCCGCTCCTGGCGCATCGCCGGCATCATCTTCATCTCCGTGCCGATCTGCATCGTCGCGGTGTTCAACCTGTTCTACGCGACCGGAATGAGCATCAACGTCTTCTCGGTGATCGGCCTGGCCCTGGGGGTCGGCATCCTCGTCGACAATTCCATCGTCGTGGTGGAGAACTGCTTCCGCCTGTATTTCCAGCGCCACATGGGTGCTCTGCGCGCGGCGGAGCTCGGCGGAGGGGAGGTGGGCCGCGCCCTGCTGGCCTCCACGCTGACGACGTGCGTCCCGTTCCTGGCGCTCTTCTTCGTCGAAGGGGAGTTCCGCCTCTTCATCAAGGAGCCCGCCCTCGCGCTGACCTTTCCCCTGATGCTCTCTCTGCTGGTGGCGCTCTCGCTCTCGGCGATGCTGACGTCGAAGGCGCTCCAGTCCGTCGTTCGCCACAAGGGCGCCAGGGGCGACCGCGAGTTCGAGACCGCCGCGCGCCGCCTGAATCCCCCCCGCAGCCGCATGCGCGAGCTCTACCGGTGGATGCTGAAGTCCGCCATTCGCCACCGGGGGCGGGTGCTTGCCATCATCGCGATCCTTCTCGCGTTCACCTTTCTCGAAGCCTGCGAAGCCGTCCGGCAGTCCACGACGAGCCGCGACGAATCCCAGGATTTCATGCGGGTCTACCTGGTCATGCCGCCCGGCACGAAGACCTCGGAGACGAGCCTCACCGCCGAAGCGGTCGAGGACCGTCTCGCCGAACACGGGGACATCGAGCGGTTCGCCGTCTGGTTCCAGGGGGAGAACGCGAACTTCGACATCAAGGTGAAGAAGAGTTCCGAGCGCCCCAGCGGCCGGACCCTTGGCGAAATCCGGGCCTCCATCGTGGACTTCGTCGGACAGGTACCGAACGGCGAGCTCACTCTCGAACGGCCCAACCGGCCCTCCGAACGGGAGACCGCCCCTGCCGGGGACCTAGGCCAGCTGATTCTCAGCGGCCTCGATCTCGAAACGATCGACGAGTACGCCGCGCGGCTCACGACCGCCATCGAAGTTCTGCCCGACATCGCCGTCGCCCGCGCCGTCGAGGACGACCGCCAGCCCGAGTACTTCGCGACCATCGACCGCGAGAAGACCAAGCTCTTCGGCGTCAGTGCCCAGACCCTCGGCCAGTACGTCAACGCGACGCGCAGCTCCGGCGCGATCTCCAGCCTCGTTCTGCGCGACGGCGAGAAGCGCACCGACGTGACCATCAGCGTCGCGAACTCGGAAGCCGAGACGCTGGCGACGCTGCGCGACCTGCCCGTCTACACCGAAACCGGGTCCGTGGTTCCCTTCGGCGATCTCAGCAGCTTCCGCACGCATCTCACGCCGTCCGATCTGCGCCGCGAGGACCGCCAAAGCAGTCTCCTGGTCGAATACCACTGGATTCCCGGAGCCGACCAGAACGCCCTGCAGGAGCGCATTCTCGAAATCGTGCGCGCACTTCCCAACCCCGCCGGCGTGGTCGCGGAGTTCGGCGGAAAGCAGGCGGAACTCGACCAGCGCGACACGGACTTCCGATTCGCGCTGCTCGTGGGCGTTCTGCTGATCTACGTCGTGATGGCGGCCGCCTTCGAATCCTTCTGGGTTCCGTTCACGATCATCGTCACGAACCCCCTCATGATCATCGGCATCGTCTGCGCCCTGGCGATCACGGGCCTTCCCTTCGAGGAGCTTGCGGCCTTCGGCGTGCTTCTTCTGAACGGACTGGCCGTCAACAACGGCATCGTGCTGATGGACGCGGCGATGTACTACCGCCGCGAGCGGAACTACAGAAGCCTGCGGGCGATCTTCCAGGCCGCCGACCAGCGCCTTCGCCCCATCGTCATGACGTTCCTGACGACGACGCTCGGGCTTCTCCCCATGGCTCTCGTCGGCGACGCCGAATCGCAGTGGCGGCCCGTCGCCGTGACCGTCGTCGGCGGACTCACGAGCGCCACGTTCCTGACCCTCGTCGTGCTGCCCTGCTTCTATCTCATCGGCGAGGACATCGTCCGCTGGGCGAATCCGATGTGGCTGGGCTTTCTGCGCTTCGTCTTTCGCATCGTCGAAACGGTCGGCAACGCCGCGTCGCGGGGAGTCGCGGCAGTGGTCTGCTTCTGGAAGTGGCGCCCGCTGCGGTGGCCGCGTTCCGTCTTTCGCGCGATCCGGTTCATGGTCGTGCTCGTGTTGCTGCGGATTCCCGGAGCCGTCCTGAAGACCGCATGGCGCGTTGCGCGAACGATCGTGCGGTCCATCGGTTCCGTCGCAGGCGACCTTCGCTTCGTGGCGAAATCCCTTCGCCGCGGCGTTCCACCCCCGCGCACGGAAGCTCTCCCCGCACCGGTTCGCCGTCCGCACGCCACACTCGGCGGCGCACCGCCCGTCGATATCCGGAACCTGCGCGTCATCTTTCCGCTGCGCAGAATGCCGAACCCCCTTCGGCTCCTGCCCGGCAGGGGCATCCCCATCGGCCATCGCCCGAAGACCGGCCTGGAGGCGCTCAAGGGCGTCACACTCGCGATCGAGCCCGGTCTCTTCGGTCTTCTTGGTCCCAACGGCGCCGGCAAGACGACGCTGCTTCGCTGCATCGCGGGACTCGAGTCGCCCGACCGCGGCACCGTGCGCCTCTTCGGCAGTGCCTGGCGCGAAGCGGGCGAATCGCTCGCGCCGCTCATCGGCTATCTGCCCCAGACCCACGGCCACTATCCGTGGATGACGCTCTACGAGTACCTCGACTACTTCGCCATTCTCACCGCGCGTACGCAGATGCGCGCCCGCCAAAGCGGCGAGACCGGACCGCGCTTCGCGCCGGAAGTCGTCGATCTGAGCGATCCCGTGCGCCGGTGCGACGCCGTGATGCTCGCAGCGGAAAGCGTGAACCTTTCCGACCGCCTCGGCGACCGTATCGGCGAGTTCTCCGGCGGCATGCGCCAACGGGCCGGCATCGCGCGCGTCCTCGTGCAGTCCCCTCCCGTCGTGATCGTCGACGAGCCGACCGCCGGACTCGATCCCATCGAACGCGTTCGCGTTCGCCTTCTGCTCGGCGAACTGGCGCGAACCCGTTGCGTGATCTTCTCCACGCACATCGTGGACGACCTCGAGGAGTCCTGCAACGCGGTCGGCATTCTGGCCGGCGGCCGCCTGCTCTATTCCGGTTCCCCCGACCGTCTGCGCTCCGAATGGAACGGACGCGTCTGGGACGTGCCCATGAACGAAAGCGATCCGGAAAGCGTTCGCCGCGATCTGCTGGCCGGCGGCGCGCGCGTTCTCTTCCGCTATGCGCGCGAGCGCGGCGAAGGCTGGAGATGCATCGCGCCAAGCGCACCCGCCGGCGGCGCACGGCATGTCGCCGTGACGCTGGAGGACGCGTTCCTCGGCGTTCTCGGGGCCGATCGTGCGGCGATGGAGCGGAGAGCGGCCCATGTCTGAGACCTCCCCCGGAGCGGCGTTTCCGCGCTGGCACTTCGGCGTTCACCAGCTGCGCTCCGCCGGGTCCTCCCCGCGCGACATCGTGCGCACCATTCGCCGTACGCGCGACCGCCGCATTCCGATGGACGCGCTGCTTCTCGACGGCTTCGGCGAAGGCGCCGCATCCTGGAGCGAACGCACGCGCCGACGCGTGGCCGAGGACCTCGGCGATCTGCGCGTCCGTACTGTCGGTCTCGCCGACGCGGAGCAGGCCCTGCCCGCGTCGCGCATCGGTCACGACTGCTCGGTTACGCCGCTCGCCGAGCTGCTTTCGCATGTTTCCGCCGCACCGACGAATTCGCTCGTCGAGTTTTCGGCAAGCGGCGCCGACGACTCCCTCGCCGTGCTGCGCGCGCTCGAATGCGCATTCCTTCTGCCGATGGTCGCTCTGCGCCTTCCCTTCGGTCCCGCCGGCCGCGAGTTCTGGGACCTCGCGAGAGAGGAAGAGGAACGCGTTCGCCGCCTGCTGGAACTGCGCATGGAGCTTCTGCCGTACCTCGAAACGTCGCTGCACCGGTCGCTGACCGGCGGTGCGCCGCTCGTATCGCAGCCGCAGGCGGCGGACGGGGACGCATGGATGATCGGCGATTCGCTCGTCATCGCCCCGCAGGCGGATGTTCAGGCGACGAGCCGTTCGCTCGCACTGCCGGCGGGGGAGTGGTACCACTACTGGACCGGTCGGCGGTACGGCGGCGACCACCCCATCACGGTCGAAGCCGGTCACGGTACGCCGCCGCTTTTCTTTCGCGCAGGGTCCGTCCTGCCGTCGGAACCCGTTCGACAGCACACCGGCGAGGTCGTTCCGGCGGTGACGTTTCTCGACGTCTACAGTGGCGACGCACTGGACGGCGAACTGACCGACTGCGACGAGAACGGACGGGCCGCCGCCCGCACGACGTTCCGCGGAGAACTCGACTACGGATCGATGCAACTGGAGATCGACGGCTCGCCGGAAGCGCAGCGGCCGGATTTGCGCATGATGTGGTCGGTCCGCGTACACGGCCTCGGAGGCTCCGTACGCAGCGTGCTCGTGGACGGCGCGCCCGTCGAAGCGGGAGCGGGATCGCGCGTACTGGAGTTCTCCTTCCGCGCGACCGGCGCGCGCCAGATGCTCGAAGTCGAGTTCGACGAGTACTGAGGTCTCAGAACTCCTCCGGCACGACGTGCAGCCGGCTCTTGCCGTCGCGCCGAATCCGTCCGGCGACCGTGGTCGCGTCGTGTTCGAAGACGCAGAGCCAGTCCTCGTCGATGGCTCTCGCCGCGATCTCCGCTCGCTTCTCGGCGACGGTCATCGGGAACAGGTCGTAGGCCATGTGGTAGT
>JAJFLJ010000222.1 GCA_021772755.1 Candidatus Sumerlaeota bacterium
TCGACCCCTGTTCGAACCGCGCAGATCGCCCCATGCCACCGCGATAACGGGACGCTCCCCCAAGGAAAACCTGTTGGAAGGAAGAACGACGCAGATCGCCTGGGGCGCGCTGCGTGACACCCCCGAGCATTCCCCGAGGCGGCTGGCTGCACTCACACCGGCCAGTGTGCGTCCCCATTTCGGCAGTCACGATACCTGCTCCGAAGATGTTGTAACCGGTCGCGAGAATCGATGCGGCAAGCACCCGCACAAAAGGGAACACGGGCCCTGGATCGACCAGGGCCCGCGTTCGCGTGTTCGTATGTGGCTGTTGTTCGTGCGTGAAGCGGGGCCCGCTCAGTTCCCCGCCTGAATCGCCTGCCAGAGCCCCGAACCGCCGGCGTACGTGGAGCTTCCGCCCGGCGAGCCGTTCGCGCGGAAGATGCAGCCGAAGGACACCGTTCCGTTCGTCGGATCGTAGATCAGCAGAATCGTGTCGTCGTCATCGTACTCGTTGGCCAGAACGCCGCCGAGGTTGCTGTACTTGCTGTCCGGTCCGGCGCTGTGAAGGAAGAACATCGAGCCCTTGCCGTTCCAGGCATCGGAGAACGAATCATCCGTCGTCTGAACGCGGGTCGTATCGTTGACCGCCTGGTAGATGTAGGTATTCAGCCGCGCGACCAGGTCCGTGGCCTCGCTCACCGGCGTTCCGTCCTCGAACGCCTGGCCGCGCGCCGTCGAAGCCGCCAGACGGACACTGAGCTTGAACGGATCGCGGAACGCCACCTGGGTCAGATAGGCGACAGGCGTCGTGATGCGCTCCAGAACATGGCCCGCAGGGCTCGCCACGCCGCCGGTGTCGTCCGGGTCGGGGAACGGGTTCAGTACCACCCCGAACCGGTGGCAGGCGGGGTATCCGTTGAAGTCCACGGCATAGGCGGTGAGCGCCGTGTCCATCGTTCGGTGGTCCGCCTTGACCCGGCTCACCTTCGCCCGGGTCTGGGCCTCGAGGAAGTTGGGAACCGCGATCGCCGCGAGAATGGCGATAATCGCCACGACGATCAACAGCTCGATCAGAGTAAATGCGCGTTTTTGCATGGAACCGCTCCTGACGGGAAAGGTCTGAGTCGCAATAGAACGGATGACTCCACTACGCCATGCCTCTCCCGTCAAGAGGAACACCCGGTCCAAATAAGAAAATAACGGCCCGCCCTACCCCAGGATCGCCAGGCTGATCTCCAGGTAGATCACCAGCCCCGCCACGTCGATCAGCGTACTGATGAACGGGCCCGACATCAGCGCGGGGTCCAGCTTCAGCCGCTCCAGCACCAGCGGCAGCAGCGTCCCCACCATGTTCGACATCGTTACGATGGCCGCCAGGCCCAGCCCGATGCACGTCGCCACCGTCATGTCCCCCTCCAGCGCCATCACGATCAGCCATCCCAGCGCCCCCAGCAGCACCGACAGCAGCCCGCTGATGGCCAGTTCCCGCCGCACGATCGCCCGCAGGTCGCCGAAATCCGCCTCCCCCGTCGCCAGCGCCCGGATGATCAGCGCCGCCGCCTGCGTTCCCGTGTTCCCCCCCGTCGCCACCATTACCGGCAGAAACAGCGCCAGCACGATCCACGTCTGAAGATCCTGGTCGTAGCGCCTCAGGAACAGCACCCCGACCGCCTCCGCCAGCAGCAGAATCACCAGCCAGAACATCCGCCGCCGCGCCAGGTTCCAGACCTTCGCCGACAGGTACGAGTCCTCCGCCGGCAGAATCGCCGCCTGCATCTGCACGTCCTCGGTGAACTCCTCCTCCATCACGTCGATCATGTCGTCGAACGTGATGATTCCCAGCATCCGGTCGTCCGTGTCCACGACCGGCAGCGCGATCACGTCCAGGCGGCTCAGCATCTCCGCCGCATCCTCCTGGTCGGTGTCCACCGCGATGCTCGTGATATTGCCGTCCATCAGCTCCGACACCGGCGTCGTCAGCGGCGCCGTCACCAGCTTGCGCAGCGAGACGTAGCCCATCAGCTTCCGGCTCTTTCGGTCGATGACATAGAGCGCGTACACCGTCTCGCCGTCGAAGCCCAGCTTGCGGATCTTCGCCAGCGACTCCTCCACCGTCATGGCGGGGTAGAGGAACACGTAGTCCGGCGTCATGCGCCGCCCGACGCTGTCCTCCGGATAGTTCAGCAGCGCCTGCGCGACCCTGCGCTCTTCCGGCGAGAGCATCATCAGCAGCCGCCCGGCCGCCTGCGCCGGCAACTCCTCCAGCAGCGCCGTCCGGTCGTCCGGCGACATGCCCTCGATGATCTCGCGAACGCGCTGGCTCTTCAGCGCCTCCAGCAGCGCCTTCTGCGAGT
Source organism: Candidatus Sumerlaeota bacterium (assembly GCA_021772755.1). Lineage (GTDB taxonomy): Bacteria > Sumerlaeota > Sumerlaeia > SLMS01 > JAHLLQ01 > JAJFLJ01. Next base: position 2,337 of record JAJFLJ010000222.1, read on the forward strand.
CCAGGTCCAGCCGCTCGAAGATGTCCGTCGCCACCTCGCGCGGCAGCAGCCGGAACACCACCACCGTCTCGCGGTCCTCCAGGTCCTCGATCAGGTCCGCCAGGTCGTGCGGGGGCAGCGGCGCCAGCGTCTCGCGCAACTGGCGGAACTCGCGCCTCGCGACGAGTTCCTCGATTTCCGGCAGCAGCAGTTGTCCGAGCATGATCGATGGCCTGCGTTCCGCGGATTCCGGCGGCGCGCCATGTCAGGCACCCCTCCCTGGCCGGTCAACGGCAACGATCGCGGGGGAAACGACTTGTGACTCCACCCCTCCGCCGCGATTCACTCCCCCTCATGGCGCGCGCGAAACATCCCCATCCTCCGGCGCCCGGCGCCGAACTGCTCAAGGGGGCCGCGTCCTCCTTGCAGCCCGACGTCTGGAAGGCCGGCGCCCGCGTCATCAAGACCTACGAGCGCTCCCACCCGCTTCTGCGCTCCACCGTATGCGCATGGCTCGTCCGCCGCGAGACGCGCAACCTGCGCATCGTCGAAGGCCTCGAAGGCGTTCCCCGCTATGTCGGACGGCCGCGGCCCTGGACGCTCGAAATGTCCTGGCTCGACGCCGAACATCTTCCCGATAGCAAGCGCACCATGGAACCCGAATGGTTCGACGCCCTTGCCGAACTGCTGGGAAGGATGCACGCCCGCGGAATCAACTTCGGCGACCTGCGCCGCAAGAACCTCATGCGTTCCCGTGCCGACGGGTCGCCCTGCCTCGTGGACTTCGCCCAGTGCATGTACGAGCCCGACACCCATTCGCTCTTCTACCGTCTCGTCATGCGCCGCGCCTTCGCCGTCGACGACTCCACGCTTCTCAAGCTCAAGAAGTGGTACGTCGGCGGAAACAGGCTCACGCCGGAAGAGCGGATTCTCGCCAACAACCCGCCCCGCCATCTCAAGTTCGGCCGGTGGATGAAGCGCTGCATCTACACGCCGCTGATGCGCGCCGTCGGCGCCAAGCAGCCCCGCCGCAGGAAGAAGAAGAAGAAGGCCTAGGCCGCCGCGCCGCGCTTGCGGTACAGGATCGCGAGAAACACCGGACCGCCCACGCACGCCGTGACGATCCCCACCGGCATCTGAACCTCGCTGCTCCACAGCCTCGCCAGCAGATCGCAGAACACCAGGAACGACGCGCCGGCCAGGATGCTGCACGGCAGCACCCGCACGTTGTCCGGCCCCGTCAGCTTGCGCACCGCGTGCGGAACGATCAGTCCCACGAAACCCACCGGCCCCGCCCACGCCACCACCAGCGCCGTCAGCAGCGCCGCCGTCCCCAGCACCACCAGTCGCCGCCGCCTGGGGTCCATCCCGAGCCCCGCCGCCGCCATGTCGCCGAACGTCGCCACGTTCAGAAACCGCGCGTTCGCCATCAGCACCGCCGCCGCCGCCGCCAGCGGCACCAGCAGCAGCAGCGGCACGTCGACCGACAGCACCTCCAGCCCGCCCATCATCCACCGCACCATGCTCGAAATCTCGTACGGATTCGCCTTCCACTGCAGCACCTGAATGCCCGCGCCGAACAACAGATTCATCGTGATCCCCGCCAGCAGCAGCGTCTCCATCCGCCGCATCGACGCCGTGCCCGACGCCAGCACCAGGATCGCCGCCAGCGCCGTTCCCGCCCCCGCCACCGCCCCGACCGGGCTTCCCGTCCCCATCAGCGTCATCGCCATCAGCGCCCCGAACGCGGAACCGCCGCTGATCCCAAGCGTATACGGCGTCGCCAGATCGTTTCGCAGCAGCGCCTGGAACGCCGCCCCCGCCAGCGCCAGCGCGCCCCCCACCACCAGCCCGAACAGAACCCGCGGAAGACGGATCGTCTCGAAGATCAGCCGGTCGACATTCTCCTCTCTCGGCACCGACCAGTCGAACGCCTTCGACGGCGAGATGCGGTGGTAACCCACGAACGGGGACACCACCGCCACGACGCACAGCAGCGCGAACAGCCCCAGCAGCACGGCGGCGAACCGCGCACCCCCCGCCGATCTGTCGTCCGAGTCCGTCATGGCGCGAAGAAGTGCGCCCCGGCCGCCCCCGCCGCAATCGCAGAACCCTCCAACGAAGGACACCCCGCCGGTCGGCGGGGTGTCGCGTCGCATTCCGATATCGGTGCGGGGCCTACTTGACTTCGAGCAGTTCCACTTCGAAGACCAGCAGACTGTTGGGCGGGATACTCGGCCGGCCCTGTTCGCCGTATGCCATGTCCGGGTGGATCCACAGCTTGTACTTCGCGCCCGGCGACATCAGCTGAAGCGCTTCGGTCCAGCCCTTGATCACGCCCGTCACGCCGAACTCCGCCGGCGCTCCGCGCTTGCGGGAATTGTCGAACTCCGACCCGTCGAGAAGCTCGCCGCGGTAGTGCACGCTGACCGTGCTCGCGGTCGTCGGCGAATCGCCTTCGCCCGCCTCGATCACCATGTACTGCAAACCGCTGGCCGTCGTCTTGACGCCTTCCGCCGACTTGTTCTCCTCGAGGAACGACTCGGCTTCCTCCAGGTTCTTGGAGGCCGCCATCTCGCGCTCCTCCATCTGGCGCTGGCGGATCACGCGCTGCCAGTCGCGCATCATCTCCGCCTTCTCGGTCGTCGTAAAGGGCTGCTCGGCCCCCTCGATGGAATCCTGCAGTCCCTTCAGGAACGCCCCGTAGTCCAGCTCGATCTTGTTGACGCGAAAGCTGTCGCCCGTCTGCGCTCCCAGGACGTAGCTGATGCGCTCCAGGTCCGTCGCGGGCTGGAACACGTCCGCGGCCACCGCTTCCTCTGCGGCTCCCGCGGCGTTCGACACCGCTTCGGCGTCCTGCGCCATCGCCGGTGCGCTTGCGAATGCCGCCAGTGTCAGCGCGGCGAGACTCTTGCCAAACGAATATGCCATGAATCCTGCTCCTTTTGGTCCGGCAACCCAAGGGCGGGCGGCCCGACCGGCTCAAGGAATTTCCGGCGTTTTCCCGCCGGATGCCCCTTCGACAATCCATCCCCCGGCCCTGTTCCGCTCCGGTTTCTTCGGTTGAATAACGGGAACACCCCCCCGTAGGAGTTGTCGAACACACCGGATCGGAGTCAGCCCCGTGGAACAGATCGTCGCAACTATCGCCCTCGCCCTCGGCGCCTCGTTCACCGCCGGCATCAACCTCTACGCCACGGTGTTCGTCCTCGGCGCCATGAGCCGCTATTCCTCCTTCGACCTTCCCGGCGGCCTCATGGTCCTCGAAAGCCACTGGATCATCGGGACCTCCTTCGTCCTCTATCTCGTCGAGTTCTTCGCCGACAAGTTCCCCGCCGTCGACAGCGCCTGGGACAGCATCCAGACCTTCGTCCGCATCCCCGCCGGCGTCGCCATCGCCGCCACCGCCCTGGGCGACGTTCCCCTCGAACTGCAGATTCTCGCCGGCCTCGTCGGCGGCACCCTCGCCACCGTCGCCCACGGCACCAAAGCCACCACGCGCCTCGTCGCCCACGGCACGGGAACTTCCCCCGTCGTCTCCCCGGTTCTCAGCGTCGTCGAAGACGTCGCCGTCATCGGCACCTCCATTCTCGTCGCCGTGAACCCCCTCGTCGCGCTGCTCGTCGTCTTCATCCTCTTCGTCGGATCCATCTTCGTGCTTCGCAGCTTCTGGCGCGTCGCAAAGGGTGTCTTCAAGGGCATCGCGGGATTCTTCCGCGGACCGAACGACGGCCAGCCCGCACCCGCATAGCACAGCCGACGGTACCGTAAACGAGAAGAGCCCGGGTGCGAACCCGGGCTCTTCTCGTTTCGTTCGTTGCGCTGGATCGCGCGTGCTACTCGATCGGTCCCGGTACGTCTCCGGGTCCGATCGGAATCTTCAGGTTCGTCTGTCCCGCCGGTCCGCGGAAGGACACGCTGTCCGACACGCTGTAGAACTGCAGGAAATCGAACAGCGTCAGCTCGAACAGCCGGTGCTGTCCGCTCACCTTCGCGCGGTACTGGTCGATCGACGCCTGCGCGCGGTACTGTCCCTGCTTCAGCGACAGCGGCGTGAACTGCACCGAACCCGTGCCCGTCAGCGTATCGCGGAACTCCGTCAGGACCTTGAACGTGCCGGCGTAGGTCGCCCGGCCGTTCTTGCCCTGCCGCTTCGCCGCCGCCGTGTTCTGCAGCGCGTTCGGCACGTACATCGACGTCACCGCCTGGTCCGCGCCGAGGCCCAGCACCGTATCCTGCGCCTTCTCGCCCGCGACCACCGCCTTCACCTTCTGAAGGAAACCCGTTCCGCCCTGCGTCAGAACGCCGTTCTCCACCGTGATGTTCTCGCGGCCCTTCGCGCTGAAGGAGTACTTGCCCGACGCGTTCACGCCCCTGCCCGTCAGACTGATGCTCGCCCGCGTCCGGTCCTTCTCCAGGTAGACGCCCTTGCGCGTGTACTTCAGCTTCCCGCTCACGTCCGTCGTCGCGAGATACGTCAGGTTGCCGAACTGGTCCGCCACGAAGAAGTCCAGGAACCCGCTCACCGAGCCCGATTCGTCCACCGTTGTGTCCAGGGCGATGAAGAAGCCCTCGAAGACCGGATGCCCCAGAACATAGCCGCCCAGGCCGATCGCGGGGCCGTTCATCGGAATGTTCAGCATGCTGTTGATGTCGCGGTATCCCGTCACCCCGGCGCCGCCGTTCCCCAGATCGAACGCCACGCCGCCCATGTTCAGGAACGAGCCGTCCGTCGTCGTGATGCCCAGCGTGCCGCCCGTCCAGATCGAATCGTTGCACGGCAGCGAGGGGATCGGAAAGTCGTTCGTCGGCGCGCACACGTCGATCGACACGCCGTAGTTCGAATAGATCGACCGCTTCGCCAGGTTGTTCAGCGCCGACACCGTCAGCACGTCCGGCAGCGCGTGCAGTTCGTACCCGTCCGTCAGCGCGCGGCTGTTGCCCGCCGAGAACACGATCACCGCGCCGCGGCCGCCGCGTCCCTGCTCCAGCGCGAAGTCCACCGCCAGCAGCTCGCCGAACGTCGCCGGAATGTCCTGGAAGTCGTCCGCGTCCGTGCAGAAGTCCGCCGGATGCACCGGCCCCCACGAATTGTTGATCACCCACGCGCCCTGGAACGTGCAGAACCGGAACGCGTCCTCGATGTTGCTGCTGAAGATCGGCACCAGGCTCGTCGGCGAGATCAGCCGCACGCCCACCACGCGGGCGCCCGGCGCCACGCCGACCGTCCCCTGCTGGTTGTTGCCGATCGCCGCGGCCACGCCGGCAACCGACGTTCCGTGCTCCTCCTCGCCGCCGCCCACCGGCTGCGCCGTGTTGCGTGCCAGAAGAACGTCCCGCCCCGCGACGACGTTCAGATCCGGGTGATCCATGATCACTCCCGAATCGATGACGCCGATCGTCAGTCCCGGCGCCGGAGCCACCAGCGACCACGCCTCCGGCGCGTCGATGTCCGCCTCCTCCACCGCCGCGCCCACGCTCGACGCGTCCAGATGCCACTGGAACGGGAATCCCGGATCGTTCGGGAACGCCGCTCCGCCGCCGCGCAGTTCGATACCGAGCGTGTCGGCCACCGCGTTGTACGCGTTCACGTTTCCGAAGCCATAGAACGGCGAGCGATTGCCGACGTATTGCCCGCCTGCCTCGTCGATCTTCTCCGCCGTTCCGCGAATCGTCCCCAGAACCTCGCTGTAGGACTGGTTCTGGTCGGCCGAAAGGACCAGCCCCGCGACGCCCGAAACCGTCGGCGCAGCCGACGACGTGCCGCCGAAGTCGTCCGTGTAGTTGTCCAGCTCGTAGAACGAATACCAGTCCACGCCCGAGCCCGAAAGCCCCGCGACGCCCGCCAGGCTCGCGGCCTTCGCCACCGTATCGCCGCCGTCGCTCGTCGCCAGCCGCGCGATGCACAAGCCGTCGGACTCCGCGCGGACGATCTCAAGACCCTCGTTTCCGCAGAACTTCGCCGCGTCCGAGGCATCGTCGAATTTCAGAATCAACTGGTCGCCAACGCCCAGCAGACGGTCGCCCGCCTTGTACACCGGACCGCTGAACTCCACGTTCGCCCGTCCCGCCAGCACCTTGTGCAGACCCCCGGCGGACTTTGCCCCCGCCGCCAGAGCGGAACCCTCCCGCGCCTCGACCATCGCCACGCCCGTCAGCGGATTCGCGTCCCCCACCTTCAGGTCCTCGCCCGCGGACGAACCCGCCGCGAAACGCACCATCGCCTTGTCGGCCTCCAGCTCCACGAACATCGTCCGCGAGCCGTCCTGGATCGCCAGCGCCGAAGCCGAAGGCGTCCCCGCGCTCGGGGCGATCTTCCCCTCCAGCGCCTTGAACTGGGCGCCGGCCGGCAGAGTCGCGCCAACCAGCGCGCCCGCCAGAACAAGGGCCGAACCGTATCCGGGGAACGATTTCCCCAGCCTGCCACCGACCAACATAAGCAACGCTCCCAACGAAAAAGATGCCCGCAAAGATACGGCCGCGACAGCCCTCACCTCGCCGACGTGGGTTTCCTTCGGATGAAAAGCACATCGCCAGTGCCCGAGGTCAACGCGTTTCAGGCGCCGCGAAAGCCCTTTCCCGGGCCCCGCCCCGCTCCTACAGCCGCGAACTGTCCACCAGATGCACCCCGCCCACCGTCGCCGCCACCAGCAGCAGCGTGTTCCCCCGCTCCACGTGCGACAGGTCCTCCAGCGAATACCCCGACACGATCCGCGCATAGTCCATCGTCACGTCCTCCCCCGCGCTGTTGATCGCCGACCGCATCGCCTGCAGCAGCTCCCCCGAATGCGTGATCCCCTGCTTCTTCACCAGGAAATGCACCCGCTTCAGCGCACGGCTCAGACACAGCGCCTTCGTCTTCTGCTCCTCCGTCAGCCGCCCGTTCCGGCTGCTGATCGCCAGACCCGACTTCTCCCGCACCGTCGGCACCCCCTCGATCCGCACCGCAAGGTTCAGGTCCCGCACCATGTGCCGCACGATCACCAGCTGCTGCGCGTCCTTTCGCCCGAACACCGCCACGTCCGGCTGCACGATATTGAACAGCTTCAGCACCACCGTGCACACCCCGCGATAGTGCCCCGGCCGCACCTCCCCCTCGATCCTCGTCCCCAGGTGCGCCACGTTCGCCGTCGTCAGGAACCCCGGCGGGAACATCGCCTCCGCCGACGGCTCGAAATAGTAATGCACGTTCATCTTCTCGCAGACCGCCCGGTCCTCCGCCGGCGTCCGCGGATACGCCTTCAGGTCCTCCGGCCGGTCGAACTGCAGCGGATTCGCGAAATTCGTCACCACCACCAGGTTCCCCAGCTCGTGCGCGCGCGTGATCAGCCGCCCGTGCCCCCGGTGCAGCGCCCCCATCGTCGGCACGCACACCACCGTCGTCTCCGGGTCCGACTTCCACAGCCGCCCCAGCTCGCACATGTCCTCGATGGAATTGACGACTTCCATAGCACCGCCACCGCCAGAATTGCCGACCGCACTGCCCCGGTCCGGCCCGCCTTCAAGGCCCCCCTGGCAAGAAAAGGGCAAGAGCGTTTTCCCCCGCCCCGCCCGCCGGAACCGCTCGCGACACGCCTCCCGGAGCGGTTCCAGAGCGGCCTCGGCGTAAACGCCCCGCAGGCTCTATGCGCCGGGTGGCGCCTTGGCTCGTGCCGTCAGTTCGCGGACCAGCGCGTCACCAGGGCCGGATTCACCGCAGGTTCGACTTCCAGTCGGTTGCCGCGTTCCATGGCGTCCACTTGTCTCGTGCCGTAGATCGACACGATCAGTGCGACGATGGCGAAATCGAGACTGCCCCAATACAGCTGCCACACGCCGAGGATCGTCATCGCGCTGAGGAACCACGCCTGGGCCATCGGGCGACCGGGAGTGTCGCTCTTCACCGCCGCACGGAGCGACCGCCGCAGCGAGTCGCCGCCCCCCTGGGACCACAGAAACACAAAGACCGCCATGAGGCTCATGGACCCGGCTCTCGGCTCGAACCAGTCCATGAGAGTGGCCGCAGCGAGAACGATGAGGGGAGCCTGGTAGAGATCGGAGTGAAATCCCGCGGTCAGCTCGTCGATCGTTTCGTCGCCGGGCGTTTCCCGGGAATCGCGGCGGGCGGACCGGAGGACACGACGCGCGTTCAGGATCGTGCGGACCCAGTCCGATGTCGCCAGGGCCCAGACGAACAGGGCCAGAAGCGCGCGCTCCCGCACGGCGACGCTCTCGCCGATGGACGCTCTGAAAAGTCCGACGCCAATCACGGCGACCATCAGAACCAGCATTCGGAATCCGGGTGCTGCGAACAGGCGCATTGGACGGAATCCCCGGATGTTGGGCATGTGACGAGCAGTCATGGCGGCTCCGCCCGGTCCTCGGCGCGCCGCACCTCGCGGCCCTTGGCCTGGAACGATAGGTATGCATGGCGGAGCCGTTGCCCGAAGTCAATCCCTCTCGGCGCACGGACGCCTC
>JAJFLJ010000223.1 GCA_021772755.1 Candidatus Sumerlaeota bacterium
GTCACCGCATCGATGTCGTCGAAGTACGCCGGGAAGGGGGAAAAGTTCGGATTCTGCGAAAGCTCGTCCTGCGAGTAGTCGTGGACGAGCTTGTCCCACGCCTTCGTGGAGCGAACGGATTGCAGCCACTGGATGCACTGATGGGGAAGGTCCGCCGAGAAGCGGTCGTGCAGGCACTGGTTGAGCGCGAAGTTGACCGCCAGCGCGCTCTCGACCACTCTCGGGTCGAAGTGGGTGATCCGGCTGACCTGCGCCGTCGTCTCGACCATCTTCTCCAGGTTGTTCCAGTGGAAGAGGCCCGCCGCGACGCAGCGCGCGAGCGAGCCGTTGCCCGCCTTCATGCCGCCGCTGCGGTACCACACCTCGCGCCCGACCGTCGGCCAGTCCTCCAGGTCGAAATCCAGCATGGTCGCCACTTCCCGCGTGTGCATGCCGTACATGCGGGGGCGCGACGTCACCGCCTTGACCAGGCGTCCGGCCATCTCGACGCCGTCGAAGCCGCGGTCGGCGACGAAGGACTCCATGGCCAGCAGGAACTGCTGGGCGTCGTCGGTCCATTCGCCGGGGGTCAGGTGGCGCTTCTCCGACCCCTTCATGCGAATGGATTCGCCGCCCAGCATGGACTGGATGCTGGAGGTGGTCAGCGACTCGAACTGGGTGCCGAGAACCTCGCCGACGAACAGACCGACGGCGGCTCCCAGAAAACGATCGCGAATCTGCTCGGCGAGCATCGTTGCCTTCTCCCGACTCTTGCCTCGTGGATGGCGTCAACGTCGGCCCGCGTCGCGCCACGAGCAACTGCAATCTGGGGTGGGGGCTGCGGCTACCGTCGGCGCTCGGTCAGGGAGCGCGCGAAGCAGGCCAGAAGGCCCTCCAGCGGGGCGGGCAGCGTGCGGATGCTCCGCAGCGCCTTCTCCAGCAGGTCGGAACAGGCTTCCCGGGCGCTCTCGACCGCGCCCCATTTCTCGAACAGGGCGATCGCGGCCGCCACGTCCCCGTCGGTGGTTTCCTCCCGGGGCTTTTCCAGGATGGCGTAGAGCGCGGCCCGGTCCGCCTCCGTCGCCCGCGACGTCGTTTCCGCCACCAGGAAGGAGCGCTTTCCCTCGCGGATGTCGCTGCCGATCCTGCCGCCGCGGCCCTTGCCGGCGGTCAGGTCCAGCGTGTCGTCGGTGATCTGAAAGAGCGGCCCCGTGTAGTGCCCGAATTCCTCCAGCGTCGTCAGTACGTGCTGGTCCGCCCCGGCGACGATCGCTCCGCCGATCATCGGGGCGGCGAGGTAGTGGCCCGTCTTTTCGCGGACGAGCCTGAGATAGTCTTCGTGGGTGAACGCCCGGTTGTCGCGGGCGCCGATGTCCAGGCACTGTCCGATGTGGGTGTGGTCGAGGGTCTCCGACATGAGCCGCAGGAGCCTGAGGCGGACCAAATCGCCGAGTTCCTCCCCGTCGTCGAGCAGCGTGGAGAGCACCTTGCAGAGCAGATAGTCGCCGATGTTGATTCCGTGGGCGAGACCGTAGCGGATGTGGACGCAGGGGCGGTCGCGCCGGACGGTGTCGCCGTCCTCGATGTCGTCGTGCACGAGCGCGAAGTTGTGCATCAGCTCGATGGCGCAGGCGAAGCCGAGCGCCTTCGCCGGGTCGCCGCCGAGAGCCTCGCAGGTGGCCATGCAGAGCACCGGGCGCAGGCGCTTGCCGCGCGCCGCCTTGTCCTCCAGGTCCAGGCCAAGGGCGTAGCGCATGCCCTCGTGCAGGCCGGGGAACTGCTCCTCGCCGTCGATGATGGCGGAGAGCCGGTCGTCGACGATGGCCGAGAAGCGTTCGACCACCGGGGCAAGCCGGTCGCTGGAAGAGGAAGAGGACACTGCGTGTTGGCTCCGTATACCGTCGTTGCGGCGCATGGCGCCCGCCGCGCCGCGCCGGGGCAAGCACGAGGACACAACGCCCTTGCCGCCTTCGGCGTCCCGGGCGAGACAACGCTCCATGAACGTCGTCACCGCCGCCGAGATGCGGGAAATCGACCGGTCCGCCATCGAGGACCGCGGCATTCCCGGCGCGGACCTGATGGAGCGCGCCGGCCAGGCCATCGCCGAAGCCTGCGCCGATCTTCTCCAGCAGCCCGGCCCCGTTCTGGTGCTTTGCGGCAAGGGCAACAACGGCGGCGACGGGTTCGTCGCGGCGCGCTACCTCGCCCAGTCCGGCTACGACGTGTATATCCTGCCGGTCTTTGGAACGGCGGACCTGAAGGGCGACGCCCGGTCCGCGCACGGACTGCTTCCCGGGTCGGTTCGCGTTCTGAGCCTTCCTTCGCGAGAGGAGTTCCGCGATCTCGTTCTCTCCGCCGACGCGGTGATCGACGCGATTCTCGGCACCGGGTCGTCCGGCGAGTTGCGCACGCCGCTGGACTGGATCGCCGAAGAGCTGAACTCGGCGGCGACGCCCGTGATCGCCGCCGACATCCCGACGGGTCTCGATGCCGACACCGGCGAGTCGTCTCTCGCGATTCGCGCGGCGGTCACCGTCACCATTGGCCGGCCCAAGATCGGAATGCTGTCGCCGGCGGGAATCGACGCCTGCGGTCGGGTGCGCGTGGAACCCGTTCAGTTTCCCACGGAACTGCTCGACGATCCGAAACACGAGCGCCGTACGCTGACGCTTTCGGAGGCCGCCGCGCTTCTTCCGCCGCGTCCCCCCGATTCCCACAAGGGCACGTTCGGCACCGCCGTTCTCTTCGCCGGATCGACGCAAATGCCAGGAGCCGCGATTCTCTGCGCGATCGGGGCCCTTCGCAGCGGAGCCGGTCTCGTTCGCGTCGCGACGCCCCGCGCGAACCGCGACGCCATCGTCGCGAGACTTCCAGAATGCCTGCACATGACGCTCCAGGGCGACGTGCCCGGCACCATTGGCGAAGGAGAACTGGCACGACTGGAGAACGACTCCGAGAGTTTCCTGGCGGGTCCGGGCTGCACGACCGGGCCGCAGTTCGCGCGGCTCGTGGAGCAACTCCTCCGCGAAAGCACCACGCCCCTCGTACTCGATGCCGATGCCATCACGATTCTCGCAAAGCGCCCCGACCTTCAGGCGCTGCTTTCCCCGCGCGTCGTCCTCACGCCGCACCCCGGCGAGATGGCGCGTTTGACGGGCGGCCCCGTACGGACGCGTTTCTCCGAACGATGGAGTTGGGCGGCGGACACGGCCCGAAAGCTCGAATGCACCGTGGTGCTCAAGGGCTTCGGAACTCTGGTCGCCGATCCGCAGGGGCGCGTGACGCACGTTCCCACGGGAAACACCGCGCTCGCGCGGGGCGGCAGCGGCGACGTGCTGGCCGGTATGATCTGCGGTCTGCTGGCGCAGGGCTGCGGTCCCGCCGACGCTGCGGCTCTTGGGGCCTTCGTCTGCGGTCTGGCCGCCGACATCGCGATCCGCGAGGTCTCGCCCCGGGGACTTGCGACCAGCGAAATCGCGGACCGCATTCCCGCCGCCTGGCGCGAAATCGAACGAAACCGGTAGCCCCGCTGTCCGAAAGGAGGCTTGCGGCCAGAGCCCTCCGCGAAGAGGGCTGTCCGGCCCCGAGGGGAGCATCCGATGTCCGCCACGAAATCGACGCCGAACGAACTTCTCCTGCGAGCGCAGAACGTCCACAAGACGTACCGCGACGGCGAGCGCACTCTCGAAGTGCTGCGCGGCGCCAGTATGACCATCAACCGCGCCGAGTACGTCTCCATCGTGGGTCAGAGCGGGTCAGGCAAGTCCACCCTCCTGCATATTCTGGGCGCCCTCGACATGGCGAGTCAGGGCGATGTCACCCTGGAGGGGAAGTCCTACGCCAGCCTGGGAAGCGCCCAGCTCAATCGCACCCGCATGGAGAAGGTCGGTTTCATCTATCAGTTTCACCATCTCCTGCCGGAATTCAACGCCCTCGAGAACACCTTCCTGCCGGGGATGATCGCCCGGAACTCCACGGCCGCGCTCATCGAGCGGGCCCGCGATCTGCTGACCCGTATGGGTTTGGCGGAGCGGCTTGAACACCGCCCTTCAAGGCTCTCGGGAGGCGAGCAGCAGCGCGTCGCCCTGGCCCGGGCGCTCATGAACGACCCCTTGCTGATTCTCGACGACGAGCCCACCGGCGACCTGGATCAGAAGACCGGGCAGGAGGTCATGGACTTCGTGCTTCAGGAAACGGTGGGCCAGGGCAAGTCGCTGGTCATCGTGACGCACGATCCGGCGATCGCCGCCCGGGCCCACCGCAGCTATCGCCTGGAGTCGGGACAACTGGCCGAAAGCCGCGATTGACCCGGGTCCGCCCCGCAGGCACCACTACCGCGCTTTGGACGTCCGCCCCCCGGGGGCGGCGGGGTGGGTTTTTCGCCCCTCGCGTTCGCCAATAAACCAGGAGGCACGGCCTTGCACGAAGGGGAATTCGAACTCCGAGACAAGATCAAGGAACTGATCCGCGGGAAGAAGTACGACGAGCTGGAGTCGCTGTGGCTCACCGTCGTCGAGGGATCGCCCCTTTCCGTCATGCTCCACGAAGCGATCGCCAGGTACCTCCTGAACCGCGGCGAACTGGGCCGTATGGGCGAGATGTACGCGCTCCTGCTCTCCACCCGCAACGAAACCGGAGGACAGCAGCAGGTCCTCGACATCGCGCGCGCGCTCCTGGAAACCGAGCCCGGGCTCGTCTTTCTCCGCCCCCACATCGTCGAGGCCTACAAGGGGCTTCATGCCGACCGTCCCGCCGAGCGGCTCGAACAGTTCGTCGAGATTTCCTCTCTCGACGAGGGGCAGGACCTCATCCGCGCCATGGCGAAGTTCGACGACCTGATCGGCGCCTCCAAGGGCCAGGTCTTCAAGCACAACCAGTGGGGCCTGGGCGTGGTGGTGGAACTCGACGCGCAGGAGGGCTGGGCGATCGTCGATTTCCCCCGCAAGCCCAACCACCGCATGACCATCGAGGGCATCAAGAACTACCTCCAGCGCATTTCCCACGACCACGTCCTGGCGCGCATCGCCAAGGACAAGGAACCCTTTCGCGCGGAGGTCTTCGAGGATCCCGCCGCCATCGTGCGCCAGATTCTCAAGAACTACGGCGGCAGGGTGAAGGCCGCCGACATGAAGAAGGTCCTCACCGCCGAGTTCCTCACCGACAACGAATACAAGCGCTGGTGGAACAAGGCGAAGGACGCCGTGCGTCTCGACCCCTACGTCGATACCAACGGCAAGGGCACCGGCATGGAGCTGATCCTCCGCAAGGAGCCCCGCTCCTTCGTCGACGAGATAAGCGTCCGCATGCTCGAGGCCTCCAACCTGGAGGAGCGCCGCGCCGTCCTTCGCGACGTCGACCGCCACGGAAACGACGCCGACATGTCCGCCGAGGACACGGCGGTCCTGACCGGTCTCTTCATGTCCCCCTTCGAGAACGGGTCGATCGAATCCTCCGAGGAGAGGTTCGGCCACGGCGTTCTCTTCGAGGAGTTCAAGTCGCTTCTCGGCGAGGACGCGAAAAACCCCGTAGACATCGACGAACATCTCAAGGGAACGCCCGCCGAGGTCGGCGATCTGGTCGCCTCGCTCAAGGTCTTCGAGCTCAAGCGCATCGTGCTCGACCGCATCCTCGAGACCCGCGAGGCGGACGCACCCGAGATCTTCGTCCACGCCTTCTTCGATGCCGACTCCCGTCTGGTCTCGTGGATGGAGAAGAAGCTCTCCGCCACCGGGTCCCACGACATCATGGAGCACTGCATCGAGCGGATTCTGGCCAACCCGACGCGCAACGTCGATCTCTTCGTGTGGGCCGGCCGCAAGGCCATCGACGGCCAGTTTCCCCACATCACCGAGAGCATCAAGCCCATCGTCATCTGCGAGACGGCGGTGCGGGCGCTCGACGACATCGAGGACGAACTCGCCGGCGCCGACGACAAGGCGGAGAAGATTCTGCAGGGGCGCGCGGCGAAGGTCCGCAGCCTGCTGCAGGACAGCCACCTCAAGAGCGTCAAGACCGCCCTGCGGCCGGCCACCTGCGAGGAGGCCCGCCGCTTCCTCGTCGCCGTCAACATGGGCCGCGGCCTTTCCAACCAGCTGCGCACCGCCCTCGAACAGCTCGTCTATACCGAGCAGCCCGACCTCAGGAAGAAGCCCCTCTCCGAGCAGGAGGAGGAGAAGGCGAATCCCGCCTTCCACTACGCCCTGCCGGAGTCCATCGACCGCAAGCGCGAGGAACTCAGCCGCATCGTCAATATCGAGATTCCCGAGAGCAGCGAAGCCATCGGCACGGCCCGCGAGCTCGGCGACCTCAAGGAAAACGCGGAGTACCACGCCGCCAAGGA
>JAJFLJ010000224.1 GCA_021772755.1 Candidatus Sumerlaeota bacterium
CGGTGACGCTGCCGCCCGGCGAGTTGACGTAGATGTTGATGTCCTTGGCGGGGTCGCTGCTCTCCAGAAAGAGAAGCTGCGCCGTGACCAGGCTCGCGACCGTGTCGTTGATCGGCGTGCCGATGAAGATGATGCGGTCCATCAGCAGGCGCGAGAAGATGTCCATCGAGCGCTCGCCGCGCTCGGTCTGTTCCAGAACGAATGGGACGTCCATGTTCAGTTGCCGTCCTTTTGCGGTCGAAGTGCCTTGATCTTGCGGGAATCGACGATCTCGTCGACGATTCCGAACTCCTTCGCCTCTTCCGGCGACATGAAGTTGTCGCGGTCGCAGGCGTTCTTGATTTCCTTCGCGGTCCGTCCGGTATGCTCCGCCATCAGGTCGTAGAGGCGCTCGCGCACGCGGACCGTCTCGCGGGTCTGGATCTCGATATCGACCGAGGTTCCGCGGGAGCCGCCGCTGGGCTGGTGGATCATGATGCGCGAGTTCGGGAGCGCGTAGCGTCTGCCTTTCGATCCCGCCAGCAGGATCACCGCGCCCATGCTGGCTGCCTGTCCGATGACCGTCGTGGAAATCTCCGGCTTCACGAACTGCATCGTGTCGTAGATCGCCATGCCCGAGGAAATCACGCCCCCGGGGGAATTGATGTAGATGTTGATGGGCTTTTCCGGGTCCTGGCTCTGCAGGAAGAGCAGCTGCGCCGTGACCAGGTTGGCGAGGCGGTCGTCGAACTCGCGGTTGATCAGCACGATCCGGTCGACCAGCAGGCGCGAGTACAGGTCGAAGACCCGCTCGCCGCGCTCGGTCTGCTCGATCACCCTGGGGACGGGGATGGCGTAGTACTCGTCATCCTCGTCGTCCGTGTAGGGCGCCCGGATATCCAGCCTTCGCAGCTCCGCCTCGACGTCCCGGTTCGGCCTCATTCGTCCTCTGCCTGCGCCTCTCCCGTCGCTTCCACTTCGGTGATCTTCGCCTTGCCGACGAGAATGTCGTTCACCTTCTTGAGCCGCAGGTCCGCCTTGAAGCTCTCCAGGCGGTTCTGGGCTTCCAGGGATGCGCGAATCGCGAGGGGCTTGCGGCCCTGGGCCTCGCCGATGCGCTCGAACTCGGCCTGAAGGTCCTCGTCGGTCGTCTCGATCTCCAGGAAACGGCCGACCTGGTCGGCGAGGAGAAGATTGCGGGCCTCGACCGACGCGTCGGCCTGGGCGCGCTGAACGTAGTTCGAGAGGAAGTCCTCGCCCAGCTTGCGAAGCGAGGAGCCGTACTGGCGGAGCTGCTGCTCGGCGCGCTGAAGCGAACGGTTCGCGAGTTCGCGGACCAGCGTCGCCGGCACGTCGAAGGGAACGCGCTCGCGGAGGAGCTTGTAGATCCCTTCGACCGTCTGGCTGCGGCGGCGCTCCGCGCGGCCGTCTTCCAGTTCCTTGCGGATGTGCGCCTTCAGGTCGGCGAGCGTCTGGAAGTCCGGGGACACGTCCTTGGCCAGCTCGTCGTCGAGTTCGGGGAGGACGCGCTTGCGCAGATCGGTGATGGTGACGGCGAAATCGGCTTCGAACGGATAGCCGAGAGCCTTGGAGAGATCGACCTTCTTGACCTCGACCGTCTCGCCGGGCTTCGCGCCGACCATGGCGTCGCGAACCGCATCGGGCAGCTGCGCCTCGGGGGTCGTGGTGAACTCGATCGTCCGGGAGAAATCGTGGAGCTTCTCGCCCGCGTCGTCGGTGGCGACGACGCGCAACGCGGCGCCGTCGAGCAGTTCGTAGGCGGCGCCGTCGCAGGGTTCGAACGCCGCGTTCTGCGCGCGAAGGCCTTCGAGCTCGGCATCGACGTCGGCGTCGGTGACTTCGCCCTTCGTCACTTCGACGGCGAGGTCCTCGAGGACCTTTCCGTCGATGGCGATCTCGGGACGCACTTCAAGGAGAACCGTCACGTCGGCGGCGCCTTCGGCGTCCTTCCAGCCCTCGTAGGAGGGCTGGGCCAGCGCTTCGATACTCTGCTTCTCGGCAGCCAGTTCGGCCACCCGCGTCACCATGCGGCGCATGGCTTCGTCCTTGGCATTCTTGGCGAAGCGCTTGCGAACCAGGGCGATGGGGGCCTTGCCGGGGCGGAAGCCGGGCATGGCGGCCTGGCGCCGGAATTCCTTGAGGACTTCCTCGACCTTTTCGTTCACGGTCTCGGCGGGAACCCGCACAACGAGGCGAACGCGCGAACCTTCGAGGTTCTCCGATTCCACGATCTCGACCGGGATATCCTCGTTCTTCTTGTCGATCACGGCCGACAAGGTTTCGCCGTCCGCAACGGACGTCGTCTGAGACTGGGTTTCCTGTGACACCGCGAGCTCCTCTGGAAAGGGTGCGACGAGATGCGCCGCCTTGAAATGAATGGACTTGGAATGCCGCGCGGGCCGGAATGCCCGAAACGGAGGCGGGGGTGTATCCGCAGGGCCGCTCGACCGGCAAGTGGAAAAAGCGAAGAAAACGAGCAAGTTTCCGCTGATCGCCCCGCAAACCGGGAGTTCGCGCTTGACAGGCCAGGGAGCCGGACCTTCACTGCCGCGCCCTTGGCAGAGCGACTTCTGCAAGGGCATCCCTGTTCTCCCCGCCAGGGGCGAACCGAACCAGTCCAAAGGGAGTCACCGATTTGACCAACCCAAAGAAGTACGAAGCAGTCCTGATCTTCGAGGGACAGTTCACCGAAGACCAGATCGCCGAGCAGGTCACGAAGACCAGCGAGGTCATCACCAAGAACGGCGGGACCGTTCTCGGCAACCTGACCCTCGGCAAGAAGCGCCTCGCCTATCCGATCAATCGGCGCCGCGAGGGCATCTACGTCCAGATCGACTTCGAGACGGCGACGGACAACACGGTCCTCGCGGAGCTCAACCGCCACCTGCGCATCACCGAGGAGATCATTCGCTCCCTGGTGTCGGCCTCCGTGGTCGGCAAGTCGAAGGGCCGCGATCTCACGCCCGACGAAATGGCGCGTTTCCTTCCCCGCGGCGGCGGACGCCGTCCCGGTGGCCCGCCCCGCGAGCGCTACGGCTCCTCGTCCGGCCCCCGCACGGGCGACCGCCCCTCCTACGCGCCGCGCGACGACCGCCGACCCGCCGAGGGGGCAGTTCCTGCCGCCGCCCCGGCTTCGGCTGAGGCACCCGCCGCGAGCGCCCCTGCGGCGCCTGCGGATCCCGCATCCACCGACAACACTCCTTCGACGACCTGAGCGGGAGATTCGCTGTGGAACTCAACAAAGTCTTTCTCATCGGAAACCTGACGCGGGACCCCGAATCGCGGTTTCTGCAGAGCGGTTCGCAGGTCTGCAAGATGGGCCTCGCATCGAACCGGCGGTACAACTCCGGCGGCGAGAAGCGCGAAGAAACGCTCTTCATCGACGTGGAGGCGTGGGGCAAGACGGCCGAGCTTTGCAGCCAGTACCTGCGCAAGGGCAGCCAGATCCTCGTCGATGGGCGCCTGAAGATGGACCAGTACCAGACCAAGGAAGGCGAGAAGCGGACGAAGTACGTCATCGTCGCCGATCGCGTCCAGTTCGGTTCGCGCGCCGACGGCGGCCAGGGCGGCGGCGGCGGAAGCCGTTCCTCGTCCGGCGGCCACGACTCGCGCGTGGGCGAACGCGGTGACGACTACGCCGATGCCGGAATGCCCGGCAACGAAGGCGCGACCGAAGACGACCTTCCCTTCTGAACCAGACAATCCCCTCCCGAAATACCCCCGAGGTTTCGACAATGACCGAAGAAAGAGCAACTCCCTCAGCACCAGCACCGGCGGCCTCTTCGGCCCCGGAACGCCGCGACGACCGTCGTGACGACCGCCGCGGCGGCCCCCGCGGCAGCGATCGCGGCGGAGACCGCGGCGGCCAGCGCCGCCGGCGCTTTCCGCGCCGCAAGGTGTGCTATTTCACCGCCACCGGCGCGGAGTACATCGACTACAAGGACGTCGCGACGCTTCGCCGCTTCATCTCCGACCGGGGCAAGATCATGCCCCGCCGCATCACGGGCACGTCCGCGAAGTTCCAGCGGATGCTGACCACCGCCATCAAGCGCGCCCGCCATCTGGCGCTGCTTCCCTACGTCGCGGACTGATCCGCCGGAAGATTCCCAGGAGCATCGATCATGCGTATCGTTCTATTCAAGTCAGTGGACAATCTGGGCAGCGCCGGCGACGTCGTCGACGTCAAGCGCGGCTACTACCGCAATTTCCTCGGGCCGCGCGGCTTCGCCCGCGAGGCCACCAGGGCGAACCTCGCTCTGATGGAGTCGCAGAAGAACAAGATCCAGGCGATGGTGCAGCGCGAGCGTCTCGCCGCCGGCGAGGCCGCCGAGGCCCTTCAGGGCGTCGTGCTCGAGTTCGAGCTTCGCTCCAACGACAAGGGCCAGCTGTTCGGCTCGGTGACGTCGATGGACATCGCGAAGTCGCTTGCCGACAAGGGGCTCGCGATCGACCGCCGGAAGATCGAAATGCCCGAGGCCATCAAGCTTCTCGGCACGTACCCCGTTCGCATCCGTCTCTACCCCGAAGTCTTCGCGGAAATCTCCATCACGGTCAAGCGCCTGCTGACGCCCGAGGAGATCGAGCACATGAAGGCCGAGGAGGAGCGCCGCGAGCGCGAGCGCGCCATCGCCCAGTCCGGCTCCGCCGACCACGCGGAGACCGAAGAAGGCGAAGGCGGGGAAGCGGAAGAGGTCCTCGCCGAAGCGGGCGGGGAAGCCTCCGAAGAGACCGCCGACCTGCCCGAGTAGTCGCGGCGACCGGCTTTCAGCACGACGAATCGGGAGAAAGGCGTTGCGGTTCCGCGCGCCTTTCCTTTTTTCTGCCGCTATGTCGATCCTCGTGGAGGGTTTCCGTCCGACGTGACCTTTAGCCTCATCGACCGGGATATGGCGGGAGAGTTCTTCCGGACCCTGGGTGCGCTGGTCGCTCTCCTGGCCATTCTGTTTCTCGCCGACACCCTGGTGGGGAACCTCTCGGCCATCGTCGGCGACAGCGAAGTCGGGTTCCACTGGCTTCTGGTGTACTACTTCCTGCGGCTGCCGAGCTTTCTCATCGAGATCGCCTCCCTCGCCGTCGCCGCCTCCATCCTCTGGGTCGCGACCCGCAAGGCCCGCACGAACGAAACGCTGGCCTGGATGGCGGGAGGAGTCGCTCCCCGGCGAATCGCCCGGCCCTTGGTCCTGTGCAGCCTGGCGCTGGCTATCGCCAGCATCGGGGCCAACGAGCTCTTCGCCCAGCACGGCAGGCGGGAGGCCGAGCGCATCGAGGAGTCCATCATCGAGGGCAAGGACGTCACCCGCACGGAGAATATCTACCAGCGCGGGAGCGAGAACCGCATCTACCTGATCGAGAGCTTCGATTCCGCCGCGGAGGAAATGATCGAGCCCACCGTGATCGAGCTCTATCCGGAGTCCAGGGCGCCCCGCCAGATCGTGCGGGCCGACCGCGCCGAGATCGCCGGCGGCAGCGGTCGCGACTGGGTCTTCATGAACGCCTCGGTCCGGAACTTCGACCGCGAGGGGCGCCTGGAGGGGTTCCTCCAGGAGAGCGAATACTGGATCGAGCTGGAGCCGAAACTCAGCACGTTCCTTGGGGAACTGGACGACCCGCGCATGATGTCGATGGCCGAGCTGCGCCGCTACATAAAGCTCATTGACGCGCAGGGGAAGGACACTTCCCAACTGACAACGCAGTTGCACGAGAAGCTCGCGATTCTCGCGGGAATCGCGGTGATCGGACTTCTGATGTGCGCGCACGCGATTTCGCCCCGGGCGGTGGGAACGATCGCCGGATTCGGCGGCGGGCTGGTCTGGATCGCCGCGTGGTACGGGGTGACCGTGTTCTTCCAGAAGGTCGGAGAGGCCGGTCTGGGAATTCCCCCGGTGCTCGTCGCGTGGTGTCCGAACCTGATCTTCGGAACGATCGGCGTCGCGATGATCTGGAAACGATGATTTCGAACGAATAACGGAGCCGGGATCGCACCGGCCGGAAAAGAATCGCGGAGGTTCGAACAATGCTTCTTTCGAAGCGCAAAAAGAAACGCACCGTCGTCTTCGTCTGCACGGGAAACACCTGTCGCAGCCCCATGGCCCAGGGGCTGCTGGAGAACTTCCTGGAGGAAAGCGGCGTCAAGCACATCGAGGTCAAGACCGCGGGCGTCATGACGATCCCCGGGCTGCTGCCGACGCCGGAAGCCGTTCAGGTCATGGACTCGGTCAAGATCGACGTGCGCAAGCACCGCAGCGCTCCGCTGACGCCGGAGATGATCCGCAAGGCGGACCTGGTGCTGGGCATGACGCCCTTCCACGTCCAGTTCGCCCTGCGCATGGCGGAGGACGCCCGCGACAAGACCTTCCTGCTGAAGGAATACACCAAGAGCGACCTCAAGAACTACCAGATCACCGATCCGATGGGGGCGACGCTCGAGGTCTACAAGCGCGTCTTCCGCGAGATCAAGCTGGCCGTCGAGAAGCTCTGCGAGATGGACACGATTCTCGCGCCGGTGGACCGCCCCGTGAAGCACGAGAAGTGGGTGCCGCCGAAGCCCCAGAAGGCGGCGGCGCCGCAGCAGCCGAAGACCGCCACCGGCGGCAGGGCGAAGACCTCGCGCGCCAAGACCTCGAAGTCGAAGACCGCTTCGAAGAAGACCGCGACGAAGAAGCCCGCCGCAAAGAAGACCACCGCGAAAAAGCCGGCTGCGAAGAAGACCACGGCCGGTAAGACCGTGGCGAAGAAGGCGACCGCGAAGAAGCCGGCGGCAAAGAAGGCCGCGACGAAGAAGCCCGTCGCAAGGAAGACGACGGCGAAGAAACCCGCCACGAAGAAGC
Source organism: Candidatus Sumerlaeota bacterium (assembly GCA_021772755.1). GTDB lineage: Bacteria > Sumerlaeota > Sumerlaeia > SLMS01 > JAHLLQ01 > JAJFLJ01. Next base: position 6,828 of record JAJFLJ010000224.1, read on the forward strand.
CGGTGGCCAGGAAGGCCGCCACGAAGAAGCCCGCGAAGAAGTAGGGCCATCGGCGGTTCGGGGCCTGTGTCCCGATTCGCTCGAATTTCGAAGTCGACGACTCTCGCGCCCCTTTCCGGGGCGCGATTTTCAATGTGCTCTGTTCGGAAGCGAAAAAGCTCTCGCGCAATTCCTCACGCGTTTCGCTATTCTGTCCGAAAGCGCGCCAGCCAGCCTTCCAGAATCGCGGCCCGTGAAAACACCGGGACGACTGTCTCGACGGGAAAGCCAAGAACCACGACACTGTCCGTCGCATAGCCCGCGACGGTTCCGTTCTCGCCGTACTCGAAGATCGTTTCCGATCCCTCGGAAGGGGTGAAGGACTCGGGCTGCTCCACGCGGTAGATGGGGTCCTCGACGTTCGTTTCGGGATCGAGCCAGTCGCCGAACGCGAAGACGTTGGAGTCGGGGAAGTACTCGTCCTTCCACGGCGGCGAGGGCAGGTGGCGCGGCGCGTAGTCCGCGAAGCGCTCGTGCACGAGATTGAGGTCGCCGAAGCCGTTGGCTTCGTTGTTGGTGCGGACGCTGTTGATGTCGGTCGCGTCCTGGACGTAGCCGGCGATGCCAAGCACGTCGCGGGCGAAGGCGCGGCTCTCCTCGTTGGCGAGCGGACCGTCGATCAGGTCTTCGGCGACGTACGCGCCGCTGACGAGCAGTTTGCCGCCATCGACGACGTGTCTGCGCAGGAGGATGCGGGCTGCGGCGTCGATGACTTCGAACTCGTGCGTCATGCGGTCCGGCGCGCCCGTTCCGTCGAGACCCGCGTAGGGCGCGATGGTCCGCTGCTCGCCGGCAATCCAGTCGATGAAGCCGTACCCGCGTTCGACCGCCCCCGCCGAGAACGCGGCGGCCGACGCGGAATCGAAGGACTGGCCGAGCCGGTCGAATTCGCGCCCGTGCACGGCGACATGATCGAAGAAGTTCCCGGGTTCGAGACGATCCTCCATGTTGCTGCGGCTCGCGCCGCGTCCGGGGCCTTCGAGATCGTTGTACCATTCGGCGCCGAAGTTGAAGTCGATCTGGTCGCCGCAGATTCCGTAGTTGTAGCGATAGCCGACGCCGGGATCGACCTGGCGCATGAAGCCGCGCGTGTCCTCGGCATCGACGATCTGCGCGCCGCCGATGCGGTCGAATCCGTCGACGACGAGAACCGGTTCGACCCCTTCGACGAAGCAGACGCCGACGATGGGCGCGGGCAGGGACTCTCCGCCGGCGTTGGCGGCGGTGACCTTGAAGTAGTGGTCCTCGCCGCTTTCGAGCCCGTCGATGACGATGCTTGCCGCGGGCGTGTACCGGCCGTTGTCGAACGCGCGTCCGTCGCCGCTCGTGTAGACGATGTAGCCGTCGGGAACCGCCGTCGGTTCGAGGGGGTCGGCGACGGGGGTCCACGAGATTTCGGAGCTGTCGCGGTCGATGCTGCGCGCGTAGACGCCGGTCGGGGGAAGCGGCTGGATCACGGGCTCGTACCCGTTCGACCACGCGACGAAGCGCACGATGGCCTTGTAGATGGCGCGCGACATGTCGCGCTTGAAGCGGGGGTCGGTGCCGTACTTCATGTCGTTGAAATTGTGGTGCGAGAGCAGTTCAAGCAGCGCGGAGGGCATGTTCGGGCGACGCGACTCTCCGTAGCCCGAATCCCAGAGCCGGCGCATCGCCCAGGTGCTGGTGTATTCCTCGCGCGCCGTCCTGGCGATCTCCGTGTGGATCAGCGACATGAGGTCGCGGTTCAGGAACCGGCTGCGCCCGTCGGGGAAGGTGTCGTTGCCCTCGTTGTCGCGCAGGCTGTAGATGGAGAGCGTGCCGATCAGGCCGTCGGCGTCTCCGCCGGCATCGGTGTGCCAGCTCAGCATCGCGTCGATGGGCACGCCGAGTCCCGGGTCGGTGCGGTCGAGGTTCGGCCCGCCCGGCGCCCCCTGGATGTAGTTGGCGAACTCGCCGCGAGCCGTCACGTCCTGGTCGTAGTTCTCGTGAAAGTGTCGTTCGTTCTGGGGAGTATTGTAGACCGCGTCCGGCGGCGCGCCGGCGTACTGGGTCCAGTAGCGTGCGGCTTCGGCATAGCGCGGATGCCCGCTGATGAGATCGTCCGGAGCCACGTTCCCCATGCCGCCGCCGAACCGCACGGCGTCGGCGGAAACGTACGTCGCGCCGACCGCGTTGGGCAGCGCGCCCTCCGAGGCGATGGTGACGCTGCCGGTCTCCTCGTTGGCCTCCTCCTCGAAGAAATACGTCCCGATGTAGACCCAGGTGCTCCCAGCGACCTGCTGGTTGACGCGCACGGTCGTTTCGCCGCCCGCATGGCGGACGACGACGGGCACCGACGCGCTGTTGTCGGGAAGATGGTCCCACGACGCGTAGACGGCGTATTCCGCGCTGCGCTGGAGGTAGGGGACGAACGTCGCCGTGGCGGGGGCGTCCGGATCGACGCGCGCGCGGACGGACGTTCCCATCGTGAAGGGCTCGTCCAGGTTTCGGAGCGCAACGGGCCGTCCGCCGAGCCAGCCGTCTCCGGCGAGTTCCCAGGCGCCGCCCTGCACGTAGCGCGACTTCGTGGACTGCACGTCGTTGTCGACGATCGTCTCCGAAGTGTTGTAGTCCCGCTCCCGCGTCATGAAGACGAACGCGCCGGCGTTCTCGAGCATCGGCACGAGAAACGGATTGATGTAGGACTGCGTGTAGAGGTCTTCGACGATGGTGTAGACGCGCGCGCGCTGCAGCTGCCAGCGGTTCTCCTTATGCCATGTCCATCCGTGAGAGGGCGACACGACCAGGTGGCGGCCGGCAAGGCCGCCGGAGCGGTCGGCCCCGGCGTAGTCGGAGCGAACGACGACGGGCCTGGCGAAGTCGCGCGGCATCGTCTTGACGGCCTGGTGGCGCCGGCGGATCGATTCGGGGGCCGTGACGTAGTCGTCGAGGGAGTACTCCCACGTTCGGTCCTGCCAGGACTTGCGGACGCCGATGCGGACCGGCGCCGGTTCCTCGCCGAGGGCGTCTGCGATGGCTCCGGAGAAGCGGCGCTCGATGTCGGCCTTCGATTCGGGGGTCCAGGGCTTCTCGCCAATGGTGTCGCTGACGAACACGCTCCAGCCCGCGCCGTCGCTCTCCACGCTTTCGACGTCCGTACGCGAGGGAATCAGCGCGTCGAAGTATTCGATGCCTCTCTGCGCGGCGATCAGTTCCTCGATGGCCGCCTTCGCGGAGGCCAGGCGATCGGAGCCCTCTTCCTGCGCGTTCGCCAGAAGCGGAATGGACAGCAGCAGGGCTGCCAGAATCGTGCGGATGGTCATTGGTCGGGTTCCTCCGTGATCGACGGGCGGGGCCGCGAGAGGAACGCTGAGTCCCGCAACCGCCGGGCTCAAGTGACAATGTGGAGGAGCGCCGCTCAGGCGACGGGAAGCTGAAGGTCGCGAATCTGCCGGCCGAGGGTTTCGATGCTGACGTCGCGGGGGTCGGTGCCCTGCGAGATGGTGACGGCGAACGCGGTGAGCATGGAGATGCCGAGCTGGATGCGCTCGTCGGAGGACACGGCGGTTTCGAGCAGCAGCCCGTGGCCGAAGGGTCCGCTCGCCGCGCCCATGCTGAGAGGCATGGCCCCGTTCGCGTCCTGATTGAGGCGGTAGAGCAGCGCCTCGTTTCCGGAGTTGGCGAGGAACTGGTGCAGTTCGTACGTCCAGTGCCCCTCCAGACGGCCGAGCGCGGAACGGATGCAGGTGGAGATCGTCGTCGGTTCGAAGTCCCGCGTCGCGCTCCAGATACGCACGTCGAGATCGTCCTCGATGGCGATGTTACAGGCCTGGACGATTCGGTCGGACGTCATCAGAACACCTCGCGCGTTCCGCCCTCGGACTGCATCCAGAGATCGACGGCGGACTTCTGGATGACGGGCATCAGCAGTTCGATGGCGCTCGCGAGGTCGTCGCCTCTCATGCCGGCGGGAAGGTGAAGGGGGAAGGGGACTTCGGCGACTCCGCACCGGAAGGTCGCGTCGGGGACGTTGGGGTTGAGGGAATCGTCCTCGTGCTGGAAGAGATCGAGGGTGACGCTGGCCGGGGGAATCTTCATGGCGAACGTCAGCTGGAACCCGACGCGCCGCTGGTAGACGTCGTAGTCACCGCGGATGGCCTTCTCGCAGGCGAGCCAGGGGAGGTCGCGGGGCCGCATTCCGCCGCGCTCGTTCATCGCTGCGGCATAGTCGGCGCGCATCGGGGTGGCTTCGATGGCCGTGCGACCGAAGCGGCCGCTGATTCGCGAGAAACGGCTGGCGCGTCCCGCGATCATTCCGGCGGCGGCGCTCGCGTGGGCCGCGACGCGCTTGCTGGAGACGCCGTGGATCCTGCGGAGCTTCGCGTCGTATTCCTCCGCCCGGTGCGCTTCGCGCCGAACGGTGTCTTCGGGAACGTTGGATTCGTCGTCGAACTCGATGTAGATCATCCGAGTCACGCTCCTGCGGTTTCGCGACCGGCGGGGAAAAAGAGGGAAAGACCCGCCACGCTGGATGCTATTGCGGGAAGGGACCGGGACCACGTCAATTGCTATTCAGGCTGTGAGGAAGTCTCCGCCAGCGTAACCGTTTTCTCTTGCCCTCGATCCGCGCCCCCAGACAACCGGGACGGAATCTCCCGGAAGCATCGAAACGAGCACCCATGACGGCGAAGACCACCGCCCGAACACGCACCGTTCACTACGTCCTCAGCACCCATTGGGACCGCGAATGGTACCAGGCGTTCCAGGACTATCGCGAGCGCCTGGTGCGGCTGATGGACAACGTCATCGCGGGGTTCGACGACGGACGCCTGCGCGGCCCCTTCCAGACCGACGGGCAGGCGATCCTGCTGGAGGACTATCTGGAAATCCGGCCGGAGAGGCGGGCCAGGGTCGAACAACTCGTTCGCGAGCGCAAGTTCGTCGTCGGGCCGTGGTACGTCCTGCCGGACGAGTTCATCGTCAGCGGCGAATCCATCGTGCGCAATCTCCGCCTTGGCCGGGAAATCGCGCGCCGGTTCGGCGCGGAACCATCGGACGCCGGTTTCGTCTGCGATCTGTTCGGCCACATCGGCCAGCTGCCACAGATTCTTCGGGGCTTCGGCATCGACAACGCGCTTCTCTGGCGCGGAGTGAACCACTACGAGACGCGCAATTTCATCTGGGAGGGCGTCGACGGGTCCGACGTCGTCGCGTACGAATTCGCCAACATCGGCTACTGCGACTACGCGTTCAAGGTCCGCGACGCCGACAAGCGCGACCTGGAGTTCGACCGCGAGCGCAACCGCCGCCAGCTCCACGACTATATCGATCACGAGACGGCGCACACCGAGACCGACGCCGTGCTGCTGTTCGACGGCGGCGACCACCAGGAGTGGGACCCGGAGGTCTACGGGCTTCTTTGCGAGACGATGGACTTGGGCGGGACCGGCTTCGAGGTCCGCCATTCCGATCTGGACGCGTTCGTTCGCGAGATGGTCGGACAGCGCGACCGGATCGCGAAGCGCCTGAAGGGGGAACTGCGCGAGACGGGCAAGGTGCCGGGCATGGCGGGACACCAGATCCACGGCGTTCTCTCCAGCCGGGTCTGGATCAAGCGGGAAAACCAGGAGTGCCAGAACATGCTCTGCCACTGGGCGGAACCGCTCGGCGCGTTTTCAGCCCTCGCACTCGGCACGGAGTATCCGAAGGGGTATCTGGACGTGGCGTGGCGCTGGCTGATCGAGAACCACCCGCACGATTCGATCTGCGGATGCAGCATCGACCAGGTTCACGAGGACATGAAGTACCGTTTCAGCCAGACGCGCCAGATCGCGGAGTTGACGACGCGGGAAGCGTCGTACCGCATCGCCGCGAGCATCGAAGGGTCGCCGGCGAAGGACGAGGTCCGCGTCGTCGTGTTCAACCCGCTGCCGGTCGACCGCGACGGCCCTGCGACGCTTGAGCTGGAAATACCGACCGACTACCCCGTCTTTCAGGAGTTCTTCGGATTCGAGAAGCTGCCGGTCTTCACCATCCACGGCGCCGACGGGGCGGAGATCCCGTTCCAGCGCGTTCGCCAGTCCATGGGTCGCAAGGGAATGCGCATCCGCCCGGCGAAGTTCCCCGACAACACCGTGACCGACAGAGTGACCGTCGCGCTTCCGCTCCGCATTCCTGCGATGGGCTACACGACGCTGACCGTTCGTCCCGCGACGAACCAGGAGCCGAAGCGCTATCCGATGGTTCCCTCGCTGGTCTGCGGCAGCCGCGCGATAGAAAACGAGCTTCTGCGCGTCGAGGCCACTGCGCACGGGACGCTGACACTGACGGACAGGGCGACAGGCGAGACCTATGGAGACTTGCTGACGTTCGAGGAGCGCGCCGACATCGGAGACGGCTGGTTCCACGGGGTGGCAGTCAACGACGAGGTCTTGTATTCCTCGGCCTGCGCGTCGGACGTCTCCGTGATCGAGAACGGAAAGTACCAGGCCGCGCTGAGAGTTCGCACGACCATGAACGTGCCGGAGGAATTCGTCTTCGAGGGGATGGTTCGCTCCGCGCGGCGCGTACCGCTGGTTCTCGAAACGGTCGTGCGCCTTCGCGCCGGCTCCGATCACGTCGAGTTCGAGACCACGATCGACAACACCGCGAAGGACCACCGCGTCCGGGTTCTGTTCCCGTCGGGCGCGAAGACCGCGACGTGGCGGACGGACCAGGCGTTCGACGTCGTCGAACGCAACGTCGCGCTGCGCGCGGACAACCACGAGTGCTTCGAACTGGAGGTCGACACCAAGCCTCAGCAGTCTTGGTCGGGCGTCTTCGACGAGAAGCGCGGGCTTGCCGTCGTCGCCACCGGCCTGATCGAGAGCGCCGTTCCGGACGTCGAGGAGAGGCCCATCGCGCTGACGCTGTTTCGCGGGACCCGCCGGACCGTCAACACCGACGGCGAGCCGGAGGGTCAGGTCCTTGGCCCGATGACGTTCCGCTATGCGGTCAAGCCGTTGCGCGGCGCTCCGAACCGCCGCCGTCTGTTCGACATCGGCCAGGCCCTGGGCACGGGCCTGCGCGTCGTGAACATGCGCTGGCAGGATGTCGGCATTCACCGCCAGGGGACGGCGATGCCGGCCCAGGCCGGTTTCCTTCGACTGGACGGTGGCGCGGTGATGACGAGTTGCCGCATCGTCGATGGCGAACTCGAGGTGCGCGTTTTCAATCCCGAGACGACGAAGGTCGATGCGGCGCTGGACTGGTCCGGCAATCCCGAAGCGATGGGCAGATTCGAGTCCGTCGTCGCCGTGGATCTCGAAAGCAACCCCACCGGCAAGCCAGTGAGGCCCGACGGCAGGCGGTTCTCGTTCGACCTGGAGCCGAAGAAGATCGTCACCTGGCGGTTCCACCGCCAGGGATGACGGAGCGGCCGTCACCTTCGTACTTGACCCCACATGACCGGGCTGGCTGTATACTGTGGAGTATCGAAACCGCGTCCGAGTCGTTCGTTGCGACAGACCGCAGGGCTGAAAAGGCTGATCGCCGGGATGGCCATCGCGATGGCTGTTCAGGCTGCGTGGGCGGATGTCTGGGTCATCACCTCGTTTCGTCCCGACACCGATGGCGATTGCGTGCCCGACGACCTCGAAGTCCTCCTGGGGCTCGATCCCAACGACCCCGACACCGATGGCGACACGATCCCCGACGGCGACGAGGACAGCGACAACGACGGCCTCTCGAACTGCGGCGAGGTTCTGACCGGTCTCGACCCCAACGATCCCGACACCGACGATGACGGGACCGACGACGGCGACGAGGACACCGACCGCGACGGCCTCGGCAACGAGGAAGAGGAAGACGAAGGAACGGACCCCAACGACCCCGACACCGATGGCGACGGCGTGCTGGACGGCGACGAGGTCGCCGAGAATTCCGACCCCCTCGACATGAACGACGTGCCGTCGGCGATGGCCGGCGCGCCGCGGGCCGCGTCCTCCGCGTTCGCTTCACTCATAAACAGGACCACCGCTCTTCCGCCTGCGGGAGTCGATGTGGCGTCCGGCGAATTCGTCACCATGCGCAACGTCACCACCACCATTCCATCGGCCGGTATCGACGTTGCGTCGGGCGAGTTCGTCACGATGCGCAACGTCACCACCACCATTCCATCGGCCGGTATCGACGTCGCGTCGGGCGAGTTCGTCACCATGCGCAACGTCACGGAAACACCCAAGGCGCCGCCTCCTGCGGCGATCAGCCCTTTCGTCAGTCTTGAAAACACTCCCCCCTGAGGTGACAGCCATGCGATTCCATCCAGCCATCGTATCGATTTCCGCCTGCTTCGCGGCGCTGCCTGCCGCGATTTCCGCCGGCCCCGCGTTCGACGCGGGTTCCGACGGCTCCGATGGCGCGTTGTCCTTCGCGCCGAGCGTCACGCCTGTGACGATCGTCTTCGATCCCGACGACCTGGGCGTGGATCCAGATGGCGACGGCATCTATCATTTCACGACGATCACCGTCCCCGAGAACGTGACTGTGGAGTTCGACACGCGACTCGTTCACTGGCAGCCACAGCATTGGCTCGCCACCGGCGACATCGTGATCGACGGGACTCTCGATCTCGACGGTCACCCCGGGAATCCGAAGCTGGATCCCGACGACGTCCAGCTGCCGTCTCTTCCTGGGCCTGGAGGTTATCCGGGTGGTGCCGCTGGTGGGACGTTTCAGACGCAGACCACCGGATTCGGCCCCGGTGGGTTCGGCAGCGGAAGTCACAGCAACTACGGGAATATCTACCTCCAGCCACTGACGGGCGGTTCCGGTGGCGGCGGAGGAAACATCAATTCCGGTGGGGGCGGTGCGGGTGGTGGCGCGATCCTTCTCGCCAGCAGTACGTCGGTGACGATCGACGGGGGAGTGTTCGCTCGCGGAGGGGCCAGCTCGGGTGGGGGATTCGGCGCCGGCGGGGGCATTCGAGTCGTCGCTCCCCTCGTTGCCGGAACCGGTACGCTTAACACCAACAGCGGAAACGGGAGCCAGAGCGGCCGGGGCAGGGTCCGGATTGAGTCGATGACCGACGACTTCGACGGCACTATCGTCGCCCATACCTACCGCCGCGTCGTTCTCATTCCCGAGACGTACTCGCCACCGGTATCGGGGATTTTCCCCCGGCTGCGGGTCACGTCCATCGACGGAATGGCCGTGCCATCGCCGCCGTTCGGCATCTTCGACATGCCGGATATCGAGCTGGACGAGGGCGCGCCCATCGTCTTCGAGATCGAGGCGTTCAACGTTCCGGTGGGAACGACCGCGAAGCTCTACCTCTTCAGCGAGAACAATTTCGACGAACAGTTCACTTCCACTCCGCTCGCCGGGACGCTCGCGAATTCCACCGCGACCGTCACTACCGCCGTTCCCCAGGGCTTCGCCCAGGGGTTCGTCTACGCGAGTTGGTAGCCGCGATGCCGCGCACCTTGCTTCTCTTCGCTCTCGCGCTCTTCGCGGCGATCCAGGGACCGGCCGCCGCCGAGAGCGCGGCGACTCTGCAGGACTATTCCGCGGAGAAGATTCGCCTGGTCATCCGCGTCGACGACGTGGGGTTCAATCATTCGTCGAACATGGCGCTTCAGCGCCTGCTGGACGAGGGATGCGTTTCCGCCGTTTCCGTCATGGTGGTCTCCGACTGGCTCGACGAAGCGGTCGCCATTCTGAAGGACCACCCCGAAGTCAGCGTCGGCGTGCACACGACTCTGAACTCCGAGTGGAAGCTGTACCGCTGGGGGCCGGTTCTTCCGGCGGACGAGGTCCCGACGCTCGTGGACGAATGGGGAAAGTTCTTCGGCACGCGGGCGGACCTGATGGCCAACGGCCCGGACGTCGACGAGGTTGAGAAGGAGATTCGCGCGCAGATCGATCTCGCGATCGCGAAGGGCCTGAACATCTCGTATATCGACCATCACATGAGCGCCGCCGTGGAAACGCCGGAGATGCGCAAGCGCTTCGAACTGATCGCGGCGGACTATGGAGTCGTCATTTCGCGCTACTTCGGCGAGCGGTACGAACCGGTCATGTACTCGGTGCCGCCCGAGGAGAAGGCGGACTTCTTCGTTTCCGAAATCGCGAAGCTCGAAGAGCCGGGGCTCTATCTCGCGGTCGCCCATCCGGGAGCCGACGTTCCTGAAATGCAGGTCCTCCGCGATCTGAACGAAACGGGGCCGGCGAACATGTCGCAGCACCGCCAGGCGGAAACGGATGCGCTTTGCGATCCCCGTCTCAGGGCGCTGCTCGACGAGCGGGGAATCGAGCTCGTCGGCTACGACACGCTGGGGGAGAGGTTTCGCGCCGAGATGTACCGCCCCGATGGAACGCCGATCTATGGCGCCCCGGCGAAACCCTAGGAACGCGTCCTCCCCCATTCTTTGGGCCTTGACACGGAATACGGCATTGGATGCTGGTAGCCCCGCATCACGATAGAACGTTCGGGAGCGTGCCTTCTTGCCGCGCGTTGCCACTCTTGGGAAGCTTGTCCTGGGGACCGTACTTCCGGCGCTCGTTCTGACCGCTCCGGTTCGGTCCGACGTTTGGGTAATCACATCCTTCCGTCCCGACTCCGATGGCGACTGCCTGTTCGACGATATCGAGGTCTTGCTGGGGCTGGACCCCAACGATCCCGACAGCGACGGCGACACGATCCCCGACGGCCAGGAGGACACGGATGGCGACGGGCTCTCCAACTGCGGCGAAATCGCCGCCGGTACGGACCCGGGCGACACCGACACCGACAACGACGGAACGGACGACGGCGACGAGGATTCCGACAGGGACGGTCTCGACAACGAGGACGAGGAGACGGAGGGCACCGACCCCGGCAACCCGGACACCGATGGCGACGGGTTCAACGACGGCGACGAGGTCGATTCGGATTCCGACCCCACCGACCCGCAGAGCAAGCCCGACCTCGACGCGACGGCGCCCCGCGTGATCGTCGGTGGAACGTTTGCGGTGGTCAACACGACGCCGACGCTTCCCGCCGTTTCCGCGACGGCGGTCGCCGGTGCGTTTCTTTCGGCGGTCAATCTCACCGAGACTCTTCCCCAGTCGCCCGCGAACGCCGTCGCCGGGGAATTCCTTTCGATCGTCAACGTCGCGGATTTCGACCGCGAGGGCGCGGCGGCGACGGTCGGCCCCTTCCATTCCATCGTCAACACCACAACCATCGACCTGGATCCGGCACCAGCCTCCGTTGGTCCGTTCCTCAGTATCGAAAACACCCCTTTGAGGTAATCGCACAATGAGCATCAGGCACGCGTCTTTCGGTCTTCTCTCGCTTTCGCTCCTCGCGTTTCCATTGTCCGTGATGGGTGGAGCGCCATTCGACTGCGGTTCGGACGGCTCCGACGGTGCGCTGTCCTTTCCCCCGAGCGGTTCGCCCACGACCGTGATCTTCGATCCCGCCGGCCTGGGAATCGACTCGGACGGCGACGGCATCTATCACTTCACCACCATCACCATTCCGCTGAATGTGACGGTCCAGGTTCGCGCGCCGTACGTCGGGTGGCAGCCGATCCACTGGCTGGCGACGGGGAACATCGAGATCGCCGGCGTTCTGGACCTCGACGGCGACGCGGGGCACGCGGCGCATTCCACGATCTTCCATACCCCGTCGATCCCCGGACCGGGCGGCTATCCCGGCGGCATCGGCCAGAGCCAGCATCAGACCGCGACCGCCGGTCTCGGGCCCCAGGGCGGAGCCGCCAATTCCTCGAGCGGGGCGCATCAAACCTACGGGAACCTCTTTCTGCAGCCATTGACGGGCGGTTCCGGAGCCGGCGGCGGGTTCGTGAATCCGCAGGCCGGCGGCGGTGCAGGCGGCGGAGCCATTCTGCTGGCGAGCAATACATCGGCGAACATCGCGGGAACCGTGCGCGCACGGGGTGGCGCTCCTGGTGCGGGCAACGGGGGTGGTTTCGGCGCCGGGGGTGGAATTCGCATCGTTGCTCCGACGATCTCCGGAGGAGGCAGTATCAATGCCGGTGCAGCGGTCGCCAGTTCTCCGCTCTACGGACGCGTCCGGCTCGAAAGCTTTGCCGATACGTTCACAGGGGGCATAACAGGACTTCAGATTCGCCGCACCACGCTCTTGGCCGACACCTATACGCCACCGGTTTCCGGATCGAATCCAAGGGTCCGCGTCGCCACTGTCGATGGCGTGGCCGTTCCCTCGACGCCTTTCGGGTCCTTCGAAATGCCCGACGTGGAAATCGACGACGGCGGTACGATCACGTTCGTGATCGAAGCCTCCAACATCCCCGTCGGAACGGTGGTGAAGCTCTGGCTCTTCGGCGAAACCAGCATGACCCAGACCATCGACTCGACGGCGACCATCGGGACGTTCGAGAACTCGACGGCGACGGCGACGGCGACGCTTCAGCAGGGATTCACCCGCGGGTTTCCGTACGCGACCTGGAACTGACGCGCCGGACAGCCGGCGCGCCGCCGCAGTCGGCTACTCGATCCTGACGCCCACCGTCTGCGTGTCGTTCCAGCGTCCGCCCATCTTGATGCGCGAGGCGCCGATTTGGAACCGTCCCGCCGTCGGGCGGCTCAGTTCGATCTCGTAGATCACGAGCGCCGCCGCCGAGGCCGTTCTCTTCGGAGCCGAGACGACGAGCCCGTCGATCACGCTGAAGTCGGGAAAGACGATGTCTTCGAGCGCGACCGCTCCGGCGCCGGGGCCGCGAATCGTCAGCTGGTAGGTGAACGGCGCGCCGGGGGAGACGGACTCCTCCGCGATGCGGGCGGTGGCGAAGATTTCCGTGCCCAACACCTCTTCCGGCGTGGGAAGCTCGATGGGCTCGGCGCCGTACTGGCGAATCCGTTCGCGAACGCGCTCGCTGAACTCCTCCCAGGGAAAGTGATCGCCGGGATCGCTCTTGTTCCAGGGCTGCACCTGGTAGTGCCCCACCAGCCCGTGGCCCGTGAAGCGCTTGTTGTCGTCGTCGATCGCGATGCTGTAGGGACCCTCGTAGGCGGTGCCCTCGGGATGATAGGCGGGAATCTCCCACTTGACGCACAGGTACGCGCAGAGCTCGACGAGCGATTCCAGAAGCTCCGGCGTCCACGTCTCCGGACGGCTGCTCCATCCGGCGCACTCGATGCCGAACGCCCGCCCGTTATAGTACGTCTGCGTGTGCGCGACGTCGGACTCGTTCACCATCTGGCAGATCTCGCCGTTGCGGCCCATGACGTAGTGGGCGCTGACGTTGCGGTCGTTCGCCTTGAAGTAGTTGATGACGCCCCGGAAGTTGTTCTCCTGGTTTTCCACGTGGGAGAGCTCCTTCTTATAGCCGCCCTCCGTTGTGTGGATGACGATCGCGGTCACCGACTCGGGGGTGCGTTCGCCCTTTCGGAACGGGCCCGCCGGAACCCAGGCCATATGCGGTGGCGGCGGAGAGGGAATCTCCCACGCCCAGTCCGCCATCGGGTCGCTTGGCGCGGAGCGGTGCGCGCATGAACTGAGTCCCGCAGCGGCCAGAACGAACGCTGCGAGCAGAATCAGGTGTTTCATGTGAATCTCCCTCTCTCGGGAATTGGGTTCTGAAAGGTGGTCTTGCGGGACGAACGGCGAATCTCAATAGCAGCCCCAGTACGTTCCCTCCGGAGCCTCGCCGATCGTGTCCGCCTTGAAGTTGTCCGCCCGGGTGCCGAGGATGTTCGCGTTCGTGGCGAAGAACTCGTGATAGCCGATGCCGCAGACGCCTGCCGCGTGCGTCCCGTCGGTCGTTTCCAGAACCGGCTGCCCGTCCACGATGAACGCAAGGGACGAACCGACGGCTTCGATGCGGAGCTTTCGCCACGCGGTGCCGGTCATGAACAGCGGTGCGGCGAGCAGATCCGACGGAACGCCTTCGACCGTGCGCAGGCACTGCACCCGGCCGTTCGACGAGTCCCACGTCAGCGAATAGCCGTTCGCCTCGATGCCCGCCGAGGACTCTCCCTCGAACAGGCCATTTCCATCGTCCCGCAGGAAGATGCCGACGCGTTCGAATCCGTCGGCGGAAAGTTCCGGACGGTACTGGCAGTAGATGTCCGCTTCGACGAAGTAGTCCTGCGCCTTGACGGACCCCACGCGCGCCGTGTCGATTCCCCCGCTCGGATCGCGCACCAACAGAACGAAGCCGTCGCCGCCCGGCGAAGCGGGGGAGAGCGGGACGACCGTGTGGGTGGCGAAGCGGTCGGTCCACGAGTCCAGTTCGCGACCGGTGGAGGGAAAGCCGTCGGCGAGGGGAAAGCCGGCCTCCGGCGCGATCGGATAGCGCGGCGACGCCATCGCGCCCTCGTCGCTCAGAATCGCGGAAAGAACCGGGTGGGCAAGGACCTCCTGGACCGTCGTCGCTTCGCCATCGAGGATCATCTCCGAGGCGACCAGGCGGATGCCGTGGCTGTAGTCGGCGTACGTGTCGCCGTGCCCGAGATAGAGCGGCTGGATCGGATTCCCCGCGAGATAGTGCCAGCCGTAGATCGCCACCCTGTTCGCGTACTGGGGGAGATAGAGCTGCGGCGTGATGACGACGTCCTTCTTGTGGCCAGCGGTCAGGTTGCCGCGCACCGCGGAAATGGCGTCGAGCTGACCCTCCACCGTCACGTTGTGTGCCCAGAAGACCGGCACCGTCGTCATCGCGGGACTCGGCGGAATCGGCGACGGCGCGATCTTCGTCTGGGCCGCGGTCCAGACGAGATTCGTCATGCGCCGCGTGGTGAGAACCGTCCCCGTCACGTCGGCAAGCCGCTGCGCCAGAATCGGCGTCATCGGCGTGCGAAAGAAATCGTCGTCGCTTCCCACGCCCAGATAGTCCGGCAGCACATGGATCGTCGCCTGGTGCGGCGTCTGCCCGATGTTCGTCTGGAACGTGACGGGCTTGAACGTGCGCAACCATTCGGGGACGTTGCCGGAGGAGATCGCGGCGCAGATGGCGTCCTCGCGCTGCGCGCGCGCCAGACTCTCGATCTGGGTCTTGAATTCCGAGCCGGTCGGGGCGTTGGGATCGCGGGGCGGAAGGTCGATGATGGGCTGGGCGGAGAGCGCCGATCCCAGAAGGACCGCGAGCGCGATGCCCGGAACGAAGAGGTGGCGGGAGATTATCATGCCTTGAAGGTATCCGGACGCGGCCAACGCAGCAAGCGCAGAAACGCCCTTCCCTGCGCATCGGGCTTGTTCCCCCGGCAGAGGGTCGCCCCAATGGGGCCATGCGCTCCCGAACCTCCCGAAGTCCCCGGCTCTGGCTGGTCTGGCCGATCCTCGTGCTCGCGGCGGGGCTCTTCTACCGGGGTCCGGCGCCCTGGCATTCGAACTGGGACAATTTCGCGTACCTGGACGCCGCACTGACGGGAAAGGGATTCGTTCCGCTCGGTTTCGGGCGGCCGCTCTTCTGCGGCATCGGCAAGGTATTCGCCCCCTTCTCGCGCAACATGATCCCGGCGGACCCCTTCGCGATCTACCGCGTCTGGTCGGGGATCGGCGTTCTGTTCTTCGCGGCGAGTCTCGCCCTGCTTCTCCGCGCGCTCGCACGGCGCTTCGGAGATGCTTCCGCACTGGCGTTCGGAGCCTTCTGCGTTCTGCACACCGAATCGCTCGAGCTTTGGATGGAGGTCTGGCCCGAGAACTGGGCGCGCGCCCTCGGGTTCGTCTGCGTGTCCTGCCTGCTGGTACGGTCGCACCGCCGCCGGACGTGGCTCGCCGCATCCCTGGCGGCGGCCCTCGCGATGGTGTGGATCAAGGAAACCGCCGTGCCTTTCGTTCCCGGGCTGGCGGTGATCGTGTTCGCGACGCAGAGTGGCAGCCTTCGCCGGCGGTTCGCCGTCGCGTTCGGCTGGCTCGCGGTCGCGGGTCTCGCCGGCGGGCTCTTTCACCTGGTCACGCCCTTCCTCGTCGATGGTCTCGCCGAAGCCCAGCGCGACTGGCTCGCCTATCAGTACAAGGGCGACGAAGCCGTCGTGCCCGGACTCGACCAGATCGTCGCGAACACCAACGAGATCGCACGGACGCTCTGGCTTTCCCCCTGGCACGTCGCGTTCGCCGGTGCCGGTCTCGCGTTCGGCGTCGCAACGCTGGTTCGGCGGCGCAGCTTCGACGCCGTGTTCTGGACGGTCGCGTCCGCCTGCACGATGATCGCCGGCGCGTGGGCGTTCGTGACGGTTTCCGGAGCGACCATCGGCATGGCGCGCTACTCGCGCGAGTTCGCTCCCGCCTTGGGAATGCTCGCGATCGTTCCCCTTCTGCCGAGGGGCGGTTCCGCCCGGCGCGCCACCACCGGACAGCGCGTGTTCGCTGTCGCGATGGCCGTCGTTTTCGCCGCGACCTTCAATACCGGCCAGATGCGATGGCGCACCGAGAGCGAAACCAACGACTACCGCCGCTATCTCGCGATGCAGACCCTTCGCTACGAGCCCATCGCCCTGATCGCGGGCAACGACGCCTGGGCCGCCCACTTCGTCCAGTCCCACACCGTGTCGGGACAGGAGAACCACCGCTGGGCGATCCTTTGGGGGACGGAAGCGGACGGCTTTCCGACGCAGGCCTGGATCGACGAACAGCAGGCCGCCGGGCGCCGCTTCGCCGTCCACGATTCCGTTCCGCCGCGCGCCGGTCTCTCGATGGAGGAATACTGCGCGCGCCTGCCCGGAACCTACGCGCAGCACACGTCGGGGTGGACGATTCGCCAGTCGGCTGAATAGTGGAGCGCCCTACAGTCCGCTGCGCGGAACCTCGACCTTCACGGCGAGGCGGTTCTCCTCGTGGATCATCCGCAGAATGCCCTCCGGCAGACCGGCGGGATCGTTGCGATAGTGCTCGCGCACGGAGTCGATCAGCTCGCGCGTGACCTTCTTGTGGTGGCGCTTCTTCAGTCTCGCCGCGATCTGCCGCGCCGCGAGCGCCGGATCGCCCAGCGGATGCGCGTCCGCGAGAATCTCCGGCAGCAGCGCCGGGTCGCCCGGAAGCGCACCGGCGGACTCCGCCTCCGCGATCAGCGCCGCAGCCTCTCCGTCGTGCGACAGAAGGAACAGTATCCAGGGGTCGAGCCTCGCATCGGAAAGCCACGACACGTCCAGTTCCGCGCGCAACACGTCGAGCGCCTTCTCGCTCTCGAGCATCAGTTTCAGCGCGAACCGTTCGGTCGGATCGAGCGGCGCGCGCTGGGGCGGCCCGGGCTCGTCGGCGCGATCCTCGTAGCGCGGACGCTTCTCGGCGGAGATGCGCTGGATCGTTCGCAGCACCGCCTCGCGCGGCAGCGTCCCCAGATACGTCAGCAGGCGGTTCAGACCCGCCGCGCGCTGTGCCTCGCCGGCCATCGCGTTCAGGAGCGGCGCGGCCTTCTCCACCAGTTCCGCCTGTCCCGCGAGCGTCGCCAGGTCCTCCGCCTTCGCGAAGATATCCAGTGCGAAGTCGAAGTACTCGCGCGCGGAGTGGACCAGTGCGGCGAGCGCGTCGGCGCCCTCGCGCTGCAGGAACGTGTCGGGGTCGTCCTCCTTCGGAAGAAGGATCACGCGCGTGTCGATGCCCGCGCCCAGGAGCGCCTCGCCCGCCCGCAGCATGGCGTTTCGCCCCGCGTCGTCGCCGTCGTAGAGGAACACCACGCGCGAGGCATAGCGCTTGATCAGCCGCGCCTGCTCCGGCGTCAGCGCCGTGCCCAAGCTCGCGATCGCCTGG
Organism: Candidatus Sumerlaeota bacterium; assembly: GCA_021772755.1. Taxonomy (GTDB): domain Bacteria; phylum Sumerlaeota; class Sumerlaeia; order SLMS01; family JAHLLQ01; genus JAJFLJ01. Next base: position 24,523 of record JAJFLJ010000224.1, read on the forward strand.
CCGAACCCGTAGCGGTGCGCCATGATGGCGTCCATGTAGCCTTCGGTGACGATCGCGTACCCGGTGTCGCCGATGGACTTGCCGGCGACGTCCAGGCCATAGAGCGTTCGTCCCTTGTGATAGAGCGGCGTTTCCGGCGAGTTGAGATACTTGGCGTCGTCGGAGTCCTCCGCCAGGCGGCGCCCGCCGAACCCGACGACGCGTCCCAGATGGTCGCGAATCGGAAAGATCAGCCGGTTGCGCAACCGGTCGTAGACGGTGCCGCGCTCCTCGTGGCGCTTGCAGAGACCCGCCTCCACCAGGATGTCGTCGCTGTATCCCTGCGCGTTCGCCGCCGTCTTCAGCGCCGCCCACTCCGCCGGCGCCGCGCCCAGAGAGAACTTCTCGGCGAGTTCCGGCGTGATCCCGCGCTTCTCCATGTAGGTGCTCGCGACGGGATGGCGGTTGCCGGTCAGGTTGGCGCGATACCACGTCAGCGCGAAATCGTTGACGGAATGCAGCGCGCGCCGGCGCTCCTCGTCCCCGTCGCGGGGGCCCGAGCGCGGCCCCGCGGCCGGCAACTCGATGCCCAGGTCCTTCGCCAGATCGCGAAGCGCCTCGATGAACTCCAGCCGCTCGGTGTGCATCAGGAAGTCGATGACCGACCCGCCGGCCTTGCAGCCGAAACAGTGGTAGATGCCCTTCGACGGAACGACGTGGAACGAGGGCGTCTTCTCCTTATGGAACGGGCAGAGGCCCTTGTAGGAATTCCCGGCCTTGTGGAGCGCCACCGTCCGCCCCACGACCGCCACGATGTCGGCCTGTTCCTTCACCTGGCGGATGACGTCTTTGAGCGAGGGGGCCATGGGAACTCCGGTGGGAAAACCCATCGGGCCCCGGGCCGCCGGTCGCAACAGAACTCGGGGCGGCTCCGGAGACCTCGATCGGGGGTTCGCTACCGGACGGTCATTCCCGTGGCATCGACGATGAGAATCGCATCGCCGGCCTCGCGGACCCTGCCCTGAACGGTGACTTCGGAACCGGGCGCGAGTCCGTTCCTTCCGCTCAGGCTTACATGGAGCGCGTTGCCGTCGGAATCGACGACCTGGACGGTGGCGCTGTTGGCCGCGATGGTCTCGCCCGGGACACAGCATGCGTCCCAGGGCGTGCCGCACTCGTCGGCGCACGCCGGAGCCTTCGCGGCGTCGGCGAGGAGGAAGACCGCGCGGTTCTCGACGAACGGTTCGCTTCGGCCCCCGACATGGCCCGTGAGGACGATGTCGTCGCCGGTCTTCGCGCTCGCGCGCGCTTCGGAAACGGAGATGGCGCCGGCCGGTTCGGCGGCCAGAAAGAAGCCGTCGGGCAGAGCCGGCGCTCGCCGGGCACCTTCCGCGGCGGATGGAGCACTCGCTTCGGTGTTCGGCCTTTCGGCGGATGTGTCGCCGCAACCATGCAATGCGATGGCTGAGACGAGGAGAAGGAACGACGCTGTCTTTCTCATGATGCTGTCCTTTCGGAGTTCGGTCGAATTCAAAGTGATTTGAGTGCTTCGGGAATCGGCATTCGCAGGCAGCGCAGAGCGGGCGGCAGGGTTCCGACGATGCCGAGGAGGAGGCCGGCCGCTCCTCCGGCAACCAGAACGACGCTGTTCACGCTGAGCTGAAACACGCCCATCGAATACGAAACGGCGGCGCCGTGGAGAGCGAATCGCGCCACCGCGATGGCAAGAAACACGGCGATGGAGGAGGCGATCAGCGCCTCCTGGACGAGGCTCGCCACGATCGCCCGGCGCGTGTAGCCAAGCGACTGAAGCATTCCGATCTCGCGCACCCGCGCGGCGAACGCGCTGTAGAGAGTATTGAGTCCGCCGAGAATCCCGGCGTTCGCGGCCAGAATGGCAGTCGCCCAGATCATGACCTGAATCGGACGGTAGAACCGCAGCAGCGAGGCGTAGTAGTCGGCTTCGCGCACGACGGACAGTTCCAGGTCCACGCGCATCTTCGTGAAGGCATCGACGTCGGCGAACTCGGCGCTTCCCAACCGCGCGACGACGCAGGAGAGGCCGTCGCGCTTCGTGGCGACCTGCAGGTCCGTCAGCGGCATCCAGAGTTCGGCGTCCATCACCGTGCCGCGCGCCTCGAAACGGCCGACGACCGTCCAGGGCTCCCCTTCGAACCACAGGGACTCGCCGATTTCCAGCGCCGATTCCGGCAGGCCCATCTTCTCCGCGGCGAGGCTTCCCGCGACGATCTCATTCCCGCCGGACCGGGGAGCGCGGCCCTCCACGATCTCGACGCGCTCGTGGACGAGAAACGCGCCGGGAGTGACTCCCCGCACGACGGCGCGCAGTTCCTCGGGCGAATCCTCTTCGGCGAAGAGAATCAATGCCGAGAGGATTTCCGGCGAGAGGTGCGCCACGCCTTCCGTGGCATGGATGCCGGGAAGGCTGGCACTGAGGATCCCCGGAGTCGTCGCGGGAATCTCACTGCGCTCGATGCTCTCCTCGCTGCCTGCGGCGAGCAGAATGACGTTGCGCGAGTCGTTGCGAACGGAAAGGGACGAGCGCATGCCCTCCACGAACGCTGCTGCGGAGACGACCAGCAGGACGACGAGCGCGTTGCCCAGCAGGATCGCCGCGAAGCGCCGCGGAGACCGTCCCAGGTTGCGAACCGCGTAGTCGAACGGAAGAAGTCTCATGCTATACCGCCCTGAACGCTTCCGCCGTCGAGAGGCGCGCGGCCCGTGCGGCGGGGAGCAGTCCGGCCCCGATGCCGATCGCGATGCAGATGGCCAGCCCCTGGGCGACGGTCGGAACGTCCGCCTGGACGACCACGCTGAGGCCCTCGACGGAGAAGGTGAACTTGCCCAGGGCGGACACGCCCCACGCGACCGCCACGCCCGCGATGCCGCCGAGCAGGCTGATTCCGAGACTCTCGACGACCACGAGACGCGCGATCAGGTGCTCGGGGTAGCCGAGAGTGCGCATCACGGCATGGTCCTTTACGCGGTCCTGGACGGAGAGCGAGATCGCATTGGCGACGAGCGCGAAGATGGCGACGAGACTCCCGATACCGAGCCATCCCGCGAAATCCACCAGTTGCACGATGTCCGTCACCGCACGCGCGACGAACGCCTTCTCCGAAGACGTCCAGGTGGGAGCCTGCGAGTTCGCGAAGGCTTCGTCGATCCCGGCGGCCACGGCGTCCAGCTGTCCGGGGTCGGCGACTTCGACGTTGAACTGGGTCACGATGCCCTGCTTGTTTCCGGCGGCCCTCTGAATGAAGTCGAGGTGGACGTAGGCGACGTTCTGATGCTGCGGATCGTCGGATGCGAGAATGCCGGCGATGCTGACCGTAATGCCGGCGGCGCTCAGACGGTCGCCGACGCCAAGTCCTCTTCGCTGGGCGAGGCGCTCGCCGACGACGGCGGCGTCGTTGCGGCGCGTCCACTCGGAAATGCCTCCCGCCAGCATCTCGAAGTCGGCGTCGCGAAGCGCCTTCTCCTCCACGCCTCTGAACGTGACGACGTCGAGGGAGGCACGGCAGCTGTTCACGACGATCCGCATCGGAGAGACGCTCCGGACGCCGGGAATTTCGGCGATGGCGCGCGCGTAGTCCTGCGGAAGCTCGCTGGTAAAGGGGCAGAAGCGGTTCTCCCGGTAGACGACGAGGGTCGTTTCGCCGGCGGTCTCCCGCGTGGCCGAAGTCACTCCCGAGTGCATCGCCTGTACGGCACAGAACAGAAACATGGCGGTCGCGATTCCACCCAGCGTGAGGAGTGAGCGGGCGCGGTGGCGCACGATGTACTTTCCGACCAGGGGCGCCATGCGGGCTGGTATCATAGCGGCGCCTCGGCGGGCTGCTCGGCGAGGCGCCCTTTTTCCAGGTGAAGCGTTCGGCCGGCGTACGCCGTCGCGTGCGGATCGTGCGTGACCATCATGAGCGTGCATTGCATTTCGACCGAGAGGGAGCGCAGGAGACTGAGAATGTCGTGCGCCGACGACTTGTCGAGGTCGCCGGTGGGTTCGTCCGCGACGATGATCTTCGGCTCGGTCACGATGGCGCGCGCGATGGCCACTCGTTGCTCCTGTCCGCCGGAGAGCTGGCGGGGATAGTGGTCGTGGCGGTCGGCGATTCCGACCATGTCCAGCGCCCTGGAAACGCGCTCGTGGCGCTCCTTGCGCGAGAGGGAGCGAAGGAGAAGCGGCAGTTCCACGTTCTCGTACGCGGTCAGGACGGGCACGAGGTTGTAGAGCTGGAAGATATAGCCGACGTGTTCGCGGCGCCAGGCGGCCAGCGCGGACCGCGAGAGCCGGGCGACGTCGGTGTTCCGGACGCGAAGCTCGCCGGACGTGGGGCGGTCGATCCCGGCGATCAGGTTGAGCAGCGTGGTCTTGCCGCTGCCCGAGGGACCCATGAGGGCGAGAAACTCTCCCGCTTCGACGTCGAGATCCAGCTGGTCGAGGGGTGTGATTTCACGGTCGCCGCGCTTGTAGGTTCGCGTCAGTCGGCGGCATTCGATGAAAGCCATGTCAGTTCCCCTCCCCGGGGCGGACGCGGACACGCAGTCCGGGTTCGAGGTTTGCGGCGGGGGAGACGATCAACAGGTCGCCGGGATTCAGACCCGTCCCGATTTCGCGCCAGCCGTTCTCCTCCGCACCTGTCGCGACGACCGAGCGGGGAAGTGCGATTCCTTCGCTGCCGTCGAACTTCGAAACGACCCATGCCGTGTCCCCGTCGATTCCGGATGCCGGAGCGTAGACCGAAAGAGCGCCGGTCGCCCGGCGTTCCTGTCCCGGTGCCGCCGATGCCAGGAAGCGGACCCGTGCGAGCATGTCCGGTTTCAACTCCGGAGCGGGGTCGTCGAGCGCGACCTTGACCTCCAGCGTGTTCTTCTGAATGTCCGCGAGATTCGTGATGCGCGTAACGGTTCCCTCGAAGGAGCGGTCGGGAAGAACCTCGATCACGACCTGCGCGGTCTGGCCGACGCCGATCTTCGCGGCATCCGCCAGGGGAACGTCGACGCGAACCTGGAGGCTCGCCGGATCGTAGAGCTCCGCCACCCGCGCCATCTGGGCGTCGTCGGAGGCCGTCATCACCATCGAGCCCGGCTCGACGAGCCGCCGCATGACGAGGCCGTCGATGGGGGAACGGATTTCCATGCGCCGAACGCGCAGCCTCGCCTCGTCGGCCGCCACGCGCGCGATGTCAAGTCGCCGGCGTTCCTCGGTCCGGAGTTCGAGACGCTGTCGGGCGGCGGTTTCTTCGGCCTTCGCGCGGTCGAGCTTCGCCTCGAGTTCTCCGATGCGGCTGCCGACGACCCGGGCCTGCGCCGCCTGCGCGAGTGCGGAGGCCTCCGCCGCGTCGTATTCCTCCTGCGACACCGAGCCGTGACCGACGAGGTCCTTTCTGCGGTGGTGGACCAATTCGGCCTTCTTCAGGAGCGCCTTCTCGACGTCCAGTTCGGCGCGAGTCATCTCGAGGACGGCCTGCATCTCGCGCACGGAGGCGGCGGCGACGGCGGCCTGTCGCTGCGCTTCGATATTGGCGTCCCAGGCTTCCCCGGCGGCGCGCAGCTCGGCTTCGGCGTACCGCAGCTCGAGAATGGCATCCTCGTCCACCAGGTGCGCGAGGACCTCTCCCTTCGCAACGCGGTCGCCTTCCAGGAAGAGGACGTCCTCGACGATACCGGCAGCCAGAGTCGCCGCATAGACGGGGAAGGGACTGGGCTCGATCCAGCCCGCGGCCTGCACCGTGACTTCCCCCTTCCCGCGGGCTTCGGTCGATACGGCGCGTTCGGAGGCGGCGCGCTCGACAACGGGAATGACTTCGACCTCGACTGCGGGAGACAGGCTGGCCACCAGGGACCCTGCGAACAGGGCCAGGAAGGCGAGCAGAATGCCAAGGGGAAGCGCCACGCGCGTCGCCCAGCGAAACGGTGGCACAGGAATATCGGGACTTTCGCCGACTGGCGAAGCCGGACGGGATGCGCTCATGGAAGGGCGCCTCCCACGCGGAATCCGTCGATTTGGAACATGCGAGCACCTCTCTGTCGAAAAATGGAACGACTACCCGAAGTGGGCCGATGTTCCAATCAACAGAGAAGAACCTGAAGCAACAGATGGAGGGCGGGTCGGGGAACGAGAGGAGTGACGGCCTCTTGCTTGTCGGCGACCGCACGCGACCGATACGTCCAGTCGGAGAAATCGACGACGTGACGGACGGCCATCACGGTCCGAACGGTATGGAGCCTGTCGGGCGAGGAGGGGAACCGCGTGTCCGGGGAAATCGAACAACAGGCTTTCGGGCAGATCTGCTTGTCTTCGCAATGGACCCTGTTCACGGGTTCGGCTGGACAGCAAAGGCTCTCGGACTTCGCGGGGCCTGCGTCGCTTCCCGGACAGCAAGCCGCCGAAGCAGCTTGGAGGACACCCGCTGCGACGAACACCAGGGCCGCCAGCAAGCTCATCGCTCTGGTTCGCATGAGGTTCATGCCAACACCGCCGCAGCGACGGCAGCAAGGTCGCGGAACCGTAGAATCCGGGTAATGTGCTTTCCAATGAACGACATGAGACGGGCCACCGCGACGATCCAGCGGTTTCCACGACACTGCGAAAGTTCGGTTGGCGGGTCAACCGCACAATCTATGCGCCGGTCCTCTGTCCGGCACGATTCCACCGGCACCTTCGGCGCTCTGGCCCGGCGCTGCAAGGATCCGAGACGGTTTGCCGCACCGTGGGAACCGGCATCGCCGACCCACTCGCGGAAGGCGAGGTCGGAATCGCCCGCCTGCGGTGTGAAGCGGTCTCGGGGGCGGCAGATCGAACTTGACGTTCAGCCCGGTTGGGCGCTTTCCCGGGGGGAATCCTGTCTGTCCCGAAAGGCCGCCCCCTCTCCCATGACGACCATCCACCGGTTCCTTGGCCGGTTGCTCGCCGTGGCCGCGATGCTGGCCCTCGGTGCTCCGTGCCCTGCCGCCCGCGTGGGCGACGTCCGGCTGGGGCGGCACGAAGGGTTTGTGCGGTGCGTGATCGAGACCGACTCGAAGCCGAGTTTCTCGACGCGGAACACCTCGGGGGCGGACGGAACGGTGGCGGTCGATCTGCGGAACGTGACGAGTGCCCCGGCGACGGTCTCGATGCCGGAGGACACGGGCTTCGTGACGGACCACAAGATCGAGCTGTTTCGCGACCAGTCTCAGTTCCGTCTCTACCTGCGGACGAAGGGTCAGGTCCGGATCGAGACGATGACGCTCGCCAATCCCTGGCGGCTCGTCGTCGATCTGCACGAGGACTTCGCGGCGGCGGCCGCTCCGCCGGCGATCCTGTCGGACGGCTTTCGTCCGCGCGTGATCGTCGTCGATCCCGGCCACGGCGGCAAGCACCGCGGGGGAATCGGCAAGGTCGATGGACGCCAGATCACGGAGGCGGAGGTTTCGCTGCCGGTGGCGTTCGAACTGGAGAGGCTGCTGGCGGCGGACCCGATGTTCGTTCCCGTTCTGACCCGGCGGCGCGACGAGTACGTCGGACTGCGCGAGCGCACGCGCATCGCCGAGCAGGCCAACGGAAACCTCTTCCTTTCGATTCACTACAACGCCGGTCCTCCGTCGTCCGGCAGCAGCGCGCGCGGCATGGAATTCTGGATATGGAGTCCGAAGGAGGTGGACAGCGTCGCGACGAAGTACCTCCTGAGACTGGACAACGAGGAGGGCTCGGACACGACGATCACGGGTTCGAGCAGCAGCGCACGGTCCGTGCTGAGCAGGATGCTGCTGGATTCGCTGGAGGAACAGGCGCTCGAATCGAAACGGCTCGCATCCTCCCAGGAGCGCGCGTTCCTGACGGACAGCTATTTCAAGGGCGACTATCGCGGGATCAAGGACGGGCGCTTCAAGGTGCTGGAGAACTACAACATGCCCTCCGTACTCGTCGAAGTCGCGTTCCTCAGCCACCCCGCAGAGGCGCGTCTCTCGGTGCAGAAGGAATTCCAGCGCCGCGTCGCGCGCCACATGTACAACGGCATCGTCGACTACTACATGAGGACGGACGAGGGGTTCCGCGCGGCGCGAACGAACCCGCGCGCGGCCTTCGCGGGAAAGTAGCTCACTCCTCCGGCGCTTCCGACAGGGCGAGGGTCCGGGTGCTCAGATTGAAGTTCCGGAACGCATCGGCCACCGGATAGAAGACGACCTTCCCAACCTGCATGAACGGCACGCCGTCCTTGTCCGCGAAGACCCGGATGACGACGATTTCCGTGTCGTCCTCGCCGAAATAGCGAAGCACTCCGACAGGCTTCTGGTCCTGAAGTACGGCGGGGTCCTCCCACTCCAGGTCCTCCGACGCGCGCAGGAACGTTTCGACGGCCTGTCCGGGGGGAACGCGAACGCGGCCGTCGGCCAGGCGAACCTTCCAGACGCCGGACTCGTTGACGACGTTGTAGACGAGATTGGTTCCGAGCGAGTCGAAATACGTCAGCTCCACCCGGCGAACGCGTTCCGCGAAGGGTTCGGCGACCCGGCGGTCCTGAAGGTCCTTGCGGAAGACGAAAACCCGGTGGAAGTCCTCGGCACGAATGGTTCCGGCGAATCCGTCCTGAAGGCGGAGCAGCCACTGGACGCCTTCCGTCGTGTCGAGCTTGCCGGCGGCGAAGCCCTCGGTCGCGCCGTCCGCCATTTCGATCTCGATGCGGAACGTTCCGTCCCGCACGCCGGCTTCGCGTTCTCCTGCGCCCGCCAGTCCGCCGGCGGATCCCGCGCGCAGTTCCGAGATGGCGTCGATGAAGGCCGAGAGCTTGCGCGGATCGATCCGCAGGTCCGGGGACTCCTCGAAGTACCACTCCCCGCCTTCTTCGTCGCGTACGAGATTCGTCTCGGTGTTTCCCGCAGCGGTCCGAATCCGCCTCCAGTTCTTCGGCGCGTGCCAGACGAAACGGCCCGTGACCCACGCCTTCGGCGGCTGGAGCAGATCGGCGACGTATCGCGTGCGGATCGTGAGAACGCCGGGTTGCGTCGAGGACCGCGCGAACCATTCGTCCCCCTCGCGTTTGCCGAGCGAGAGCGCTCGCGCCCCTTCGTTCGCGTCGAGTTCGACCGTCAGACGCGGGCGTTCCAGTCCAAGCGCCGCCGTGCTCGACGTGGGTTCGTCGTCGATCGTCGTCGCGGGGGCTTCGGAGAGCGTCGCGAGAACGCGTTCGACGAAACGCGTGTCCGCCGGCGCGCCCAGTTCCTGGATTTCCCACGGCACGGCGAAGCGGTCCGACCGCACCAGCGTCGTGCTCCCGTCGGGCGTTCCGACGGTGAAGGACGCGACGCCGTCGGGGTCGAACCGCAGGATTCTCCGGTCGCGCAGAAGATCGAGGTCGCGCAGCGTGTGGCTGCGCACCCAGTCGCCCACGGCGAAGACGCGGTCCTCGCCCTCCGTCATTCCGTAGATGCGCCCGGGGCGGTTGGCGTCGCCTCCGAGCATGATGGTTTCCTCGACCGCTTCGCCGGCGACGTTGCCGAAGACCGTGATGACGGGCGACGGATCGTCGAGTCCGTAGGGGGCGAGGTCCTTCGCGGCGAACCGTTCGACCTTCTTCGCGCCCATCAGGTTGTCGATCATCGCGCCGACCTGGACCCTGTCGGCGGGAACCTCCACCGGTTCGACGAGCCACCAGACGTCGCCGTCGCGCTTCTCGAGCACGAACCGCCCGTGCACGTTCTCGAGCTCCACGCGCGTGGCGTCCACCGCGTCGAAGTAGATCAGGCGCGCGTCGCGAACGTCGGTGATCGCGCTGTTGCGCACCATGTTGCGGTCCGCCATCCAGAGAAGGAACATGGCGGCCATTGCGAGGGCGGCGATCAGGGGCTTGCGCGGACTCATCCCATTCGCCTCCGTGCCGTCGTGTAAGTCAGTCCCGCGACGATCAGGCCGAGACTCATCAGCGCCAGGACGCCGATGATGGTCCAGAAGCGCGCGTGCGTCATGGTGAACGACGAGGGCGGCAGGATGCGCGGAGGAACCTGGAGCCGGTCGTCGCGCGTCGTCATCCATTCGACGGTTCGCAGCATCAGGACCGCCGACTGGTCGCCGAGATACTGGTTCGTGACGAAGTCGCTGTCGCCGAAGACGGCGAACTTCGCCGTGGTGCGGCGGGTGCGGCGCTCGGGCGACCACTCGGAAATGACGGCCATGGTTTCCTGGCGGCGCTGGTCGGCCGGCGGGGGAGTCACGCCGTTCGGCGCGTAGACTTCCAGCGGGTGTTTCGTCCAGGAACGCGGCGAGGAGACCAGCAGAGGCGACGCCGTCACCACGCGCGCGGCCTGTTCCGGTGCGGCGTTGACCGGTCGGGCGAACTTCATCGGCATCGCCGCGCCGTTGCCGGCCGCGAGAACCGGATGTTGTCCCGCGTCCGCCACGGGAACGAGCGAGGCGTCGCTCTTGCCTCCCGTGTCGTCCAGGACGATCTGGTTGGGTAGGGCGATTCCCGCTTCCGCAGCCAGCGCGTTGAGATTCTTGAAGTCGCCCCGCGCGACGGGATCGAGAAGGATCAGGACCGCGCCGCCCTCGGCGGCGTACTCGCGCAGCATCTCGACTTCTATCTCCCCGAAATCGACTTTCGGCCCGGCGATGATCACGATGGCCGCGTCGTCCGGAACCGCCGAGAGCGACGACAGATTCACGTCCACCACCGGCATGAGCTGGCGCTGAAGGATGTCCGCGATTTCGGAGCACGACGTGTCCGGCGCGTTCGGAGCGCGGCCTTCCAGCGGGCGGATGGGGGTTTCGCCCTTGCCGCGGGTAAAGCAGATGCGCTCGTCGCCGCCGCGCTCGAGACGAAGGATATTGTTCGTCAGGACGTTCTCGCGGTAGCGGTCGAAGGGATCGAGCGCAAACCGCTGGACGCGACGCTCGGTTCCGCCTCCGCCGGACTCGATGAAGACCTCGCCCGGATAGACGCCCGATTCGTCGAATCGGCGCGCCGTTTCGATATCGGCTGCGGGATCGAGAACGCGAAAGACGATCTGGTCGGATTCCCCCGCGTACAGCTGGAAGAATTCCATCAGTCGCGGATGATCGGCGGGGCGGGCGAACGCGGTGATCTCCACGGGGCGGCTCTGCGAGGAGAGCAGCGCGCGCGTTTCGTCCGACAGAGTGTAGACGCCATGCTGGGTCAGATCGTACGTGCGGTTGTGGTTCGCGAGAATCAGATAGAGGAAGACCGCCGAAACGACGACGAAGAGGGAGTACGCGATGGATGCGACCGAGTCGCGCAGGCTGCCTCCCTCCTGGCGAAAGAGCCCGAACAGCACGACGGCGATGGCGATTCCGCCCATCGCCAGAAGCCAGCCGGGAAACGCTCCGATGGCGATGCCGGTGGCGAGAGTGACCGCCAGCATCGCGAAGCCGATGCCGGGAACCAGCAGCTGTCCCGCAAGACCCGCGCGACGCTTCATGTGCGCCACCTCGCGGATTCCAGCACTCTCGTCGCAAGAAACAGGAAGAGTCCGGCGACGATGGCGAACCACGCGACGTCCACCACGGCGACGTTGCCGGAGAGGAAACCCTCGATATGCGACATGACGGTCAGGTGCTTGGTGATCAGGATCAGGTTCGCCAGGGAGAAGGACTCGGCCAGCTGCGAAAGGATGATGAGTCCGAACAGGAACACGTAGCCGAGCACCGCGGCGACGACCTGCGAGTCCGTCAGGCTCGAAAAGAAGATGCCCAGCGCCGTGTACGCCGCCGCCGAGAGCAGCAGCGCCGCGTAGCAGGAGAGCACGACGGGCCAGTACGGGTCGCTGATCCATTCCGTCAGGATGGGAAAGACCAGCGTGCAGCCGATGAACAGCCAGAGCGCTGCGGTGTTGGCGACGAATTTGCCCAGCGCGATGCTCCACTCCCCGGCGGGCGTCGTCTGTAGCAGACTCAGCGTCCCCATGCGGCGTTCCTCGGCGATCGACCGCATCGTCAGCATCGGCGCCTGGACCATCAGAAAGTAGTGGATCACCCAGAAGAGGTCGCGAACGACCGAGAGGGTGATGTCGGAGGAGATGTCGTTTTCCTGCCGCATGGCGGGGTTCGAGAACCCGATGACGAGTCCGATGTAGACGAGCGCCGCGGCCAGGAAGAAGACGCCGCTCAACACCCAGAACAGCGGCGTGCAGACGAGCTGGTGGAATTCGCGCCGCGCGATTCGCGCGGTATGCCGGAGGAAGTTCCTCATGCCGCTTCGTCCGCCTTGCGAACGGCTTCCAGAAAGACCTCTTCGAGCGAAGGGCGAATGGCCGCCAGTTCCACCAGGTCCATTCCGCGCTCCACGATGGCGCGCGCGATGGCCGGCTGGAGGGAACCGTCCGACTCGACGACCGCTTCCGCCGTGCCGTCCGTCTCTTCGGCGCGAACGGTTCGAAGCCCCTCGACGGTGTCGAGCGCCGCCCGCAGGTCCTTCGCTCCGCCCCGAACGCGAATCCGCAGGCGGGACGCGTCGCCGGTCCGCCGCAGCTCGTCGATCGATCCCTTCGCGACGATTCTGCCTGAGTTCAGAATCGCGGCGTGCGTACAGACCGCCTCGGCGTTGGAGAGGATGTGCGTCGAGAGAATGACGGTTCGCCTTCCCCGCATCGCGGCGATCAGGTTTCTGATCTCGCCGATCTGGCGCGGGTCCAGACCGTTGGTCGGTTCGTCCAGAATGACGACCTTCGGATCGCCCAGCAGGGCCTGGCAGAGCCCGATGCGCTGGCGCATGCCCTTCGACATGTTTCCCAGCAGGCGCTTTCGGGCGTACGCCATGCCGGTCTCGTCGAGCACGCGGTCGATCTCGCGCGCCACGTCGCGGGGGGGAAGAAGCTTCATCTCCGCCATGAACTTCAGATAGTCGTCGGCGCGCATCTCGGGATAGCCGGGCGAATCCTCCGGCAGATAGCCGATCATCCGGCGGACCTTCTGATGCTCGCGCGCGGAATCGAATCCGCCGACCGTGCAGCTCCCCGCCGTGGGGCGCGAGAGCCCCGTCAGTATGCGCATGGTCGTCGTCTTGCCGGCGCCGTTGGGACCGAGAAACCCCAGGACGTCGCCCTCCTCCACGCCGAAGGTGACGCGGTCGAGCGAGCGCAGGCTTCCGTAGTCCTTCGTGAGTTCGCGAACGTCGATCATGCAGGGCGCTTCGGTGCGGAAATCAGAGTCGGGCCACGATGCCTTCGACAAGACGGCAGAACTCGTCGCTGACATGCTTGCCGATCTCCATGACCTCTTCGTGCGTCGTGACGACCCCCGTCTTCAGCACATGGGAGTTCGTGATGGCGGAGATGCCGAGAACGCGCGCGCCCGCGTGCACTGCGGCCGTCGTCTCCGCGACGGTGGACATGCCGACCGCGTCCGCCATGGTCCGGTACATCTGCACCTCGGCCTGCGTTTCGTAGGTCGGCCCCGTCAGCGCCAGATACACGCCTTCGTGCAGACGAATGCCTTCGGTGCGCGCGGTCTCGCGCGCCAGGGCGAGCAGCCCGGGATCGTACGGCGCGCACATGTCGGGAAAGCGCGGACCCGTCTCGTCGAGATTCGGCCCGACGAGGGGGTTGCGAAACTGGAGATTGACGTGGTCCTCGATCAGCATCAGGTCGCCGGGCCTGAACGTTCTGTTCATCGCGCCGGCCGCGTTGCTCAGGACGACCGTCTTCACGCCGGCCATGACCAGCGCCTGGAGCGGCAGAACCGTCAGCCGCACGTCGACTCCCTCGTAGACGTGCTTGCGCCCGCTCATCAGGACGATGCGGCGGCCTCCCGCCCTGCCCAGGACGAGCCGGCCGGCGTGACCGACCACGGTGCTCCGGGGAAAGTTCTTCAGCTCGTCGTAGGACGCGCTGTCCGTCTCCGTCATGCGCTCGGAGAACGCGCCGAGCCCGCTCCCGGCGACCACCAGTACGTCGGGGATGTCGCCGAACCGCGCCTTCAACGCGTCCGCGCATTCGCGAATCGCCGCCAGGTGCTCTTCCTTGGTATCGAGAATGGGAGCCGTCATGCCTTCGCTTCCTTGCGGTTGATGGCGGAGCCGCTGGCCCCGTTCGATCCGTCGGCGAGTTTGCCCCGCAGACGCCAAAGCGTCAGGAAGCCCTTGCCGATCTCCATGCTGGAAATCTTGGAGTGCCCGGCTCTCCGGTCAACGAACACGATGGGGATTTCGCGAACCACCGCGCCGCGGCGCTGGCAGATCGCCAGCAGCTCCATCAGGCAGCTGTATCCGTCCGAGGTCACCGCGTCGAGATCCAGCTGGCGAATCAGCGCCGACCGGTAGCAGCGGTAGCCGCTCGTGCAGTCCCGCGCGTTCAGGCCCAGGATCGAGCGCGCCAGGGTGTTCGCCCCCCAGCTCAGCAGATAGCGGTGCGGCCCCCAGTTCCGAATTCCGCCGCCCGCGATGTACCGCGAACCGATGACGAGGTCCGCGATCTGGGCCATGTGCATGATCTCGCCAAGATGGCCGGGGTGGTGCGAGAGATCGGCGTCCATCGTCAGCAGGTGACGGTAGCCGCGTTCCAGCCCGTAGCGGAAGCCGGCGATGTAGGCCGTTCCCAGACCGAGCTTCCCTTCGCGTTCCAGCAGGTGCAGCCGTCGGGGATGGCGGCGCATGGCCCGGCGAACGATGTCCGCCGTGCCGTCCTGCGATCCGTCATCCACGACCAGAACGTGAACGCTCGCGGGTTCGGCGAGCAGCCCGGTCATCAACCGCCCGATGTTCTCCGCTTCGTTGTAGGTCGGAACGATGACGAGCGCATCGCCGGTGGTCGTCATGGGCGAACCTCCGCGCGGCGGCGGACGACGCCCGCGACCGTTGCGGGAGGGATCGGCGTGCTCACTCCGTCAGGACTTCTTCTTCCAGTTGGTCACGTCGTCCTCAGTGCCCTCCTGGCCGTCGGGGCCGTTGCTCCAAAGGTCGAAGTCCTTCTTGTGGTCGCCCGGGGAACGGTAGTTCAGCGGATTGTTCCACGCGTCCGTCGGCGCCACCTCGTCGTCCAGGTACGGGCCGTCCCACTGCGATTCGTTGATGCTGCTGGGTTTTTCGATCAGGGCGTCGAGACCCTGGCTCGTCGTCGGAAACGCGCCGACGGTCAGCTCGTAGCGCTTCAGGGCGGTGCCCGTATTGCGGATCGTCAGGTCCGTCGCCGCGATCTTCGCCTTGTTGGACTGGCCCGTCAGTTTCGGGACGGCCACGGCCAGAAGCACGCCGATGATGACCACCACGAACATGATCTCGATGAATGTGAACGCCCGCCGTCCGGGGCGTCCGAACGTCTTGGGGAAATTCGTCATGCGGTCCGCCTTCTTCTCTCAAGTGCCCCGCCTCTTCCGGCGGGGGTGAAACACTGGGGGATCGCGGCCCGGAGTGGCAAGCCTTTGCCGGGCCTCAGTCCCGCCGATTCTCCCCGTCCCCCGGAAACCCGACCTCCGGCCCCTCGCTCCAGTTTGTCACCTCGTCCCCGGTGCCGTCCTTCCGGTCCGGTCCGGCGCTCCAGAGGTCGAAGAAGACGCGGTTCTCCCCCGGGGCCTTGTAGAGGAAACGCGTCCCCCAGCCGTCCCGTGGCAGGTGCGGCTCGTTCAGGTATCCGGCCCGGTTGGCGCGCTTGTCCTCCAGCAGGGCGCCGAGCCCCTCCTGGTTCGTCGGAAAGCGGCCGTGGTCGCGCTCGAAGGTCTGAAGGGCCGCGCTGATCGTTCTGATGCCGGTGGCCGTCGTGTTCCGGCGGACGATCGTCATCTGGCGGGTGACGGTCGTCGTCACGAGGGTGGCGAGAATTCCGATGATCACCACGACGAACATGAGCTCGATGAACGTGAACGCGCGCTTTTGCCGGATCATGGCGGGTTCCTCCTGCCGGGATGGGTCGCTCGCGGAACGCGGGCGCCCTTTCCCACAGGGCAAGAGGCGGGCCAGCGGGGGCCCGGGGCGGCTTCTACAGGGTCGGGTGGGCCGTTGCGGGGCGACCGCTCTGGATCTGGCGGGTCAGGTAGCTGACGATGCTCGCCATGTTCGGATCGGTCTCGATGGCGCTCTTGATCTTGCGGCACGCGTAGATGACCGAGGTGTGGTCCTTGCCGCCGAACTTCGCCGCGATGTCGGGAAAGCTCAGGTCCGTCATCTCGCGGCAGAGGTAGAGCGCGAGGTGGCGCGGCTGGCTGAATTTCTTGGACCTGTTGCTTCCCAGCAACTGCTGTTTCGAGATCGTGAAGTAGTCGCACACGGCCTTCTGGATGTCTTCGATGGCGATGCGCCCCTGGGGCTGGCCGGTGATCAGGTGGCCGAGCACCTCGCGCGCGACTTCCATCGTGATGGGGCAGTCGTGCAGCCCTGCGTAGACCTTGATGCGCTTGAGGGCGCCTTCCAGCTCGCGCACGTTGTCGCGAATCCACTCGGCGATGAACGTCAGGACGTCGGAGGGCACGGCCAGCGTTTCCTGGCGTGCCTTCTGCCGCAGAATCGCGATTCGCGTTTCGAGGTCCGGCGGCTGGATGTCGGCGATGACGCCCCACTCGAAGCGCGAGCGCAGGCGCGTCTCCAGCGTCGCGAGATCGCGGGGCGGGCGGTCGCTGGTCAGCACGATCTTCTTGCCGGCGTCGAAGAGGGCGTTGAAGGTGTGGAAGACCTCCTGCTGCGTGCGCTCCTTGCCCATCAGGAACTGCACGTCGTCGAGCAGGAGAAGGTCCACGTTGCGGAACCGGCCGCGGAACTCCACCGAGCGCTTGTGCTGGATGCTCTCGATGAAGCTGTTGATGAACTGTTCGGAGGTGACGTAGAGAATCCGCGTGGCGGGGTTGCGGCGAAGATGCACGTGCCCGATGGCCTGCATCAGGTGCGTCTTGCCGAGACCCGAGGGGCCGTAGAGGAACAGCGGGTTGAAGGCGTTGCTCTCGGGGTCGCTGACGGACTGGGCCGCGGCGTGGGCGAAGCGGTTGCTCTCGCCGACGACGAAATCCTCGAAGGAGTAGCGGGGGTTGAGACGCGGAGACGGGAACGCCTGGTCGGGCACCGTCGCGATCATGGCGGAGTGGTCCGCGACTTCGCGCACCGGAAGCACCGCGGCGCCGGAGCGGTGGTTGTTCGAAACGTCCTCGATGGTCGTTTCCGGGCGGACGATCACGCGCACCATGAAGTCGCCGTCGGATTCGCCGGCCAGCGCCTCGCGAATCGCGTCGAGATACTTGCGGCTGATCCACCGGCGGTAGAAATCGCTCGTGACCGAAAGCAGCAGGGCGCCGTCCTGGGGATCGACGCCTTCGAACGCGACGGGTTCGAGCCACGCGTTGAACTCTTCCTCGTCGAAGGAGGAGCGCAGCCGATCCAGAGTCTTTTCCCAGATTCCGGCAGTCACCTGAGTCATGAAGTACCGCCCCCGGTTTTTTGGAAGAAAGTGAGCCGAAGCACCTGTAACGAGCGATGTCAGGTATCAGGGTCGCGGCGTGGCCTGCAAGGCTTTTCGGAATTTCGCCCGGAGTGGGGGATAAGCATTGTAACCCGTTTATTATCAGCCATGCGAGGCGAGGCCCTTGGTGGTCAAAAGGCTGCGGAAACCACCCCTTTCCCCAGGCTCAAGTCTTCTCTTTTCAACTTTGTACGAGTGGCGAAAGGATCGGTGAAAAAAAAGCTCGGGAAACCCTGTCCAGCCGAATATCACGGGAATTTCACGGGCCTTCTACGGGCCCGCTACAGCCCTCCGGGCTCTGGTCCTTGGACGGCCTAGGTCGCTTCCGGGGTCGAAGGGGGCGGGCGGCAGTCAGGCGAAGGTAGGTCGCATGGAGAAGTGATCGAGAGGTCGTTCCGTTGCCCCCGAAAGGGGGCGAACTCGGGTAGCCGCAGGTGAGGCCAAAGGCCGATCCTGCGGTATGCCGGCAATGGTGCTGCGGCCCCAATGGGGCCGAACCATGCGGACTTCGCACACGACATCGAGAACGCGGTTCGCCTCCTTCGGAGACGCCCCTTAATCCGTCGCTTTCCGCAGGTTCCCTCGGCCCTGTCGGGCCTTCGCTCACCTGCGGCTACCCACAATCAGCCGCGTTCGCGGCTGTCTTTGGGAGAAGGAACGCGGGCTCCTTCGGGGGACTACCGAAGGAAGATGGTGACAGCATGAGCCGATCGCGCTTCACAGCGGATCGGGACTGCCGGGAATCGCCCCGTTTCCCATAGTAGGGACATCCATGCGGGGACCCCTGGGCTTGCCCGCAACGCACGGGAACAAAGCCAAGATGCGCCCCCGTGCGCGCAGGAGTTCGGGTAACGCTTGCGGCAAGGTCGATATCCAGGATGATCGCCGCTGGAAATTCCGAAGCATCCAAGGAGACATCGTCATGCCCCCCTTGCTGGACGGACTCGACGAGACGTATCGGACGGATTTGGAGCGGATCACGGCTCCCATGACGAAAATCTACAATGCCCTGCTAAGGAGGCTTTCAAAGGCGGCCTCCGAGGAAGAGTACTTCGAGATCTACACGAGATTCGCGGTGCGACAGACGGGGACGGCACTCATATTCGAAGGGGCGCTCCTGGAGTGCGACATGGAACACCTTCCCCGGATCGGCTACTACCAGTCACCCGTGGTCTATTTGGCGTATGTGTCGGAGAGCGCGTTGCGAGAGGAGATGAATTCTGGTTCTGAATTCCTGCGTGAGAGGCGGGCCAAGGTCGCGTTGTCCCGGACGGACGAAGATCTCGACGAGGATCTCAGTTATTCGATATACTACGGTCTAGTGACTAATTTCTGGGGCCTCCACCTGTATGAGGAATCCCTGCGGGAGGAGGTCTTCAACGACATCTTCTTCAATCCGAAACGAACTCCTTTCGGAGACATATCGAACGCCAAGTCCGACGGAATGGATGCTCTCCGGCGCGCCATCGGAATGCTGATGCTCGACCGGCCCGCTCCCGCCCGCTCCCTGATCGAGCAGCTTGTCAAGTGGTACGGTGACGGCGATTCCACCTCGGGAAGCTACCCCTTGAATCATCTTCTCGGCAAGCCGTACCCGTATCACCTGGCCTTTATGGTCGATTGCTGGTATCGGGCGAAGCTCGCTTCGGACAGATCGGAGCAGCGGGATTGGGCCCAGAAGGCCATGAAGTTCCAGTTTCTTGCGCGGTCCAAGTGCAGGGCACACTACAGCTCGATATATCGAGCCGGCTCGATCTCCCTGGGTCTTTCGTTCGCGATCGAGTTCGATCTGCATCCGGAATGGGTCAGGTTGGTGCTACAGGGGGACCAGGAATGCGTTCTGGACTCGAATCGCGCGGCTTACCTCCGCGCCCGCGAACTGAACGTCTGGAACCGCACGCCGGACGCAAACTGGCCGTCCAGCGACCACGTTCTTAAACTAGGTAGCGAGATTCGCACTGAGATGGCC
>JAJFLJ010000225.1 GCA_021772755.1 Candidatus Sumerlaeota bacterium
CCCGGCCCACTCGGTGGCGAGCAGCGCGTCGATGTCCTCCGAAGTGAAAGCGGGGGAAAGCCTGGGCAGCGCGAACGCGGCGCAGAGCAGGGCGGAGAGGAACAGGCGGCGGGGGAAGGTCATGTTTACCATTCCGGTGGAATCGGCGGACAACCTGGCGGAGCCGGTTTCCATGCCACTCCGAAGGCGCTTCGCAAATCAAGTGGTTCCAGCGTCCGGGCGCCCTTCGGCGGGTCGGGGGCGTTCGGAAAGGTACGCTCGCGTACCGCAGAGGGCGCGGCGCCGCCCCCGCGATGCAACTAACGGTTGAGCCCCCGGCGCCTGGAAACCGCCATAGCCGTTGCCATGTCGAACAAGGACACCCTTTCGAAGGACCATCTGGTCTTCGCGCTCGTCGTACTGGCGGGGGCGATGGGTCTGTTCTACGGCTGGCAGGCCTTCTGGTTCCTCACGGACGACGCGTTCATCGCGTTTCGCTACGTCTCCAACAGCATGCTGGACCGCGGCTACGTCTGGAACCCGGCGCCGTTCCAGCCCGTCGAGGGCTACACGAGCTTCCTCTGGGTTCTGCTGATGGACGGCGTCTGGCGGTTGACGGGAATGGAGCCGCCGGAGAGTTCGAATCTGCTTTCGCTTCTGTTTTCGGTGGGAACGCTGGTGCTGTCGGCGCTGGCGATGTGGCGCATCGCGTCGGCCGGCCGCATGGCGAAGTGGCGCAACGGGTTCGTGGCGCTGCTGGTCCTCTTCATGGTGTCGAACCGGACGTTTCTGGCCTGGAGCAGTTCCGGCCTGGAGACGGGCATGTTCACGTTCATGCTCGTGGCGTGGGTTTACGTGCTGCTCTGTGTGCGACGGCCTGTCGTCCGGATGCTTCTTGGAGGATTCGCGTCCGCGTTGCTGACGCTGAGCCGGCCGGACGGACTGCTGTTCTGCGCGGCGCTGGTGGCGGTCGTGGTCGTCGAGTGCCTGCGCGCGTCGTCGCGCAGGGAGGCGCTGAAGCTCGCCGTTCTCGGAATCTCCCCCCTGGCTCTGGTGGCGGTTCACCTCGCCTGGAGAAAGTCCTTCTACGGCGAGTGGCTGCCGAACACGTACTATGCGAAGGTCTCCGGCGCTTCGCCGAAGAGCGGCCTGCTCTACTTCGCGTCCTTCGTTCTCGAATACGCGGTGTGGGTTCCGCTCGCGGTTCTGGCGTGGTGGGCGGTGGCGAAGGTTCGGCCGATCGCATCGGCGGCGGCCGCCACGCGGGGCGCTTCCGCATGGATGACCCGCGTGAAGGAACACGGCGTTCCCTTCGTCGTCGTGGCGACCGTCGTGGCGCAGTTCGCGTACTACACGCTGATCGTCGGCGGCGATCACTTCGAGTACCGCGTCTACAACCATCTGGTGCCTCTCGTGTTTCTCGGTACGGTGTGGCTTCTGGGCGGGCTGGACCTGCGGCCCGCAGCGTCGCTGGGCATCGCGGGGCTCTTTCTCGCGCTTTCGCTTCCCGTTCCGTGGACGCACCGGGCGCTGACGAAGGACCTGGACACGCGGCGGGCGACGTACGTCATGCGCGTTCCCGTCGCGCCCTCGTTTCCCGCGCCGCTGCGGTGGTACGCCAGGGCGTTCGACGGGATTCAGGAGACGCTGATCGTCGGACACGTCTGCATGCGCCACCAGGAGCACAAGGTCTTCTGGCGCGTGCAGGAGCGCCAGTATCCCTCCCGCGCGGAGGGGGCGCGGATTCCGGCGGAGAGCTATCCCGTCCATCCGGCCTATTCCGTCGGCGTGCCGGCATGGACGCTTCCGAACGTCAGCATCATCGACCGCTTCGGGCTGAACGACTACACGATCGCACGCACGCCGCTGCCCGACGACGCACCCCGCCTGATGGCCCACAGCCACTTTCCGCCGGAGGGGTACGTCGAGAGTTTCCAGCCGAACGTCGTCGTTCGCGACGGGCGGGCGATCGTCGTCGGCCGCGCCGCGCCGATGACCGCCGAGGAGATCGAACGCATCGAGCGCGGCTGGATCGAACGGATCGGTTCGCTCGAACCCCACGTGCCGGAGAACATGCGCCAATGACCATCCGCATCGTCAACGCCGTCGCCCCCACGCGCATCTGCGATGTCGGCGGATGGACCGACACGCACTTCGCGCGGTACGGATCCGTCTTCAACATCGCGATCTATCCCTACGTCGAGGTGCAGGTCGCCGCGTCGCCGCGCCGCGGCGACGAGGAACGGCTGACCATTTCCGCCGAGAACTACGGCGTGTCGTGGTCGCCCGATCCCGAGAGCGCCGAGTTCGGCAAGCACCCGCTGCTGGAGGCGGCGGTCCGCGTCATGGAGCTTCCGGCGGAAACGGCGCTGCGGATCAACATCTTCAGCTACGCGCCGCCGGGCGCGTCGATGGGCACGTCGGCGGCGGTTTCCGTGGCTCTGGTCGGCGCGCTCGACGCGCTGACGCGGGGGTGTCTCGCGCCGCACCAGGTCGCGCAGCTCGCGCATTCCATCGAAACGAAGGAACTCGGCCTGGAGTGCGGCGTGCAGGACCTGCTCGCGAGCGCCTACGGCGGCATCAACTTCATCGACATCACCGACTTCCCGCACTCCAGCATCTCCGGCCTCTCCGTTCCCGACAGCCTCTGGTGGGACCTGGAGCAGCGCCTGCTGCTGGCCTACATCGGCAAGCCCCACGACTCCTCGGAGATTCACCGGATGGTGATCGGCGATCTCGGGGCGAACCCCCACGAGGACGCGCGGCTCGCCGCGCTGCGGGCCCTCGCGGTGCGCGCGAAGAACGCGCTCTGCGAGCGCGACATCGCGGAACTGGGACGGGTCTTCGACGAGAACACCGGCGTCCAGCGCGCGCTGCACCCCGGTCTCGTCTGCGAGGACTTCGAGAACGTCATCGCCATCGCCAGGGACTTCGGCGCGGCGGGCTGCAAGGTGAACGGCGCCGGCGGCGACGGCGGCTCCATCGCGATTCTCACCAACGGCAACATGGCGGAGAAGCGCCGGCTGCAGCGCGCGCTGGAGGACAGCGGCTACCTCACGCTTCCGGTCTACCTGTCGAGACGGGGACTGCGGGTCTGGGAAAGCCGGGGCTGAACAGGAAGGCGGCGCCGGAGTCGTATTGGAATTTCCTTGCGGAAGACACTCCTGCCGCCCCCAATGCGACCGTTGATTCCATACTTCGCAGGGATGGCGCGCGATGGGGGCTTCAGCCGGTATCGGAGGGCGTCTCGTTTCCGAAACGCCGATCAGCATCATCGACCTCGAAACGACCGGCTTGTCGGAGGGAATCGACAAGATCGTCGAGTTGGCTGTCGTCCGCTGCGAACCCGGAAAGAGTCCGGAGCTGGTTCTCGACACTCTCGTCAATCCCAGGAGAGCGGTCGCCGCCACCGAGATTCACGGAATCAGCGACAGCGACGTGGCGAACGCGCCGCTGTTCTCCGAGATCGCCCACGATGTCGCGGACGCCCTCGCGGATTCCGTGGTGTGCGCGTACAACGTCTACTTCGACATCCGCTTCCTTCGCAGCGAGCTCCAGTACTCCGGCGTACACTCGGACCCGCCGCACTTCTGCCTGATGTATATGCGGCCACTGCTCGGTATGGGGCCGAGGTGCCGCCTCTCGGTGGCATGCGAGGAGCATGGCATTGATTTCGGGGATCGCCACATGGCGGCAGCCGACGCTCTTGCCGAAGCCGAGCTGTGGCAGTTGTATCTCAGAAGAATGAAAGAGGAGAAAGTCCGCACGTTCGACGATATCGCCAGGCGCAAGAGCTACAAGTTCACGCAGAGTTTCGGTCTCGCTCCGCCATCCCGCACGGGTCCCGGCAGTGCGTTCGGAAAGGCGCGCCTGAAGTCACGGTTCAGCGGGGTCGCCGACAAGAGCGTGCGCACGTCGGAGGGAGACGGGACGCTGGAGTACTTCGAGCAGTTGAAGCTGGCGCTTTCCGACTGGACTCTGACGCCCGGGGAAATCGAATCCCTCCGGGAGATCAGAACGAAAAACGGCATTCCGCCGGAGAAGACGCGCGCCCTGCATTGCCACATCTTCGCCTGGGCCCTGAACCAGTACAATGCGGACCGCCAGATCAGCGAACACGAGGCCGTGAATCTGAAAAAACTCCACTCGATGCTTTTGGAGCTCGGCTACGCGCCAGGGGCATGACCGTCGGCAGGATCGAATGAACAGACTTGTGCTCATGGTCAAGGACGAGGCCTCTCCGGCCGGGAGACGCCTCAATCTGTTCGTCCAATCGCTCATCGTCGTCTCGATCATCGGGTTCTCGATCGAGACGCTGCCGGACCTTCCGGCAAGATTCCGTTCCGTCCTGTCGGGGGTGGAGTTGTTCTGCGTGGCGGTGTTCACGATCGAGATCGTCTTGCGGACGATGGCGTCGCGGCCAAAGACGAAGTACCTGTTCAGCTTCTTTGGGATCGTGGATATTCTCGCTGTCGTTCCGTTCTATCTCTCGCTGGGCGTCGATCTCCGGTCGCTCCGGGTCGTCAGGATGCTGCGCATGATTCGGCTGATGAAGCTGGCGCGGTACAACAGCGCGTACTATCGCATCGCCGAAGCGGTTCGCATCGCACGCGAAGAGCTTCTGATCTTCGCGGTCGGCGCCGTCATCATGCTGTACATAGCCGCCGTCGGAATCTATCATTTCGAAAACGAGGCCCAGCCAGAAGCCTTCGGCTCCGTGTTCCACAGCATGTGGTGGGCCGTCACCACGATGACCACCGTCGGATACGGAGACGTATATCCCGTGACGACGGGAGGCAAGTTCTTCACGTTCTTCATTCTCATGCTGGGATTGGGAATCATCGCGATTCCAACCGGAATCATCGCGTCCGCTCTGACGAAAGTTCGCGAAAGGCAGGTGAACTGAGCGGGCGCTTTCAGCTTCCGTCGATGCCGAGTTCCTTGATGCGGCGCTGGAGCGTGCGCCGGCTGATGCCGAGGATCTCGGACGCGCGGGTGCGGTTGCCGTCCACCGACGCGAGCGTGCGCTTCAGGTACATCGTCTCGACCTCTTCGAGGGGCAGTCCCAGGGGAATCTGCAGCCCCTCGGTCGGCGCCGCCTCGCCGCGGCGAATGGCGCGGGGAAGGTCGCCCGCCGAGATCGTGTCGCCCTTGAGGAACACGAAGGAGTTCTCCATGATGTTGCGAAGCTCGCGAACGGTGCCCGGCCAGTGATAGCCCTGCAGCGCCTCGATGGAGTCCTTGCAGAGGGTGGGGACGGGGCGGCCGCTTTCCTTGGCGAACTCCTTGAGGAAATGCGTCGCCAGCAGCGGGATGTCGCTGCGCCGGTGGCGAAGGGGCGGCACGCTGACCTGGACGACCTTCAGCCGGTAGTAGAGGTCCTCGCGGAACCGTCCCTCCGCGACCTCCTCTTCGAGATCGCGGTTGGTGGCGCACACGAGTCGCACGTCGGTCTTCACGGTTTCGTTTCCGCCGACGCGCTGGATTTCGCGCTGCTCGAGAACGCGCAGCAGCTTGACCTGCATGGAGAGGGGAATTTCGCCGATTTCGTCGAGGAGGAGCGTTCCGCCGCTGGCGATCTCGAAGCGGCCCGGGCGCCGCGCGACGGCTCCGGTGAAGGCGCCGCGCTCGTGCCCGAAGAGTTCGCTTTCCAGCAGCGTTTCCGGCAGCGCCGCGCAGTGCACCGCCACGAAGTCCTTCTTGGCGCGCGGGCTGGCCTGGTGGAGCGCGCGCGCGACGAGTTCCTTGCCGGTGCCGCTTTCGCCCTGGATCAGCACCGTCGCCCGCGTCGGGCCCACCTGGCGCAGCGTCTGGTAGAGTTCGGACATCTCGGGGGATTCGCCGACGAGGCCCTCGATGCCGAACCGCTTGTCGAGCGTCTGGCGCAGTTCGTAGTTCTCCCGCACGAGACGGCGGTGCTCGGTGGCCTTGTCCACCAGCACGCGCAGCTCCTTCACGTTGACGGGCTTGGTCAGATAGTCGAACGCGCCCTCCTTGAGCGCGTCGACGGCGGACTCGATCGTGCGGTGGGCCGTGAGGAGGATGACGGCGGGGGCGGGGCTCAGCGTCAGCGCGTGCCGCAGGACGCCCATGCCGTCGATGCCGTCCATCTTCAGGTCCGTGACGACGACGTCGATGTCCTCGCTGTTGAGGGTGTGGATGGCTTCCTCGCCGCTGGTGGCCGTGACGGCTTCGTGGTCGGTGCGGCCGAACGCCAGCGCGAGGCCTTCCAGGACTTCGGGCTGGTCGTCGACGAGAAGGAGGTTTGCTCCCATGTACGCGTGTCTCCGTATGATTCGTTGCGGGGGGAGGGTGCGAATCCCGCGCCACACGCGCCGGGCGGGCGGTATGTGCGCGCTAGGACTCTTCGGCGGTGTCGCGGGACGCGCGGATTTCCGGGGGCAGATCGCTGGTCAGCGGCTCCGGCGTGGGCAGGTCGGGGGTCCGGGTCATGCCGGCGAACGGCACCGTGTGGTAGTGGTTCGGCGAGAGAATGCCGCCGCTGATGATCATGCGCATGGCGTCCTCGGTGGAGAGATTGACGTCGCGCACCTGGTCGATGGGCAGCAGCATCATGAAGCCCGTGGTGGGATTCGGCGTGGAGGGCATGAAGACGGCCACCATGGTCTTCCCGTCGGGCTCGCTGATGGATTCGCTGGTGGCATAGGCGAACGCCCAGACGCCCTGGCGGGGATACTCGATCAGGACGACGCGTTTCACCTGGTCGCGTTCGGTCGTCAGGATGCGGATGACTTCCTTGGGCGTGAGGTAGAAGAAGCGGATGAAGGGAATCCGGGTGAGAAGCCGCTCGCCGAACGCGATGGCCCGCCGGATCAGCAGGAACCGCGTCATCATTCCCACGATCAGGATCACGCCGACGGCCAGGGCCAGGCTGAAGCCGAGCGTCACCGGCTTGGCCAGCGTGTGCGGCCCCCCGAGCACGTCGAGGAGTTCCGTGACGCGGCCCTCGATGTGCCGGCCGACGTTGGCGTCCAGGATTCCGACCAGCAGCAGAATGAACCAGATGGTGAACGCGGCGGGGATGATCGTGATCAGGCCGGCGATGAACCGCAGGCGGAGGATCTCGAACATGGTGCGACGTTTCCGGGCTCTTGGGGCCGGAGTGTGCGGAATGGCGTCAGGCGGCTGCGACAAAATGTCTCATCTACTCGTGGGATACAGAAGGCGGCCCAAGGATCGAGGGCCGCCAGGCGAAAGAGAGAGCAAAAAGAAAACCCGCGTCAGAGATTTCGAACCAGAAGTTCTCCGCCGACGATCAGCCCGCCGACAGCGAGCGGGACGAGGCTGCCGAACCACATGACCATCGGGGGGTGGCGTTCCTTGAAATCGAGAAGGATGAAGAGAACGTTGGGAATACCCAGAAGCACGAAGAACCCCAGAAGGGAGATCAGCCCCCAGCCGACGCCGGCCTTGAATGCGTCCACGATCTGGGCGATCCACGCCCCAAGATTGAGGACCACCCCCAGCAGAATCAGGATGCCACCGACGATCAACATGGCTCTATGCCGCCTGTCTTCGCGTTTCGGGGGGTACTACGCCCGACGACACCCGCAGGATCAAGGGGGAAGGGGGCCGCTTCATTCCATCGCCGCGAGTCGTTCCCGCATGGCGGCGACGTCGGCCTTCAGCTTTTCGAGCTTTTCGCGCTCCTTTTCGACGACCGCCGCCGGAGCGCTGCTGACGAACTTCTCGTTGGCGAGCTTCTTCTCCGCCCCCGTCAGGCCCTTCTGCGCGAAGGCGAGTTCCTTCTCCAGGCGGCCGCGCTCCTCGGCGAGGAGTTCCTTCGGCAGGACGACGAACACCGTGAGGTCGCCGCTGACGAACGTGGAGGCGTACTTCGGCGCGTCCACGGATTCGGCGACGGTGCAGTTTTCCACCATCGCCATTGCCCGAACGGAGGCCACGGCCCCGGCCAGGTGCTCGCGCGCCGGGGCGTCCGCGTGGCGGATCAGCGCGTCGATGCGGCGGTCGGCGGCGACCTTCATTTCTCCGCGGATGTTGCGGATCGCGCCGATGACTTCCTGCACCAGAGCGAGCGCTCCGTCGGCTTCGGCGTCGATTGCCGCAGGCGTTTGCGCCGGCCAGGGCGCGACGCAGAGAGACGGGGCGCCGAACCCGTCGGCGAAGGTTTCGGCGGTGGCGGGGGGAGCGGTCTCGCCCGGCGTGCTGCCGGTCGTCCGCGCGCGGAGGATCTGCCAGACCTCCTCGGACGCGAAGGGCATCACGGGATGGAGCAGGCGGCAGACGTGTTCGAGCACGGTCAGGAGCGTCACCCGCGCGGCGCGGGCGGCGTTCGCGTCCGCGGCGTCGTTGCGCGTGCGCTGCTTGGTCAGTTCCAGGTACCAGTCGCAGTACGTTCCCCAGACGAAGTGATAGAGGCCGCCGACGTACTTGTCGAACTCGTAGCCGTCGAGGGCGCGGGTGGCTTCGTCGCGGACGCGCGCGAGCTGGCTGAGCATCCAACGGTCCTCGATGGCGAGGTCGCACGCCGTGACGCCCGCGCGGAAGTCCGCGCCGGAGAGCGGTTCCGTCACCATCAGGACGTACCGTGCGGCGTTCCAGAACTTGTTGACGAAGTTGCGGTAGTCCTCGAAGCGGCGCCAGTCCAGGTCGATGTTGCGGCCGAGGGCGGCGTAGGCGCCGACCGTCAGGCGGAGCGCGTCGGTGCCGAACTCGTCGATGACCTCGATGGGGTCGATGACGTTGCCCTTCGACTTCGACATCTTCTCCCACTTCGTCACGACGTTCTTCGGCATCTCCACGCCGTCGAGTTCGTACTTGCGCGCCTCGGAGGGGGGAATGAGGCGCATGTCGCCGCCGGTCTTCTCGTAGTGCGACTTGCCGAAGATCAGGCCGTGCATGTAGACGTCGCCGAAGGGCTTTTCGCCGACCAGGTCCGTGCCGAACATGATCATGCGCGCGACCCAGAAGAAGAGGATGTCGTGGCCCGTGACGAGAACGCTCGTCGGGTACCAGGTCTTCAGGTCCTTCGTCTCGTCGGGCCATCCGAGAATCGACGCGGGCCACAGCGCCGAGGAGAACCAGGTGTCGAGCACGTCCTCGTCCTGCCGCCACGCGGCGGGTTCCTTCGCGACCTCCGGCGGCACGCCCTCGCCGTCGTAGCACACCATCGTTTCGGGATCGTCGACGCGGTACCAGATCGGAATGCGGTGGCCCCACCAGAGCTGGCGGCTGATGCACCAGTCGCGCACGTTCTCCATCCAGCTGCGGTACGTCTGGCGGTAGGGAGTTTCCGGCAGGATGCGGATGTCGCCGCTTTCGACGGCCGCGAGGGCCTTGTCCGCAAGGGGCTTGATCCTGACGAACCACTGCTTCGAGAGGCGCGGCTCGACGACGGACTTGCTGCGATAGCCGCGGCCGACGCGGTGGGTGTGCTCCTCGACGCGGTCCAGCAGGCCGAGCCGCTCGAAGTCGGCTACGATGCGCTTGCGGGCCTCGTAGCGGTCGAGCCCCTCGTACGCGCCGGCGTTCTCGTTCATCGTCGCGTCGTCGGCGAGCACGTTGATCATCGGCAGGTCGTGCCGCAGGCCGCAGAGGAAGTCGTTGGGATCGTGGCCCGGCGTGATCTTGACCATGCCGGTGCCGAAGTCCTTCTTCACGAAGTCGTCGGCGATGATGGGAATGGGGCGGTCGGCGAGGGGAAGAACGACGTTTCTGCCGATGAGATGCTTCCAGCGCTCGTCGGTGGGATTCACGGCGACGGCGGTGTCGCCGAGCATCGTCTCGGGGCGCGTCGTCGCCACGACGACATGGCCGCTGCCGTCCTCGAACGGGTACTTCAAATGCCAAAGATGGCCCTGCTCCTCCTCGTACTCGACCTCGTCGTCGCTGAGGGCCGTGAGGGAGACGGGGTCCCAGTTCACGAGGTACTCGCCGCGATAGATCAGTCCCCTGTCGTAGAGGCGCTTGAAGGCGACGCGGACGGCGCGCGCGCGGGTCTCGTCCAGGGTGAAGGCCTCGCGCGTCCAGTCGCAGGAGCAGCCAAGCCGCTTCAACTGCTCGACGATGCGGCCGCCGTGCTCGTCCTTCCAGCGCCAGACTTCCTCGACGAAGGCGTCGCGCCCCATGTCGGCGCGGTTTCTGCCCTCGCGGCGGAGCTTTTCGACGACGACGTGCTGCGTCGCGATGCCGGCGTGGTCCGTTCCCGGCACCCACAACACGTTGCGGCCCGTCATGCGGCGATAGCGGGCGAGCGTGTCCTGGATGGTTTCGTCCAGGCCGTGGCCCATGTGGAGAACGCCGGTGACGTTGGGCGGGGGAATGGCGATGCAGTAGGGCTCGCCGGGCGCGTCGGGATCGGCGGTGAAGTAGCCCTGCGCGGCCCAGAATCCGGACCAGCGGCCCTCGATCTCGGGCGCCTGGTACTGCTTGGGAAGCTCGGCGTTCAACGTGCTGGCGGACTCGGATGACACGGGCTGCGCACCCCCGGTGGACTGCCCCCGCCGCCGGGGCGGCAGAGGCGCGGAAGGGAATACCAGCGCGGACGACGCGTCAAGGGGCGGGGGCGCGGAGCCTCTGCCATCGAATCCGGCGAGTTCGTTCCGACCGATCCGCCCGATGGGCACCGTCCCGGGAGTTCCGGGTTGCGCGGTGAGATGCGGTCCGGCTGGATTTCGCGAGCCGGTTGCGCCGGCGAAACCGCTATCGGACACGACCCATGCGCCTTCGCCCCATTTGCATTCTCTTCGCGTTTCTTGCCATCGCCGTCACGACTTTCGCGCAGGACGGGGGCGCCGAGGCTCGGACCACCGCGCCGCCGGCTTCCCTGACGTTTCGCGAAGTGAGCATCGATCCCCTCGGTGCCGATCCGGACACGCCCTGGACCGTCCACACCGACACCCTGGACGTTCACGCCGAGCCGTCGTACGATTCGCCCGTCGTGGGAACCCTTTCGCGGGATGCCGCCGTCGTCGGCGCGTATTGCGTGATCGTGGAAACGGACGAAGAGTGGCTGCGAATCACGGGCGGCGAAACGGTCGGGTGGGCGCCGCGCACCGGATTGCACCGCGTCCATCCGAAGAACGCGGATGCGATCGCGGCCCACGGCAACCTGCCCTTCGGAAGCGAGATCGTCATTCGGTGGTGGGGGATTCCCATCGGATACGAAGCGGACGACCTCGTGTCGCTGCCGGAGGGCTATGCCGGCGGACGCGATCCGGAGGACTATCGCCTTCGCCGCGAGGCCGCCGAACACGCCGTGGCGATGATCGACGCGGCGGCGGAGGCCGGCATCGAGATCTACGCGTCCTCGCCGTACCGTTCCGGCACGACCCAGCAGGGCATCTATCTGCGCAACGTCGAACGCAGGGGTCTGAGTCAGCGCTTCAGCGCGCCGCCGGGCCACAGCGAGCACCAGCTCGGCACGACGATGGACATCGCCGCGCGTTCCACGGGGAGATTCCTGACGAAGGACTGTCCCGAGCATCTCTGGATGCAGGCGAACGGCGCGAGGTTCGGATTCCGGCAGACCTATCGCGAGGACAACATCGACGCGACGGGCTACGTCGAAGAGCCTTGGCACTGGCGGTATATGGGTGTGGAGAGAACCGCTCCGTCGGGCGACGCCACCGCCAACTGAAGCCGTTTCGTCAGAACGCCGCGTCGATCTTCGTTCCGTGGACGATGGGGCAGACGGCCAGGTCGTCGATGAACTCCGTCAACAGCGCGCGGCGGCCGTCGCGCGGTCGGCTCTCTTCCGTTCGCAGATGAATCGCCAGACTGCATCGCGGCCCGTCCGAGGTGTTCGTGCCGCTGGCATGGAGCGTCAGGCGGTGGTGCAGGCTCAT
>JAJFLJ010000226.1 GCA_021772755.1 Candidatus Sumerlaeota bacterium
CCGGACGAGCCGGCCACCGTTCGCGAGCGCAGCGTATGCCCGCGCCACCTGGAGCGGCGTGGACAGCAGGGCGCCCTGTCCGATGGCGAAGTTCAGCACCTCGCCCCCTTCGGGCGGTGCGCCGTTCTTCGAGAGCGAACCGGTGCGCTCGCCGGGCAGGTCGATCTCCGTTTTTTCGCCGAACCCGAAACGGTTCGCTTCGGCCATCAGCCTCTCGCCGCCCAATTCATAGGCGCCCTTGTAGAAGTACACGTTGCAGGAGCGCTGAACGGCCTCTTCGATGCGAATCGTTCCGTGTCCGCCGCGATGATCGCAGTGAAACGGACGGTTCCATCCCGGCCAGAGAAACGCGCCGGAACAGAAGGCGGGCGTGTCCGGCGTCCAGATGTCGCGCAGAATGGCGGACGCCGTGACCAGCTTGAACGTGGAGCCGGGCGGGTACGCCCCCTGGCTCGCGCGGTTGATGAAGGAAACGGGCCGTCCGTCCAGCTCCTGCTCCCAGGGGGCGTTGGGGTCGAACGACGGCGTGGAGGCGAGAACCAGGAGATCGCCCGTGAGGGCGTTCATCAGAACGAAGCTCCCCTTCCGGTCGCCCAGCAGCTCGTACGCGGTTCGCTGCAGTTCCGCGTCCAGCGAAAGGACCAGGTCGTCGCCGGGATAGGCCCGCTCCACGATGGCGGGGTCCTCGATCGCGGCACCGCGCGCGTCGCGAACGAGACGGCGAACTCCGCGCTTGCCGACGAGACGGTCCTCCTCCTGTCGCTCGATGCCGGAACGACCAACCCATGCGTCCGGCAGATACGTCGGGCGCGCGAAGCGGTCGGTGTCTTCCGGTGCGATTTTCCCCATGAAGCCCACGACGTTCGCGAGGGCGGGGCCCTGCGGGTACTCGCGCCGGAAGTCCTCCGAAACGGTCAGGCCGGGGAATTCGTGAAGCCGCTCGAGAATCGGGATGATCCTCTCCTGCTCAAGGCGTCTGGCGAGAGTATGGCGCGTCCACGAGGGGCGCGTCTCCATGATCGTTCGCTTCTGGGCGAGAAGGTCCGTTTCCAGCAGTTCCCCCACGACGCGCAGCGCTTCGTGGACCTCGGCTTCGGAGCGCGAGCGCCGCGCGTAGGACAGCGCGTAGGCGCGCCGGTTCGACGCGACGGGCCGTCCCTGGCGGTCGAAGATGTTGCCGCGCGGCGCCTCGATGCGCTGAAGCGCCTGGAGGTTGGAGGAGGCGCGGGCGGAGTAGTCCTCTCCGCGCACAACGGCGAGCCAGAAGACCCGGCCGAGAACGGTGCCGGCGACGAGCAGGCAGAGCGCCGCGCTGATGCCGAGACGGCGCGCGAAGGCGCTCGATTTCGAAAGAGGCTGGGAGCGGAATTCCACTGGCGCGTCAGGCGTTTCCCCGTGTGATGCGTTCGACCGGCACGCTCGCGATCGCGCGCCAAGAGCGACAAGGGGAAACGCGAACCGCCGTTCGCGCGCGAAGAGTCAGATCAGCGCGCCGAAGAGAACGCCGATGAACGATCGCACGACGCCCTGCTCCTCGCTCGCCTCGAAGCTCTCGCCGACCTGGTTGACCGTGCGCTGCGCGTCCTCGTAAAGCGACGGGTCGTTGACGAGTCTGCCCAGGGTGCCTTCGCCCTCGTTGATCTTGCGCGTGATTTCCTGAAGGTCGTCCAGCGCGCGGTCCATGCGCGGTCCCACGTCGCGGAGAGCGGCGAGGGCCTCGCGGATCTCCTCCTCGTTGTCGCCGAGCACCGCCTTCACCTCGTCGCCGGCCTCGCCCAGCTTGCGGAAGCCGTCCTCGGCCTCCCGCGCCAGCGAGTCGTCGTACAGCAGGCGGCTGAGGGTGCCGTCGCCGTCGCGCAGGTCCGCGACGATCTGCTTCGCATCGGTGGAGAACGACTTCAGGTCCTCGTACAGCGTCTCGTCGCTGTACAGGCGGCCGATGGTGCCCTTGCCGGACTTCATGTTCTCGGTGATCTCGTTCAGGTTGTCGGCCAGAAGTTCGAGCTTGGGGCCGGTTTGGGCGAACGACTCGGATGTCTTGCGAAGGTCCTCGCGGTTTTCCTCGATCACGGATTCGATGCGTCCGAAGAGGCCGTCCTGGTTCTCCTTGAAGGAACTGACCAGGTCGCGGGCGTCCGCGCTCATTTCGGAGACGGAGGTGACGAGCTCGTCGAGTCCCGGGACGGACTCGGTGGCGATCTCGCCGCCCTTGGAGAGCATCCCGCTCTCCTGTCCGTACCGGATGACGACGATGGAAGTGCCCAGCAGGGCGGCCTGCTGGATGCGGGCCGTCGAATCCGTCGGCAGGGGATAGTCGCTGGAGACCGCGAGAACCGCCTTCACGGCGCGGCGCCGGGGATCGAAATCGACGCTCTTGACCTTGCCGATCCGCACGCCGCTCAGCGAAACGTCCGCCTGGTCCGTCAGGCCCAGGGTGTCGTCGAAGTACGCCTCGATCTCGTAGAAGCCGCCTCCGCCGAAGTCTCTCGACGTGCGGATGCTGAAGAGGGTGAGGATCAGCGTTCCCACGACGACGAAGATTCCGATTTGAACCGCCAGGCTGCCAGTCTTTTGCACCGCAGTGCTCCATAGTCCGCGAGGATTGGGCGAGCCTGCCGCGCGGCCAGGAGGGGTGGCAAGAACAGAGAGACGCGCCGCAGTTGACACCCGGGCCGCCCGTCGCTACGCCCCTCGCCGGTGAGCGGGCCGCGAACCGGACGGCGCCCGCCGTCCCCGTGCCGCCGCTTCCGACCGCAGACCACACGACTACCCCGGAGTTTTTTTCATGGCCAAGCTCTCCGTCGACAAGCTCGACGTCTCAGGCAAGAGAGTCCTCGTTCGGTGCGACTTCAATGTTCCGCTGAACGACGACCGGACCATCGCCGACGACGTCCGCATCACCGAATCCCTGCCGACCATCAAGCACCTGCTGGACTGCGGAGCGAAGGTGATCCTCTGCTCGCACCTTGGCCGCCCGAAGGGGGCCGTCGTTCCCGAACTCAGCCTCGCCCCCGTTGCGAAGCGGCTTGGCGAGCTTCTCGGCTTCGACGTCCCGCTGGCGCCGGA
The DNA here is from genome assembly GCA_021772755.1 of Candidatus Sumerlaeota bacterium. Taxonomy (GTDB): domain Bacteria; phylum Sumerlaeota; class Sumerlaeia; order SLMS01; family JAHLLQ01; genus JAJFLJ01. Next base: position 3,067 of record JAJFLJ010000226.1, read on the forward strand.
CTGCGTCGGCCCCGAGGTCCAAAAGATGGCCGCCGGCGTGGCGAACGGCCGCGTCCTTCTTCTGGAGAACGTCCGCTTCCACAAGGAGGAGGACGAGAAGGCCGACAAGGAAACCGGGAAGTTCAGCGATGCGCGCCGCGAATTCACGAAGAACCTCGCGGGGCTCGCGGACCTCTACGTCAACGATGCGTTCGGCACCGCGCACCGCGACCACTGCTCGACGTGCGGCGTCACCGAATTCCTGCGGCCCTCGGCTGCGGGGTTCCTCATCGCCAAGGAACTCGAGTATCTTCAGGAGGCCCTCGACAGGCCGAAGCGCCCGCTGGTGGCGATTCTCGGCGGCGCGAAGGTCGGCAGCAAGATCGGCGTGATTCGCGCCCTCCTCGCCAAGGTCGATGTGCTCTTCCTCGGTGGCGGCATGACATACACCTTCTTCAAGGCGCAGGAGCTGGAGATCGGCAAGTCGCTCTTCGACGAGGAGTCCTTCGCTACGGCGAAGGAGCTTCTCGCCGAGTTCGAGAGCGCGAAGGCGACGGTGATGCTGCCGACCGACGTTCTCGTGACGGACAAGTTCGGCGCCGGCGCGAACACGAAGATCGTCGATGTCACCGCCATTCCGGCGGACATGGAAGGCGTCGATATCGGAACCGATTCGCTCAAGGCGCTGGAGGCTGTCCTCGACGGCGCAGCGACGGTCGTATGGAACGGACCGGTCGGCGTTTTCGAGATCGACGAATTCGGCAGGGGCACCCATGCCGTCGCGAAGAAGCTGGCTTCGCTGAAGGGCAAGGCCGTCACGATCATCGGCGGGGGGGATTCCGCCGCAGCGATCAAGAAGTACGGCCTGACCGCCGAGATGGCGCATATTTCCACCGGGGGCGGGGCCAGCATGGAGTTCCTGGAAGGCAAGAAGCTCCCGGGCATCGAGGCCCTCGACGAGGCGTAGCGACACCTGAAATCGCCGAAACGACGTCGCGCCCCGTGGAATCCCGCAGGGCGCGACGCATTTCGTTTTTCCTCGCTTCCGCCCTTCCGGGACTGCTTGGGTTCCTTTCGGTCGATTCAATGACGGAGCGAGCGCGATGAAGTACGTGATTTTCCTGGGGGACGGCATGGCGGACGAGCCCCACGAACGCTTCGGCGGCAGGACGGTCCTGCAGGCCGCCCGCAAGCCCCACATCGACCGGATCGCCCGCGAGGGCCGCACCGGGATGTTTCGCACGGTTCTGCCGGGGATGGACGCCGGCAGCGCCTCCGCCAATCTCGCCGTCATGGGCTACGACGTGAACGAGGTCTACCAGGGCCGCGCGGTTCTCGAAGCCGCCAGCATGGGCATCGACATTCCCGACGGCGCCATCGGCATGCGCTGCAATGTGATCTGCATCGAGAACGGCCGCATCAAGAACCACTCCGCCGGGCATATCTCCACGGAGGAGTCCGCCGAGCTGCTCGCCGCGATGAAGCCGTTCTGCGGCGACGACATCGCGCTCCACGCGGGCGTGAGCTATCGCAACCTGTTGGTGGGTCGCGGCCTGGACCCGGGGTTGGACACGAAGCAGCCGCACGACTATCCCGGCGAAGAGGTCGAGCCGCTGATGATCGCCGCCCGCACCCCGGAGGCGGAAGCCACGGCGCGGCGGCTCAACGCCCTGACGCGCAAATCGTGGGAGGTCTTCGCCGATCACCCGGTGAACCGGGCGCGCGTCGCCGCCGGCAAGGACCCCGGCAATTCCATCTGGCTCTGGTCGCCCGGTCGGCGCCCGAAGATGTGGACGTACCAGGAACGGTTCGGTATCGGTGGAGCCGTGATTTCCGCCGTCGATCTGATCTTTGGCTTGGGCAGGTACGCCGGGCTCGAGATGATCCATGTGGAAGGCGCGACCGGTCTTCACGACACGAACTACGAGGGCAAGGCGGACGCCTGTCTGGCGGCGCTCGAACGGCACGACTTCGTGTATCTGCACGTCGAAGCGCCCGACGAAGCAGGCCACGAGGGCGATGTCGAACTGAAGAAGAAGACGATCGAGGACCTCGACGAGCGCTGCATCGGGCGCGTCATGGCCGGTCTGGAGAAGCGCGGCATCGAGGCCACCCTCGCGGTGCTTCCGGACCATCCCACGCCCGCCGCCCGCCGCGTTCACACGCGCGATCCGATTCCCTTCGCCATCCGGAAGCCGGGCGAAAGCCCGGACCCCGTTCAGGTCTACGACGAAGTCGCCTGCCGCGAAGGCGACTATGGCGAGATCCAGGGCGATACGTTCATCAAGGCCTTCTTCGGTCGCGGCTGACCGCCGCGCGCGGCGGTTCGCTACGCCCAGGCTTCGGATCCGCGAAACGCGAAGTGTTCCCCCGCCACATACTTTGACCTGGGCTGGTACTCATTTACTCCGGGCACGGCTCTGCCACGCAGCAAAAACGCGCACGGCCAGGATCTCCCGCCGGCAATACGCGTCGTCGTTGGGATGTACCGGATCGTCAGGCCGCCGCGCCGCTTGTCGGACATGTTGGCTTCCGAGCCGTGGATGATGTTGGGATGGTGGACCGAAACGTCCCCCGCTTTCAGTACGACATCGACGGCTTTTGACTCGTCGACGAGCGACGGATCGATTCGCGAACCGAGCACATTGCCGCCGCTCGTGTCCGACTCCATCTTCTGAAGCGGAACGGCCTGCGTGCCGGGAATGACCCGCATGCAGCCGTTCTCCGGCGTCGAGTCGTCCGTGGCCAGCCACACGCTAATGACGTCCATCGGTTCGAGCGGCCAGTAGCTGCCGTCCTGGTGCCAGAGCACGGGCCGGCCGTCGCGCGGCGGCTTGGCGATGTAGTGGCTCGCGAAGAGCGCGATGTCCGGCCCCAGCAGCGCTTCGGCGATGTCCAACAGGCGGTCGTCGCTGACCAGCCGCAGCCAGAACGGGTCGTTCTTCACCAGCTCGTGGTGCAGGTTCTCTCCGCGAATTCCGGGATGCTTCCCGGCGAGCCAGTCGAGATGCGCCTGCGCCTCTCCCAGGAGGTTCGCGTCGATGGCCTGGTGAACGATGGCGTAGCCTTCTGAGCGGTACTGGTCTGCGAGCGAATCCGGGTTCATGGCGGGGTCTCCATCGAATTCGCAGAATCCCGTGCCTGCGGGGCCCGGGCAACGGGAGAAGCACCTCGGGGTTGCGTTCCGGCCCGCGCCCCCTCCAGCATTCCCGCAACACGACCGTGGGGGTCATCGAACGCGTGCAGACCGCTGTCTCCAAACTGCTCTTCACCAGTACCAACGAATCGGCGCCGGCCGTCGATCTGAAGGACGCCCTGCTCCAGGGCCAGGCGCCCGATGGCGGGCTCTATATGCCCGAACGCTTTCCGCCCGTGGACGCGGAGGAGCTACAGGCGTTCCGCGACATGGAGTATCACGAGATCGCCGCAGCCGTCATCGGCAGGTACACCGAAGGCGTCGTGGAACGGAAGCTCCTTGCGAAGCTCTGCAAGGACGCGTACGACTATGACGTTCCCCTGGAGCGCGTCTTCGACCGCGTTCACGTCATGCGGCTGGACCGCGGACCGACGGCGTCCTTCAAGGACTTCGCCGCCCGCATGATGGCGCGCCTGATCGGGCATTTCATCCGCCAGGAGAAGCGCGAGCTGATCATCCTGACGGCCACCAGCGGCGATACGGGCTCCGCCGTGGCGAGCGCCTTTCACGGCATCGAGGGCATCCGCGTGCTGGTGCTCTTTCCCGCGGAGGAGGTCAGCGCCCGCCAGCGCAGGCAGATGACCACGCTGACCGGCAACGTGCGCACGATCGCGGTGGACGGCAAGTTCGACGACTGCCAGGCGATGGTGAAGCGCGCGTTCGGCGACCAGGGACTCGCGGCGCTTCCGCTTTCGTCGGCGAACTCCATCAACGTCGGCCGCCTGATCCCCCAGTCGGTGTACTACTTCTACGCGTGGT
>JAJFLJ010000227.1 GCA_021772755.1 Candidatus Sumerlaeota bacterium
CTCTCGAACGCCGCGCCGACTTCCCATTCGGGAATGCGGATTCGGCTGTCGTTCAGGGAGTAGCGCGGAACGGCGCCGCGCTCGCGGGAATCGACGGTGTCGAGCGGCAGCACCGACCCCGCCTTGACGACGCCGTAGCGCACATCCTGGCCGTCGCGCACGCTGACGTGGAGAAAGGCGTGGATGTAGCCGCCGCGCTCGTCGCTGCGGCCCATGCCGCCGCTGCTGTTGATGACGAGATAGTCGATGCCGTCGCGCTGCTCCCACACGTATTCGTGCGTGTGGCCGCCCACGACGAGCTTCACCGGATACTTCGTCAGCATCGCGTGGATTTCGTCCCAGTCCTGGCGTCCGGTGGTGTCGCCCTTGTACCGCCAGAGCGGCGCGTGCAGGAAGACGAAGATGGACTTCGACGCGAGTTCCGCGGAGCCTTCGCCGCCGTTGGCTTCGGCGTACGCCGCGAGATCGTCGGCAAGCCACTCGCGCTGCCAGTCGGCGATGCGGTCGTCCTCCTCGCCCCAGTAGGAATCCAGCACGATGCAGTGCACCGGTCCGTTGTCGAAGGAATAGACGAGTTTCTCGGCGCCCCAGACCTCCTTGTAGACTTCCTCGGAGGGTGTCGTCACGACGTCGTGGTTGCCGGGAACCGGATGGAACGGCATGGTGAGGGGTTCGATCTGCGAGCGGTAGCGGACCCATTCCGCCCGCACCGTGTCGGCGTCGTACGTGTAGCCCTGGATCATGTCGCCGACCTGGATCACGAAGTCGGGACTCAGGAGGTTCGTCTCGTGGGCGAGGCGCTCGAAGAGCGGCATGTTGGCGAACTGGGTGTCGCCCCAGACGACGAATCGCACCTCGTCGTCCTTCGGCGCGAAGTCGTTCTGGGCGGGTGCGGTCGTGCACATGGCGATGGCGGCAGCGACGAGCGCAGGAAGACGGTTTGTCATTTCGGGCGGATGGCCTCCGGGCGGATTCGGACAGGTCTCGTTGCCGGGTCGAGCGCGCGGCACAACCGAAAGTCCCGTTGCGCGGGATAGCCTATTCGGCGGAGGCCGGAGCGCCGGCCAGGTCGCGGAAGTACCGCAGCTTCTCGGCCAGCAGTACGCGCGTTTCGGCGCCGAACGGGCCCGAGGCGATTCGGTCCTCCGCCTTCGCGAGAATCCCGCGCGTGGCCCCGTCGGTCAGCGCGGCGAACTGGCCGCAGCCCCGGCATGTGTTCTTGAAGCGGCGCTCGGTGAACGTGCGGCGAAAGGCCACGGCCGCGTCGCTGTTCAGCTGCTCCGCGTAATCGCCGTCGCGCACGTTGCCGAACGACTCGTCGAGATAGCAGCATGGCTTCATATTGCCGTCGCGCTCGACGATCATCGCGCGCCAGGCCTCCGAACAGCCGTAGCGCACCGACGCGTCCGTCGCGGGAACGGGCTGCTCGCGGTAGGGAAACGGAATCTGGAAGAACGTCGCCATCTCGACGCCGAGTTCCCCGGCGAGCCGCCGCGCGCGCGCCAGGTTCCACCGGTAGACCCGCGACCCCACCGCCGAGACGTGCGCGTGCTCGGGATTGTCCAGCACCAGGTTCGAGAACGCCAGCAGATCGACGCCGAGTTCCTTCGCCAGCCGGACCGCCTTGCGCATTTCCCACATGTTGTACTTCGAGACGGTGAAGCTCATGTGGACCCGAGGCCGCTCGAGCCCGCGTTCGTTGCGCCGTCGGATCAGATCGCCGACCTGTTTCCTGACGGTTTCGAAGTTCGCGCCGTCCCGCAGGAAGTTCGTCGTCCGCGCCGTCGCGCCATCGAACGAAACGCACAACTCGTCCAGCCCGTGATCGAGAATCCTCTCGATCACCCGCGGCTTCAGCGACATGCCGTGGCTCGACGTCATGCAGTAGGTGCCGCGCTCCTTGGCCGCGCGCAGGAACTCGAAGAAATTCGGATTCAGGAACGGCTCGCCCAGCCCGAACATCCCCGTCCGCAGCGCCGCCTCCAGATGGGGCTCGACCGCATCGAAGTAGTCGGCCGCCAGATAGCCGAAGTCCTCCTTCGTCAGAGGCGTCAGCGTCTGGCGCGGACAGAACACGCAGCGGATATTGCAGACCACCGACGTCGCGATGTTGTAGTGCGTGGGACGGGCATGGGCGACGGGATCGAGCCAGGTCGAATCCAGCAGCGCGAGCACCTCGTTCACCGCCCGCGGATCGTCCACGGGCGCATCCCTGGTGCTGACCTTCATCCGTTCTTCGAGAGCGGTCATTGCCCGTTGCGGGTCCCCCGTGCCCAACCCCGAGCCTCCGCCCCCGCCCCGGCATCGCGCAAGCCGATTCGGCGGCGGCTCCAAGTCCTGAAACGCCAGAGGTCTGCCTTCGCCGCGCGCTCCCCCGCCGCCGACTCCAGGGCGAACGAAATCAAGGCTTGCGCTGGCAGGGGGGTGTGGCTACAGAACGCGTCCCTTCGCGGGGGGCGAAAAATGTCCCCCTGTTCCCCTGTAGCTCAATCGGTAGAGCGGCGGACTGTTAATCCGTAGGTTGTTGGTTCGAGTCCAACCGGGGGAGCCATTCTCGACCTTCCGGGGCTGGCTCTTCTTCCCCACTTCTGCGAGTAGCATCTGCTGGCGTGTGGTCGCGATGATGGCGCGCTCTGACCGCGCACATCGCGTCGCGCCTTGATTCGCTTTTTATTCGCCACCGTTCCCGGGAGGTCGCAAGAATCTTGCGACCTCCTTCATTATGGATTGCGCGGATCGCAGCCGTCCAAAAACAATGGAGCCTTGTTGTGCCCCGAAGAGTCCGGTTTCCATCCGCCGGGCTCACACCACGATCCACGGAGACGATACCATGAAGAAGGTCCTTCTCGCCGCGGCTGCGGCACTCCTCGCGGGAAATCCCGCCCAGGCCCAATGGCTCATCACCGGCGTCTGCGACGGCCCCGTATCCCCCGGCGGACCCAAGTTCGCCGAGATCAAGAACGTCTCGGGCGGGCCGATCGACCTCTCCGTGACGAACTACTATCTCAACTACTACGCCAGCCCCAACGCGTCCACGCTCAACACCAACGATCTGAACGCCCTGACCGGCGGCGCGACGATCGCGGACGGCGAGTTCCTGGTGCTCTACGACACCAGCGTGCAGCACTTCGATACCGTCTACCCCTCGCCCCCTTCGAACGTCACCGTGGTCGAGGGCGTGATGGGCATCAACGGCGACGACGCCGTGATCGTTTCCACCACCGCGGACAACACCGGCATCATCGACACCTACGGCGATGTCGGCGTCGAGGGCACCGGCACCGGCTGGGAGCACCTCGACAGCTACGCGATTCGCATCAGCGGACCCGCCACAACCACCTGGAGCGCCCCGCAATGGAACGTCGGAGCGGTCAACTACTTCGACACGAACAACACGGCCGGCGACGTTGCCGCCGTGTTCCCCCTCGGGGTGAACTCCTCCCTGCCGGTCGAGCTCGACAGCTT
>JAJFLJ010000228.1 GCA_021772755.1 Candidatus Sumerlaeota bacterium
CCCCGGTTCGGGAAGCCTGTCGCGGAGCCGGTCGATCATCCCGACGATTCGGGCGCCATTGAACAGCTTGACGTTCGACCGCGAACCGAACTCCTCGTCAGCCAGCGGCGAGAAGTTTCCGCTGACGAAGAACATCGCCCCGTCGTATCCGTCGCGGGCCATGATCCCGTATAGTTCGCGCAACGGATGGACAGGGACGAGGTCCATGCTCCAGTGCTTGCACTGTACGACCCACCGTTCGCCGTCCCGTCGGAGAATATGATCGATTCCGCCGTCGCCGTACTCGCCCCCACGCCGCTCGACCTCCCAGCCATCGAGTTCCATAAGCGCGGCAACGAAATGCTCGAATTCGCTCCACTTCAGCTTTCTCACCTCCTCCAAGCTGCGGGTGCGTGCGAGGAGGAACTCTCGCTTGAAGCGAAGAATCCTCGAGATGATGAAAAAGAGAGTGCCGAATACGCCTATGGCCCAGCTGGCGAAAAGCGCTACAATCTGAGTCGTCAATGGGAAGCGAAACAGTACGGTGCAGGCCGCCAGAATGACCGGAAAGTAGACTATGAATACGATCACCGCGTCCCTTTTCCGTCCGAACCATTCGAGAAGCATCGACATACGGCGCCCGATGCCAAGGTCCCCGATTCCGGACGGCTCGTGTTCTATGCACCAGTGGGGGTCATCGTAGGATTGTCGCATGATGTACTCCGGCAGCATGGTTACTGCGGCCCTACGTCCCAGTGCGGCCTTGCTCCATGAGGTCGCGGACGAGGTCTTCGAGTCCGATGCGGTCCTCTTCCGCCAGGTCCTTGAGCGAGAACCCCAGTTCCGCGTAGGCCCGTTCGTTCACGCCTTCGGGGTAGTATTTCGCCCAGAAGGGCCGCGTCTTGATGGTGAGCTTCTGGCCGTTGCGCGGGGATTCGAGTTCCAGCTTCACCCACGCGGGGCCCTTGTGCAGCCGCTCCGCGAGGTCCTTCGAGATCAGCGGCGTCTTGACACGAAGGCCGAGTTGGGAGACTTCCGTCGCGATGGCGGGAACGTCCAGCGGCGTGAACGTCTCTTCGGGCAGCAGGATGTGGAGCCGCAGGCGCAGCTTGATGCTGTAACGGTCGTACGCCCGAACGTCCTTCGATGCCGGCCGGTTCGAAGGGGTGGGCGGATCGACGGGAACGGGGCGCTTGTCGGGTGTTTCGGCCATTCGAGTGTTCGGTGTCCTTCGCGGTTTCGATTCAGGCCGGGTCCAGTTCGCGGCTCTCCGCCAGCAGAACGCGCGCGCCTTCGGCCCGCAGGCGCACGTCGCCGCCGATCGCCGCGGGAAGAAACGCGGTGCGGCCACGATCCAGCGCAGTGGTTCCTTCCGGGGCCGACACTGTCAACTTGCCTTTCAGGCAGATGGCGATGGTGCCGGAACCGAGCGTGTCGCCGGGCAGGGGGCACTCGCCCCGGATGTCGGCGACGCGAACGCGGAAGTACTCGTTGTCGGCGAGCGTTCGCACGCCGTCGATCTCTCCGGCGACGTCCAGGGGGGTCGCGTCCCCCGCGTTCCAGTCGATCACGGCGATGGACTCGTCGACGTGCAGCGCGCGGGGGGGCTTGCGATTCCAGTCCCAAAGCCGGTAGGTCGTATCGCTGGACTGCTGGACCTCGCAGATCAGCGTGCCGCCGAGGATCGCGTGAACGGTTCCCGCGCGCACGAAGAGGAACGTGTCGGGCCGGACGGGAAAGCGGGCCACCATGCTCTCGATCAAGCCGTCTTCCGCGCCGCGCCGCAGGTCTTCCGGCCCGATGCCCTTCGCGAGCCCGTAGACGATTTCGGTGCCCGGTTCGCAGTCCATCACGTACCAGCATTCGGTCTTGCCGCGATCGCCACGGGCCCTGGCCTGGTCGTCGTTGGGATGGACCTGGATGGAGAGGTCCTGGGCGGCGTCGATGAACTTGACGAGAAGGGGATAGCGCTCCGGCAGGCGGGTGGTTCCGGCCATTTCGCGGGGGAAGCGGCGAAGCACGTCGCCGAATTCCCGGCCGGCGAAGGGTCCGTTGGCGATTCGGGAACGACCGTTGGGATGGTCGGAGAGTTCCCAGGACTCGCCGACGACCCGGTCGTCTGGCGTGTTCTTGCCGAACCGGGTCTTCAGCAGCGTCCCGCCCCAGGGGCGTTCGGAAAAGACCGGTTCGAGAAGCAGCGCCTCAGCCGGGAGTCTCTCGCTCATTCGCGCTCCTCCAGAGCAGCATCGCGTCGCCGTACGAATAGAATCGGTACTTCGCGGCGACCGCTTCCGCGTAGATCGCGAGCAGTCTCTCGCGTCCCACCAGGGCCGAGACAAGACAAAGCAGCGTCGAACGCGGAAGGTGGAAGTTGGTGATGGTGCCGTCGACGATTCGCCAGCGATAGCCGGGCCGGATCATCAGCCGGCTCTCTCCGCGTCCGGCGCGAAGCGTTCCCGCTTCGTCCGCCGCGGATTCCAGCGTGCGCACGCTCGTCGTTCCGAGGGCCACGACGCGCCGCCCTTCGGCCTTCGCGCGGTTCACGGCATCGGCCGTCGATTCCGGCACGAAGTACTCCTCGGTGTGCATGCGGTGCTCGTCCAGGTATTCCGTCG
>JAJFLJ010000229.1 GCA_021772755.1 Candidatus Sumerlaeota bacterium
GCGGCGCGAAAGCGCCGCCCCTCCCCGTTTTCCGGCCGTTTCCCGGCACCCGCCGATTTGTGACGCGCCCTCCGCCCTTCTCCCTTGCCGTGCCACCGGGGGGTATGCACCCTGCCGCCGCCTTCGGAGGGCGCCCCGCGACCCTCCCACTCCCCGGCGACAGACCCCCTTCATGACAGCACCCGACAAGATTCGCAATGTGGCGATCATCGCCCACATCGATCACGGCAAGACGACCCTGATCGACTCCATCTTCCGCTCCGCCAAGCTCTTCCGCGAGAACCAGCGCGTCGAAGAGCGCGTGATGGACAGCAACGAACTGGAGCGCGAACGCGGCATCACGATCCGCTCCAAGCCCTGCACGGTGCACTGGGAAGACTATCTGATCAACATCATCGACACCCCCGGCCACGCCGACTTCAGCGGCGAGGTCGAGCGCGTCCTCTCGATGGTGGACAGCGTCCTGCTGCTGGTGGACGCCAACGAGGGCCCCATGCCCCAGACCCGCTACGTCACGATGCGCGCCCTGAAGATGGGCATGCGGCCCATCGTCGTGGTCAACAAGGTCGACCGCCCCCAGGCCAACCCGAAGAGCGCCCTGGAGAAGACCTTCGACCTCTTCATCGAGCTCGGCGCCAACGACGAGCAGATCGACTTCCCCGTGCTCTACGGCTCCGGCCTGGACGGATGGATGGTCCGCGACCTGGAGAAGGACAAGCACGAGGGCATGGACGCGCTCTTCGAAATGGTCGTCGAACACGTCCCGCCCCCCGAGGCGGAACTCGACGCGCCCTTCCGCATGCAGATCACGACCCTCGCCTGGAGCGACTACATCGGCCGCATCGGCGGCGGACGCGTTCTGGGAGGCACCTACCGCAAGGGCCAGCACTTCGAGCGCATCACCACCCGCTGGAAGAACTACGCGCGCCACGACGACGACTGGGAGGTGGTGAACACCTCCGCCGAACGCTCCTCGCACCTTTGGGTGACGCGGGGGCTCGAGCGCACCGAGGTGGAGGAGGTCACCGCCGGCGACATCGTGTGGCTGGCCGGGCCCGAGGACATCATGATCGGCGACACCTTCGCGGCGCCCGACATGGCCGACGCGGCGCTGCCCCCCCTGGAGATCGAGGAACCGACGGTGTCGATGTTCTTCCTGGTCAACAGCGGGCCCTTCGCCGGCAACGAGGGACGCGCCATCACGCTTCGCCAGCTGAAGGAGCGCCTGGACCGCGAACTGCGCGTGAACGTCGCGCTGCGCACCGAGGACATCGGCCGCGCGGACGGCGTGAAGGTCAGCGGCCGCGGCGAGCTGCATCTCGCGATCCTCATCGAGGAGATGCGGCGCGAGGGAATGGAACTCTGCGTGTCGCGCCCCGAAGTCATCACGACGCACGACGAGGCCGGCAACATGCTCGAGCCGATGGAGAGCCTCGTCATCGACGTGCCCGAGGACTACCAGGGCATCGTCATCGAAAAGCTCGCGAAGCGGAAGGGCGAACTGACGTCGATGGACAACACCGGCACGGGCATCGTCCGTCTCTCCTTCGCCATCCCGACGCGCGGGCTGATCGGATACCGCAACGAGTTCCTGACGGACACGAAGGGCCTGGGAATCATGGCGTCGCGATTCGTGGGGTACGGTCCCTGGCGGGGCGAGATATCCTCGCGCGCCCGCGGCTCGCTGGTCAGCATGGACACGGGCACGGCGACGTCCTACTCGCTCGAAAGCCTTCAGCAGCGGACGACGCTGTTCGTCTCGCCGATGGAAAAGGTCTACGAGGGAATGGTCGTCGGCGAGAACTCGCGGCCCGAGGACCTGCCCTGCAACCCGGTCCGCATGAAGAAGCTGACGAACCACCGCTCCTCCACGAAGGAGGTCGATACGGGCCTGAAGGTGCCGCGGAAGATGACGCTGGACCAGGCGCTGGAGTGGATCGCGGACGACGAACTGGTGGAGGTCACGCCGGACAGCGTTCGCATCCGCAAGGCGATCCTGAACGCGGACGAGCGCCGCAAGTCGGAGAAGAAGCGGGCGGCACTCTCCACCGCCTGAGAACGAACGCCGGTCGCCGCACGGTCACATGAAGGTGCGGCGGCAGTAGATCAGCCATTCCGCCAGCATGATCAGCAGCGCCGCGAGGGCGAACCAGTGCCAGACCTCCTGGTTGGTCCGGACGACTTCGCCGGTGCCGACGACTTCGCGTCCGCCGATGTCGATCGCTTCCTGCGGGCCGATCATGGACTCCTCCACACTCAGCAGATTCACCGGCAGATAGCGGTCGGGGCTCTTGTCGAAGTCGACTTCGTACATGCCGGCCTCGGCGGTCTCCGTCAGGTACGCGGTGCTGATGCCCTCGAAGGAGAACTCGACGGTCTTGCCGGAAGGCGTCCTGACGATGGCGACCTGGTCCTCGTCGCCGGGATAGATCGGAATCGTCTGGCCCGTTCTGTAGACGGGGCGAAAGCCGGCCTGGCTCAGCCCGGCGAAGTACTCGATCAGGTTCGACATGAAGATCGGGAAGGAAACGTCCAGCGGCCAGTAGGACTTGAAGATGTCGAAACCGACGACGACGATGTGCTGCGTTTCCGTTTCGTAGAGCGTGATCAGGTCGGTCTCGACCGCCTCGACGACGTGCAGGGCGGAGCGCGGCGTCTCGTAGACCAGCGCGTTGCCGATGAGGACCTCCTCGAAATTGGCGAACCGCGTCAGCGGGTGCACGCGGTTCCAGTCGATGATCTCGGGATTGTCGACGGTCTCCGGGTCTCCGGCGGCGAAGCCCGGCACCGGCGGCAGGGAATTGATGAACAGGAAGTTGCCGGCGGGAATATCGCCCGTGCCGCAGTTGTCGAACACGACGACGTCGTAGTCCTCGCGCGGCGTGTAGTCGGTCGGCCGGATGACGGAAATCCGCACGCGCGGGTCGATGGAGAAGACCTCTTCGAGGAAGGGGTTTCCACTGGTCACGAGCAGCACGTCGATCTCGCCCGGCGGCACGATCTGCGCCACGACGCTGTCGTCGAGCGGGAAGTCGTCCTTGTGGTCGAGACGAACGCTGGCGATGCCCTTCTGCACTTCGCCCGTGGCGAAGACGACGGCCTGCGTCTCGCCGGCGGGAACGGCGACGGACTTGATGTCGAGCACCTGGCCGTCGATCTGCAACTCGACGAGAGCCTCCTCCTCCTCCCCGCCGGCGTTCGTGACCGACGCGAATATCTGGTACTCGATGGTGTCGCCGAAGGACTCCCGGACGTCGAGACCGGTGATCCCGAGATTTTCGGCGGACGTTCCGATGCGGATGTACTCCACGTTGGGAACGTCCGCCAGGGAGGCGAGGCCGCGGACGACGCCGTCGCTGAAGACGATGGTGTTCGTGCTCTCGCGCGGCAGCCGGGCGCCTTCGGCGTCGACGGTCGACGTCAGGCTCTGGAGAATCAGGCCGGCCTCGGAGAGGGACGTGTCGACGTCGCGCGCCTCGATGGAATCGAGAGCGGCGTCCAGCAGCGCGCGGTCGCTCGTCAGGGTCTGGACGATGTTGGTGCGGTCGCTGAAGGTGACGACGATGGCCTCGTCGCGGCTGGAGAGACTGTCGATGGCTGCGCGGGCCTTGTCGGTCGCCTCTTCGAGACGCGTTCGCGCGCCCTCCAGGGTCTGCATCGACGCGGAGTTGTCGATCAGCAGAATCAGCGTCCTGCCGGACTGGTTCTCGAGCTTCATCACCGGCCGCAGGAACGCCAGGATCAGCAGCGCGAGAAAGAGCAGCTGGAGCCAGAGCAGCAGGTTGTTGCGCAGCTTCTGGAAGGGCGAGTTGGCGACGAGGTCCTGGACCGAGCGGCGCCAGAGAAGCGTCGACGGGATGACGACGCGCCGGCGCTTCAGCTTCAGCAGGTACATCACGACGATGGCCGGCAGCAGCGCGAAGAGACCGGCCCACCAGAGGCTCTGCAGAAAGGTCATCGCAGAAGGCCCTTCTGCCGCAGGTAGCCCAGCAGCATCTGATCGACGGAAAGGTCGGTGGTGGCGGCGAGATACGTCATGCCGCGGGAGGTGCACCAGTCGCGCAGCCCGCCGCAGAAGGTCTCGACGGTGCGGCGGTACTGCTTCACGAGAGCCTCGCTGGCGGTGACCTCCTGCCGTTCGCCCGTTTCCGAATCGACGAGCTCGAGATGCCCCATCTGCGTGGGGTCGCGCTCCTCGGGGCTCAGCACCTGAATGCAGTACACCTCGTAGTTGCGCATGAAGAAGTGCTTCAGCGCCTCTTCGTATCCGCGGTCGTCGAGGAAGTCGCTGATGAGAACGACGATGCCGGCCTGGGTGTTCTGGAGAACGAAGTCGCGGCAGGACTCGACGAGGTTGGTCCGCTCGCCGGGTTCGAGCGTCATCAGGTAGCTCAGCATCTTCGTCAGCTGCGCCTTGCCGCGCGCCGGGCGGAAACGCGAGACGACGCGGCCCTTGGCGTCGCTGACGCCGACCTTGTCCTGGTTGCGCAGACCGATGTAGCCGAGGGCGGCGGCAAGCTTGCGCGCGTACTCGAACTTGGTGACGGGCGAGCCGAAGTCCATGGAGGCGGACGTGTCGACGATGACGTGGAAGGCCAGGTCCTCCTCTTCGAGGAAGAGCTTGATGTAGAGGCGTTCGAGCCGGCCGAAGATGTTCCAGTCGAGGTAGCGCGTGTCGTCGCCGGGGACGTACTCGCGGTAGTCGGCGAACTCGACGGACTGGCCCTTCTTGCGCGAGCGGCGCTCGCCCTTCTGGCGCCCGCGAAAGACGCGGTGCGTGAGGACCTCGAGCTGGTCGAGGCGCGCGAGCAGCTCCGGTTCGAGCAGTGTCTTCAGTTCGGCGGTGGCCATTGGCGGCACTCAGTCCTTTTCCTTCTTCTCGTTCGACTTCTCCATCGCCGCCTTGCTGCGCTGCGGCTTGTCGGCGGTCTTCACGACATCCCAGTAGGCCTCCATGAGAAGGGCCATCGTCCGAATCGCCGAGTCGGCCTCCCGGGGGCTAATCGGAAATCTTTTCATCCCTGATCCTCCTGAGTTCCTCGACGTCGATTCTGTCCTTGCCGCGCTCGCTCTTGCTCTTCATCGCGATCAAGTCGTCGATGTCCAGAATCGGCACTTCGAAGTCGTTCCAGACAACATGGCCCTTTCGTCCAAGATACGGATCGTCCTCGGGAACGGGATACATGTCGAGCGGCACGATCTCGCTGTCGGCCACGGCGCTCACCCCGTAGAACTCGATTCCAGCGGATGGGAGTGGAATTCGTCCGGCCTTGAGAACGAACCCCACGGGTTCGAGTGCCCTGCATGCGCGGTCGAGATCCTTCTCCGCGATGAAGAGATCGATGTCCGTAGTCATCCGGCTGTACCCCCAGAGCGCCACGGCCCAGCTGCCGCAAAGGGCATAGTCGATATTCTCGCGACCGAAGGTCTCGACCAGGCCTTCGAGAAGCTTTCTGACATCGTCCGCTTTCGCACCCATTGCGCCGGTTTCTCCTTTGCCTACCTCGCGGCCATTTCCGCTTCGCGCGAGACGTTCTTCAGCAGGTCGGCGATGACCATGTCGGTGGTGACGCCCTCGGCCTCGCCCTCGAAGTTGAGGATCAGCCGGTGGCGCATGGTGTTGGCGGCGACGGCGCCGATGTCGGCGAAGGACACGTTGTAGCGCTCGGCGCGGAGAGCCTTGATCTTGCCCGTCAGGATCAGCGCCTGGGCGCCGCGCGGCGAGGCGCCGAACCGCACGTAGCGCTTCACCATGTCGGTGGCGTACTCGCTTTCCGGATGCGTCGCCAGCAGCAGGCGGACGGCGTAGTCCTGGACGTGGGGCGCGACGACGATGGTGCGCACGAAGCGCATCCAGTGCACCAGGCGCGCCTTGTCCATCGCGCGGGAGACCTGGGGCATTTCGGCGGTGGTAGTCCGGTTGATGATCTCGTTGAGCTGCGCACGGTCGGGGAAATCGACCCTGAGCTTGAAGAGGAAACGGTCGAGCTGGGCCTCGGGGAGCGGATAGGTCCCCTCCATTTCCAGGGGGTTCTGCGTCGCCATGACGAAGAAAGGCTTGTCGAGTTCGTGCGTCGTGCCGGCTGCGGTGATGCGCTTCTCCTGCATGGCTTCGAGCATGGCGGACTGGGTCTTGGGCGTCGCGCGGTTGATTTCGTCGGCGAGCACGAGGTTGGAGAAGAGCGGTCCGTGCACGAACTGGAACTCGCGGCGGCCCGTGTCGGGGTCCTCCTGGACGATGTTCGTGCCGATGATGTCGGCCGGCATCAGGTCCGGGGTGAACTGGATGCGGGAGAAGGGGAGGTCGAGGACCTCGCCCAGGGTGCGGATGAGCATCGTCTTGCCGAGGCCGGGGACGCCCTCCAGCAGGACGTTGCCGCCGGCGAAGAGACACATCAGCACGCCCTCGATGACGTTGTCGGTGCCGACGATGACCTTCTGGATTTCGTTGTAGACGGCGTCGAATTCCCCGCGGAATTCGGCTGCGAGCTGTTGCATGTCAGCCATGATGGGCGCTCCTTTTGGCGGTCGTGTTCCGTTTGGGTTCCACGAATTCGGTGTGTTCCGCCCCGGCAAGGCGTTCGCGCATGATGGCGAACGCGTCGGGGTTCTGGTCGACGAGTACGAAACGGCGTCCGGCTTCCGCCGCCGCCGCGCCGGTGGTTCCGCTTCCGGCGAAGAAGTCCAGCACGAGGTCGCCCTCCCTGGAGGAAGCGGCCAGAACGCGGCGCAGAACGCCGAGAGGCTTCTGCGTCGGCCAGCCGGTCTTCTCCTTCCCCGTGGGCGACACGATCGTGTGCCACCAGACATCCGTCGGGAGCTTCCCGCGCGCGGCCTTCTCCGGCCCGACGAGACCGGGGGCCATGTAGGGAATGCGCTCGATCTGGTCGGGATAGAAGGCGTACTTCTTCGGATCGCGGACGTAGACGAGGATGTTGTCGTGCTTCGCCGGCCACTTGCGCTTCGGCCTGGCGCCGTAGTCGTAGGCCCAGACGATTTCGTTGAGGAACGCGTCGCGGCCGAAGATCTCGTCGAGGAGGACCTTGCAGTAGTGGACCTCGCGGCAGTCGATGTGGAAGTACATCGTGCCCGTCGTCTTCAGGACGCGGTGCGCCTCTTCCAGCCTCGGGCGCAGGAACGCGTAGTAGTCGTCGAAGCGGTCGCACCATGCGCGCGAACCGAGGCTGACGGACTCGTACCGCTTTCCCGCGAAGCCGCTTCGCGTGCCGTTCTCCGACGCGACGGTCTTCAGGCGCTCGCGCTTCTGCTCCCTTCCGGTGTTGAAGGGAGGATCGATGTAGACGAGATCGACGGACTCGTCCTCCATCGCGCGGAGGACGGGCAGGTTGTCGCCCAGGATGACCTTGTTCTTCCATTCGGCGGTCATCGTCACATCTTCTTTCGCGCGCGCTGCTTGGCGCGCTTGAGTTCGGAAAGGCTGCCGCCGCCGGTGCGCTGGGGGCCGTCGCTGGCGGAGTACGTCTGCTTCTCGCGGTGGCGGGCGGGGGCCTGCGTTCCGCTCTGGTCGGCGGCGTCGAAGACCGAGGTCTCGCCCTCGCCGGGGGCTTCGCCGGTGGTCCTGCGAAGGCGGTCGCGGAATTCGGCGCGGGCCTCCTCGCGCTGGCGGTCCTCTTCCTTGAAGCCTGCGGTGGCGCGCTGCTTCGCGGCCATCAGCGTTCCCATCGCTTCGGCGCGTTCTGCGGGGGCCTTCTTGCGGAAGGGCTTCGCGACGGCTGCGGCGAGCTCGCCCCAGTTCAGGTACACGCGCCGCACGAAGACGTCCACGGGAACGAGCAGAAGCCCGGCGAGAAGAAGGAACTCCCAGACGGGCTTGGGCCGGTTGGCGGCCTTCAGGTCGCGGCGGTCGAAGGCGCTGTAGTCGTCGGACGCGGCGATGCGGCCGCCGGACTCCTTCGCGATCTTCTCCAGGAACTCGTCGTTGGAGCGCGCGGCCTCGTACTCCGGCGAATACGAGAGCGACACGCCGGTGACGACGTTCTGCTGCTGCTCGCCCTCTCCGCTGGAGAGGCGCATCATATACGTGCCGACTTCCGTGGCGTCGAACGTTCCCTGGTACCGGCCTGGACCGACCTGGCGGAACTCGACGCCGGTGGGTTCGAGTTCCGGCGAGAGGACGGTGCCGTCGAATTCGAGGAAGTTCTGGAAGTTGCCGTCGATGTCCACCGCATCGACGGTGACGATGCCCTTGCCGCCCTGGAGTTCGGTGTTCACCTGCAGGTTGCTGCTGCTGGTCTCGCGCAGCGACCACCGCACCAGCTGGCTCCAGAACTTGCCGTAGCCGTCCCAGTCCACCCAGTCCGACGCCCACTTGTTCTTGGCGTCGCTGGTGAAGGCGACGGACTTGCCGAGTCCGAAGCGCCAGTGCGCCAGCAGCGGATCGTCCTTCTCCGTGCGAAGCGCGATGGTGGAGAGCTCCTTGTCGGACGTGACGACGTAGCCGTTGAGCTGCGGCATGGAGGAGATGCCCTCGAGAATCTCCGAGTGCGTGTCGTACTTCGGAAAGAAGGTCTCCTCGAAGATGAGGGAGCGGCGGACGATGGAGGCTTCCTTGACGAAGATGCGCGGCAGCTCGCGCGAGGTCTTGGGATAGTAGAAGTTCCCCGCGCCCCAGTACGCCATGTCCTTCAGTGTCTCGACGGTCTGGCCGTGGTGCGGCGCGATGGCGACGGAGGACACCGTGATGCCCTCGTCGCGAATGGCCTGGACGAGCTGCTTGTTGGGGGGCTGGGGATCGCCGTCGGAAATGACGACGATGTGCTTGGCCTCGGTCTTGACGTCTCTCAGTCCCTCGTAGGCGTGCTGCAGCGTGGGGTCGAAGGTGGGCATGTCGAGAGGCTGGACGCCGCGGATCTTGGCGCGCATGGCGCGCTTGTCGCCGGCCATCTGCAGACCGGGGTCCCAGAGCCAGTGCTCCCCCCATCCGCCCATGCCGCCGCCGGTGCCGATGCCCTGCTTGGCGCCGTAGTACAGAAGGCCGAAGTAGTCCTGGGCGGAAAGGACGTTGAGGGCGGCGATGCTGATCTCGCGCGCCCAGGAGTTGCCGTTGGGGATTTCGCAGGTGTGCAGCACGATCACCAGTGCGCCGTTCGGCAGCACCTTCTTCTGCTTCACGTCCATGGAGACGGGAAGGGCGCGCTCGATTGGCGAGTCCTGGTAGCCGCCGGCGCCGTAGGAGTTCTCGCCGCCGATCACGACCAGTCCGATGCCGAGGTCGTGGACGGCGCGCTCGATCATCGTCATCTGGTCGAACGTCATCTCGTTGGCGTGGACGTTGGAGAGAACGATGCTGTCGTAGTTCTGCAGGTCCTCGATGTTGAGGGGAATCTCGTTGGGATCGGCGAAGGTGACGCGGATGTCCTCGAGTTCGAGGGCGGGATAGAGGAAGTTCACGGCCTCCTGGTCGCCTTCGACGTAGAGGACGCGGGGCTCGGCCTTGAGATGGGTGAAGCCGCGGGCGCGGTTGTTCTGGGGGCGCTCGTCCCCTGCGACCTCGATCTCCGCGCTGTAGCGGTGAAAGCCGCCGTCGTCGAGCCGCTGGGGAAGCACCAGGGGGGAGTTCCTGCCGGCGGAGACGTCGACGTCCTGGTCGACGATGAGCTGGCCGTCGCGGTAGAGGCGGAGGCGGCCGTTCACGTCGGACTTCGAGGAGAGGAAGACCTTCACGTCGAAGGGAGCGTCCTTGGTGGTGCGCTGGGGAACGATGAGCTTGTCGATCTGCACGTCGGCGCGCTGGTCGTAGCGCAGGGGCACCACGTCGATGGGGACGTTGGTGTTGCGGGCCAGGCGGGCGACCTCGATGGCGCTGCCGCTGTTCTCGTTGCCGTCGGTGACCAGGACGATGCGCTTCATGCGGTTGTTGGGAAACGCGCTGAGAGCGAGGCGGATGGCGGAGGAGATGTCGGTGCGGACGCCATCGACGACGGAATTGACCTGGCCGTCGAACTCGAACGTGTTGACGGCGAGGGACTCGATGGAGGCGTTCCCGCCGAAGGCGATCAGGCCGGCCTCGTCGTCGCGCTGCTTGTCCCTGCTCATGGACTGGACGAGGCCGATGGCGGCGTCCTGAAGATGCGGGGGAACGGAGTCGGACTGGTCGAGGAGATAGTAGACGGTGAGATCGCGGCTGCGGCGGGCGATCTCGAGTTTCGAGAGCGCGAGCACCAGCAGCAGCACGATCAGGGTGCGCAGTCCGACGATGAAGAGGCGACGGCCGGGCTCGATGCCGCGCAGTCTGCGGGACGCGAGAAGCACCACGGGAATCAGCAGCAGGAACCAGAGGTACTCGGGGCGGGCGGCGTGGACGGCGATCACACGGACCCCCCCGCGACGAACCGGTCTTCCGGCCGGTCGACGATCTGGATGCGTCCGTTGTTGGTGTCGGCGATGGCGACGCTTCCGCCGGGGGAAACGGCGACGCCCCAGGGCGAATAGAGACGTCCGGGGTCGTGGCCCGGTCCGCCCCAGACGCCGAGGAATTCGCCGTCGGCGGTGAAGCGGCTCACGCGGCTGGTGCCGTACTCGCACACGTAGAGCGTGCCGTCGGGAGCGAAGGCGATGTCATAGGGGTACTTCAACTGGCCTGGCTCCTCGCCCGCTTCGCCCCACGACGACACCGGCCCCTTGTCGCGGTCGAACTCGAGAATGCGGTGGTTGCCTGCGTCCGCAACGAAGATGCGTCCGTCGGCGGCGATGGCCATGGCCATGGGGCGCTGGAGGTCGCTGTACTCGTAGACGCCGCTCCCCCACTCGCGAAGGAACTCGCCGTCGCGGGTGAACTGCATGATGCGGCTGCGAAGTCCGTATTCGGTGACCCATACGGTCTCGCCGTCGGGATCGGGGCAGACATCGGTGGGAAAGATCATCTGTCCGGGCTCGATGCCGTCCTCGCCCCACCGCGAGAGCAGGTTGCCGTCGCGGTCGTAATGGAGAATCTTCTGATAGTGCGTGTCGGCGACCCAGAGCGTCTCGCCGTCGGCGGGGTCGATGGCCATGCCGGTGGGCGTGCCGTTGGACCACTCCGGCAGGTTCCATTTGGCGACGTACTCGCCGGTGTCGGGGTTCATGGTCTGGATGCGGCCGCTGCGGTCGATGACGAAGAGGAGGTTGTCGTCGGTGTAGGCGACGGCGCGGGGCTTGGCGAACTGACCTGGCTGGCGACCGACGGAGCCGACGACGCGCACGTCGGCGGACCCGCCGCCGGAGCCGCAGCCCGCCGCGAGACAGAGGAGCACCGCCGTCGCGGCAACGCCGAAGATTCGAATCCGGTTCACGCGTTCATCCGGTGGAAAGGCACTGTCGTTCGTTCGCCCGCGCCGATCCGCAGCCTCCGCCCGCCTCTCGTCATCGTGTGTCAGGGCTCCGCGCTCTTCTCGGGATTGATCGCGCGGAAGTAGTCGCGGACCTTGTTCCGGTATCCGAGGGGAATCTCGTTCTGCTTCATCGAGTCCGCGGCCTTCTGCGCCTGGGAGTCGTAGATCTGGCGGTAGCGCACGTTCGATTCGCCCTTCACCGCAGGCGCGTCGATTTCGATGACGGCGAGAATCTCGCCCTCGTTCTTCTGTCCCTTGATCATTTCGTCGACGAACTGGGTTTCGACGAGTCCGGCGTCGGGCGGTTCGCCGCCGCGACCCTGGCCGGCCTGGCCGCTGCCGCCGCCCTGCCCCTGGGGCTGGCCCTGGCTCCACTGGCCCTGGTTCGAATTGGGGTTGGGGTTGTTGCCCTGACCCTGGCCCTGGCCCTGTCCCTGTCCCTGACCCTGCTGGCCTTGTCCCTGTCCCGGTTGCGAGCCGGACTGGCTGCCGGGTTGCTGACCCTGTCCCTGTCCTTGTCCCTGCTGGCCACCGGGCATCGTGCCATCCTGCTGCTGGCCCTGGCCCTGCTGACCCTGGCCGTCGCCGTTCTGCTGCTGGCCGCTCTCGCCCTGGTTGCCGCTCTGGCCCTGCTGCCCCTGCTGGTTCTGGCCGTTCTGCCCGGCCTGCTGGGCCTGCTGGTTCAGCATCGAAGACTGCGCATTGTTCATCTGCTGGGCCAGTTGGTCGAGCTGCGCCATCTGCTGCATGAGTTCCTGCTGCTGCTGCATCTGCTGGGAGGCGTTCTGCATGGCCTGCTGGGCCTGCTGCTGAGCGGCCGAGGAGGAGGCCTGCTGTTGCTGCTGGGACTGGCCCTGCTGGCCGCTCTGGGCCTGGGGGCTGCCGCCCTGCTGCTGGTTGCCGGGCTGCTGCTGGGCCTGGGCCTGCTGCTGGCCGGACTGGTCGCCGTCCTGCTGCTGGGGATTCCCCTGCTGTCCCTGCTGGCCGCCCTGCTGCTGCTGTTGTTCCTGCTGGGCCTGGGCCTGCTGCCGTTGTTCCTGCTGCTGCTTTTCCTGGGCGAGCTGCTGAAGGGCCTCGGCCGCCTGGTTCAGCGACTCGGCCATCTGCTCGTTTTCCTTCACTTCGTCGGCGAGGTTCGCCATTTCCTCTGCGAGCTGCTTCGTGTCCTCGGCGCTCATCTGCGAGAGCTGCTGCTGCGCCATGTCCATCATCTTCGAGGCGGCGTCCTCGAACTCCTGGTCCTTGAGGGACTGCTGGATGCCGCGGGTCTGATCGGCGCGCTTGAGGCCGGATATCTGCTTGAAGGGCTCGGTCTTGCGTTCGAGGCTCTGCTTCTGGAGCTTGACCGAATCTTCCAGACGGGAGAGTTCGGCGACGGCCGCCTTGCGGTCCTTGGTGCCGAGATAGAGGTCTTCGCTGAGGCGTTCGAGGTCCTTGGCGAACTTGCCGCCCTCCGCCAGCTTGGCCTCCTCGGCGGTCTTCTGCGTTTCCTTCGCGAGTTCGCGAATCTTGCGCGCATCGTTCTGGTGCATGCGCTCGGTGGCCTTCTTCTCTTCGGGGGTCTGCTCTTCGGGGGCCTCGACGGTCTTCGCCAGGAGGTTCATCTGCGGCATGGCGACGTAGAGAATCGCGAAGACACCGAGCGGCCAGACGAGATGGAGGAAGAGGCGCGGAACGCGGAACTTGAAGTCGCGGCCCGGGTCGATGGCGGAGGCGTGACGAACGGCGTCGGTTTCGAGGGCGGCGACGCATCCGGTGGGGTCGAGGAAGCCCTTGAGCAGGAGGGCGCTGGAGAGGCGCTCGCCCAGGCCGAGGGTTTCGTCGGCGGCAAATGCGGCCTTGAAGCGGTCGATGCGGCGGACCCAGGTCCAGACGCCGGCGGCGAGAAGGGCGGCGACGAGCAGAACGGCGGTGACCAGCAGCGGCTCGGCCGGAATGGCGACGAGGCGCTCGGCCACCAGATAGAGGACGGCAAGGACGAGGGAGACCAGAAGGGCCCTGCTCGCGAGATCGGCGAAGAGGAACCACATCAGCCGCCGTCTGATTTCCCTGACTTTGCGCTCCAGTTCGGCCATCTCGCCAAGCTCCGGGGGGTCATTCGTCGGACGGTTGGACACTACCAGACCCCGTCAGGTTCGCAAGGGGTAGTCCGCCCCAATGGGGAGAACGGGAAGAATCGCCGGATTGTTGAGATTGGAGGGGGATTTCAGGCGGGTCGGCGGCGAGGAGGCTCTCCGCGAGTTCCGGGCTGAAGGGGTGCGCCGAGGCGGTCGCGCGGCTGCGGGAGTCGTAGAGCCAGCGCTTACAGCCGGGTAGGCGCGCGATGGCGGCGAACCAGTTCGCGTAGCATCGCGCGAGGAGGTTCTTTCCGCAATACTGCCGCTGGCGGGCCGTCCGGCGCCGGAGCACCTAGATGTCGTGGAGCGGGCGGAACGGGGGCCGAAACAGATCGAGCAGGGTGTCGCGGCACCGCGCGCGATTCCTCCGTCGCAATTCGGCGGGAGAGACGCAAAGCGTGAGAACGGCAAGGCGGTCGGATCGGGCGGCGAGATCGTCGATGTGGTTGAACCCGTCGCGGCGAAGCGACTGCGCGCAGATGTCGTAGTGGACGAGAAGTTGGCGGGCGATGGGACGATCGGGAGAGGGCCACTCTGTAACGTCGATCGTCACCGGATGGGCGGCGGATTCGATGCCCAACTGGGCGGCAACGGCGGGAAGTTCGCCTCTCACCATGCGGCGGAGAAGAGTCGACTTTCCCGAGCAGGACGCGCCAGCCACGATGATCGTGTGCGGGACGCGGATGTCCAAGGGGGCGGCGCCGCTCATCTCGGAGCGACCATGTAGACGTAGATGATCTGGCCGGGGCGGTGGCATTCGAGGATGCCGGTGGAAACGCGGGCGGGATCGACGCCGGCGGCGGCCAGGTCTCCGGAGAGATCGGCGATGCTGACGAGAATCGGCGGCGTGTCGGCGGATTCGGCGATTCGAACGGGAATCTCTTCGAGCTCGATGCCGGAGACCGTTCGGCCATCCGTGACGTAGCGCGCGACCATGGCGGCATGGCGCGGGGGAAACACGACGATGGGGCGGCTCGGTTCGGCGAGTTCGGCGATACGGGCGGTGGCGGTGTCCCAGACGTGCTTCTGCCGGAAGCGGTAGTAATCGGCAAGCCACACGGTCTGGAGAAGGAGAAGCACGACGGTGGAAACCGCGGACACGATTCGCACGGAACGGCGCGGATTCGCGAACGCGGCGGCGAGCAGCAGGACGAAGTACGGGCACGCGATGATCAGATAGCGCTGGCCGAGCAGCATGACGGGCCGAAGCGTCAGCGTGACGATGATCGGGATCGCAAGGGTCGAAAGGAATCCCGCGAGGAGCAGGGTCTTCAGCTCGCGCGTTCCGAACTTCCCTGCGTTGACGGCGCCCAGAACCAGAAGAACGGCGCCCGCGAGCACGCCAAGCAGCACGGCCCAGTCGGGCATGGGGGCGTAGAGCGGTCCGACGACCTGGGCGCGGAGAATGTCGTCGACATGCTCGAAGGAAAGACCCGGAAGCCACTCGATGCCGCGGCCCTCGCGAATCAGAAAGAGTCCCTTCGGCAGCGCGTAGAGCACTCCGGCCATCGGAACGCCAAGCGCAGCGGCGGCGTGCAGGCGAAAGGGCTTCGTGCCGCGAATCGCGGCGATCAGGACGGGAAGTCCGATGCCGAAGCCGGCGAAGTAGGCGTGGTAGTGGGTGAGGACTCCGAGAAGCAGCGGGACCGCGAGGAGCGCGGTTTCCCAGGGACGGGGCGTGCGGTCGTCGCTCGCGGCTTCGAGCATGCGAACGGAACCGTACAGCGCGAAGACGACGAGCGAGGCCAGCCACGGGTAGGGCCGCGCTTCCTGGGCGTACCAGATCTGATAGGGCGAAACCACGAAGAGGAATCCGGCGGCGGTCGCCGCGAGGGGCGATCCGGGAAGCAGTCTGCGGGCGGCCAGGTAGAACACGGGCACGGCGAAGGTCATGGGGATGGCGCCGAAGACCCGGATGGAGACGTCGCTCTGTCCGAAGGGCATCATCCAGAAGTGCAGCGCGAGAAAGTAGAATGGCGGATGCGGGTCCCACGTATCGACGCGGCGCATGACTTCGGCGATGGTTTCGCCCGAGCCCGACAGCACGGAGTAGAACTCGTCGGCCCAGAGGGCTTCCTGGCCGATGAAGGCGAATCGCAGAACGGCGCCGAGAAGTGTCAGGACGAACGCAACGAGGGGCGCGTTCTCGGCGATGCGCCGGAGACGATGCGTGCAGCCCATTTCAGTCGAGACGCTTGCGGAGATCGCGGGCGCGTTCGAGGATATCGTGGAGCGAAACCGCGTCGTCGTCCTCGATCATCGTCGCGAGGCGGTGAAAGCGGTCGCCGACGTCCCTGAGAACGCCGGAGACGGCTTCGGAATTCTGGCGGCAGATCTGCTGCCAGAGTTCGGGGCTGCCCTTGGCGACCCGTGTCGTGTCGCGCAGCCCCGGCCCGCAGAGCAGGCGGAGAATGGCGGCGTCCTCTCCCTCGTGGTAGATCTGGTCGATGAGGGCGACGGCGGCGAGGTGCGGGGCGTGGCTGAGCAGCGCCACCATGCGGTCGTGGCGCTGGGGCGAGGAATGGATGACGCGGCAGCCGAGGGATTCCCAGAGGTTTCCGACGCGGGCGGCGACGGCGAGGTCGGTTCGGTCGGTGGTCGTGACCCATGCGGAGGCGCCGGAAAAGAGGTCGGCGGAGGCATTTCGCCACCCGACGCGGTCGGAGCCTGCCATGGGGTGGCTGCCGACGAAGTTCGCCGCTTCCGACGTTTCGGCGGCACGCACGATATCGGTCTTCGTGCTGCCGACGTCTGTGACGATGGCGCCGGGCTTTGCGAGACGAAGGACTTCGGAGAGCTCGTGGACGATGACCTCGACGGGCTGGCAGAGGACGACGATGTCGGCTCCGGCGATGCCTTCGGCGAGATCGGTGGTCCAGCGGTCGACCAAGCCCGCGTCGCGGGCGGCGGCCAGGTCGTCGGGCTTGCGGCCGATGGCGACAATGGTGCCGGCAAGGCCGCGCTGGCGGGCGCCGAGGGCGATGCTGCCACCGAGCAGGCCGAGCCCCGCGATGGCGAGAACTGGCGGCTTGTCGGCGGACCTGGACTTCGGAGACATGGACACTGACCTCGGAGGCTGATGGAGCGGGCGCGGCGGGGCCCGGGGCAACGGGAGGATTGGCCATGCAGGAGCGGGAATTACGGGCCGATTTCCGAGATTCGAGGCACTTCAGTCTTGCGCTCCTTCGGGGAAAACGGGGAGTCTGCCGGACAATCACCGCTTCGGAAACGCCTCGAGGCCGGGTCAGGGTCGCCAAACTCCTTGCACCCGACCGCAAAACGGGACCGGATCGGTCGGTTAATATCAGCAGTAATCCCAAATCCTTCGGAGGATTCGCTATGCGTTCCAAGTTCCTCGTCACCGCAACCACCCTGGCCGCAGCCGCAATGATCACGGGTTGCGCGTGGGGCCCCAGCTCCTACGGCCCCGGCAGCACGCACCAGGCCTTCATCTACACCGACAACATGATCTACCCCGCGTCCAACACGAGCGGCACGACCTACAACCTCGACACCGACGACTTCGAGATCAAGGGCAGCGTGATGGCCTCCGGCGAAGCCACGAACATCCTGGGCATCATCGCCAGCGGCGACAACGGCTACGAGCTGCTTCTCGACGAAGCCCGCGCGCAGGGCTGCGACGACGTCATCAACGTCCGTATGGACGTCAAGCACACCAACATCCTGACCTTCTACGTCAAGAACGAGACGACCCTCATGGGCCAGGGCATCAAGTGGAAGTAGTCCACGCCTGACGCCCGACGAATACGCGAGAGGCGCTCCGACCGGAGCGCCTCTCTTCGTTTCAGCCGAAGTCCTCGGCGAACGCCAGGCGGCCGGTGGCGTGGCGCTCTCCGCCGATGAGGAGCTCCAGACCGTCGCCGATGGCTTCGACGATGCCGCGGGCAAGGACGCGCTGGTCCGCGGCGGGAAGCGAATCGCGACCGGGACCGTCCGCGCAGAGACGGACCTCGCGCCCGATCACGCAGGAAAGCTCGCGATAGCGCCTGGCCAGTGCGACGCCGCCTTCGCGCGTCAGCAGGGCATGTCCGGAGGCGAAGGAACTCAGCAAGAGGGTCAGCAGCGAGAGCGGCGTGCGGCCCGCGGTTTCGTTCTTCAGCGACGCGACGCGGGGAACGAACGCGGTGGGTTCGACGGCGGGGGCGGAAAGCGTGTTGAGCCCCATGCCGAAGACGGCGCGATCGTACTCGCCGGCGCGGAGGGAACTGCGTCCGATGGCGCCGCCGACCTTCGCGCCGTCGAGGAGGATGTCGTTGATCCACTTGATGCCGACGCGGCGCGACCCGGCGAGGGACGCGACGGCGTCGGCGATGGCGAGAACCGGCAGAATGGCGTAGCCCATGCCGACGTGGGACGCGGACGGATTCTCCCGCAGCGCGACGGTCGCGTGCAGATTGCCGGGCGCGCATTCCCATCGGCGGTCGTGATGGCCGCGAAACGCGGTGCCGCCGACAGCGACCAGGACGAGCGACCGGGCGCCGCGCGGCATACAC
>JAJFLJ010000230.1 GCA_021772755.1 Candidatus Sumerlaeota bacterium
CGTTGAGCGCTGTACTTGAACGCGTGGGATGGCGGATGGCGAGGAGCGCGAGTCGCCGGGCCTGGGCTAGTGTGCGAAGTGCCTGGATTCGGATGATTTTGAATGGTACCCCCTCTTGGACTCGAACCAAGAACCAACGGATTAAGAGTCCGCTGCTCTACCAATTGAGCTAAGGAGGCACCGGCAACCGGGTGGCTGCGGCAGGGCAAAGTGGCTAGTCCGAGCCGGGCCGGGACGCAAACCCGAAATCGACTTTTTTCGCCCTCTCTGCCAGGCGCTTTATCGCGGCGCCGGGGTCGGGCCGAACCCGGCGGGGAACGCGTTGTCCTGAAGCACCTTGAAGACCGCCCCGCGGCCGAGTTCCGCGTCGATCCGGTCGATCAGCCGCAGCCCGAACCCGTAGTCGTCGGCCCGCCGGTAGAGACGTTCGAGCCCCGAGCGCTTCTCGGTCTGGCGGCACATTTCGGCGGCGACCCACTGGGCGAAGCCCTCGACGATCAGCGGATCCGTCGCCTGGGGATAGTGCTGGAACTGCCACGCGTGGGCCATTTCGTGGGCGATGGTCTCCCAGGCGGTGTCCTCCGGCAGCGCGTCCAGGATCAGGATGCGCCGCGACTGGCCCTGGGCGAGAAAGAGCCCCAGCTCGTGGGCCACTTCCGGCACTGCGGGGTCCAGAAAGCCGTGGAGCGCGCCCTCGCGCGCGTTGGCGAGTGCCAGCTTCAGCTGCCCCAGCGTGACGGCCTCGACGGCGGGCAGGTCCAGGGGCCGGGTCAGGGCCTCTTCCAGCAGCGGCTCGGTCTGGCGGGCGATGGCGGCATAGACCTCGCTCCCCGAGAGCGATTGCTCGGCACAGTCGGCGCACATGCCGTAGCCCGCGTGGGCCGTGCGGGCGCGGGCCTTCATGGGACGCTGGCAGTAGTAGCACTTCTCGCTACCCTCGAAACACGCCGCGCACCAGAGGCCGTCGGTGAACTGTAGCCGGTAGGAAACCCCGCGAACGGGCTCCAGACAGAGCTCGCAGTGCTCCGCCCCGGCGAGGCAGTGCCGGCACCAGAGCTCGGCGCCGCCGCGTGCGCCCGAGAGTTCCCGCCGCGCGAAGGGCGTCTCGCAGGCCGCGCAGCGCGGCCCGTCCCGGCGGCAGTCCGCGCAGACGCGGTGGCGGACGCCGTTCTCCAGGGTGTATTCCGTGTAGCTTCCCCGGACGAGTTCGCGACACACCATGCACCCGACGGCGACCCGGCGACAGGCATCGCAGAGATGGTCGCCGTTGCTGACGGGGCGGTTCTTCGTCGGCATGCTGCAAAGGGCGCATCGGGGTGCGTGGGCGCGACAGACCTGGCAGATATCGTACCGGCGCCCGGCGTTGTCCTTCCATACGGTGTACTCGCCCTCGATGGCGCGGCGGCAAATGTCGCAGGAGGGCCGCTGGGCGGGCAGATTCGACGCGGCCAGCGCCAGCGCGCAGACCAGCGGCGCGACGCGACCCATTGACCCCCTCCCCCCGACCGTGCGAAAAACCGCCGCGATTCGCAGGAGGATTCCGCCGATGGCTGTCGAAAACTGGATCACCAGGGACATGTCCGATCTGAGTGTGAAGCAGCGCTACTTCCTGATGACAGCGTGTGTCGTGCCGCGTCCCATCGCATTCGTCACCTCGCTGGACGCGACGGGCGAAATCCTCAATGCCGCTCCGTTCTCGTACTTCAACGCAGTGTGCTCCGAGCCTCCGCTGATCGTCCTTGGCCTGGGCGCGCGCCCAGGCGCGCACGGCATGGTCCTCAAGGACACCACGCGGAACATTGTCGAGACCGGCGAATTCGTTGTCAACGTGTGCACGGCGTCGATGGCGGAAATCGTGAACCGCGCGGGCGAGGAAATGCCGCCCGACGAGAGCGAGGTCGAGGCCCTGGGGCTGGAGACGATCCCCAGCGAAGCCGTCCGTCCGCCCCGCCTGGCGGCGTCGCCGGTGCACCTCGAATGCCGCCTCTTCGAATCGGTCCAGCTGGGACGCTTCCGCAGCACGCTCGTCCTGGGGGAGGTGCTGAAGATGCACGTCAACGACGCCGTGATGGAGAACGACCGCGTGGATCCGGAGAAGCTCGCCCCCCTGGCGCGCCTTGGCGCGGGGTACTATGCGGAACTCGGACGGATATTCAGGGCGGACTGAGGGAAACTCGGAACGGCACCCGGTATTCGGGCGCCTGCCCGGGTCGTCAGACGACCTCCGCCGTCAGGTCGTACGTGTCCGCCTCCACGATGCGCGCCTGCACGAACTGCCCGGGCGTCAGTTCCTCCTCCGAGAGAACACGCACCACGCCGTCGATGTCGGCCGCTTCGCTGTGGCTGCGGCCGACGTACCAGTCGCCGCCTGGCACCCGGCCCTCGATCAGCACCTCGCGCGTCCGGCCGACCTGCGACGCGGCCCACTCCGCGCTGATCTTCGACTGCAGCTTCATCAGCTTGTCCTTGCGGCGGGCCTTCACCTTCTCCGTGCAGTGGTTCGGCAGCGCCGCCGCAGGCGTCCCGTGCTCGCGCGAGTACGCGAACACCCCCATCCGCTCGAAGCGGATCTCCTTGATGCCTTCCGTCAGCGTCTTCATCTCCGCCGGCGACTCCCCGGGGAACCCGACGATGAACGTCGTCCGCAGCGTCACGTCCGGCAGTTCGCGGCGCACCATGCGCAGCATGTCCATCGTGCGCTCGCGGTCGTGCGGACGCTTCATGCGCCGCAGCACGTTGTGGTCGAGGTGCTGGAGCGGAATGTCGAGATACCGCGCGATCTTCGGCTGCTCCTTCATCAGCGCGATCAGATCGCCCGTCACCGTCGATGGGTACAGGTAGAACAGCCGCACCCAGAAATCCCCCCCGATGTCGCACAGGTCCTTGAGCAGGTCCGGCAGCATGAACCGCTTTTCGAGGTCGAGCCCGTACTTCGTGATGTCCTGCGCCACGACGTTGATCTCGCGCACGCCGTCGTCCAGCAGACGCCGCGCCTCGTCGAGAAGCGTCTGGCGGGGCACGCTCGTATAGATGCCCTTCATCAGCGGAATGCTGCAGAAGGTGCACGTGTGGTTGCAGCCGTCGCTGATCTTCAGGAATCCGTGGGGGCGTCGGTCGATGCGGCGGCGCGGCAGCGCGCGCGGCACGACCACCCGGGGCGCGTCCGCCTCGAACGCGCGGTCGTCGAACTCGATATCCGACACCGCGCCGCTCTGCTGTCCCAGGTTCCAGTCGTTCCGGTCCTCCGAAACGTCGCCGACGAACCGGCTCTTTCTCTCCCCCGCCACCAGGGCCGCGACGCGCTCGAAATCCCCGACCCCCGCCAGGAAGTCGATCTGCGGAAAGTCCCGCAGAAGGTCCTCCCCCGCGCGCTGGGCGAGACAGCCGATCACGCCCAGACGCGTTCCCGACGCCTGGCGAATCCCGGCCCACTCGCGAATCTGCGCGATGGACTGCGCCTTCGCCGCCTCGATGAACCCGCACGTCGTGATCACCACCACGTCCGGCGGATTCGCCGGGTCCGCGATCTCGATCCGGTGCCCCTGGGTGCTCAGCAACCCCGAGAGATACTCGTTATCGACCGTGTTCTTGTCGCACCCGAGGGTGACCATTCCAACGCGCATGGGACAGAGGCTCCTGACCGCGCCTTGGCGCGGAAGCGAGTGTGTGCCTCCCGGCCGGCGCGCGGTCAATGGACGGTTCCGGCGCCCCGGCCCCGTTCCCGACCGATTCCCTTCCATTCTTCCAATCCCTCCATCGCTCCCGCCCGTTCCTGAAACCGAATCGGCGCCCCGTGCAGACTCCACCTCTCCGGCGCCGCGGCGGCGATCCCTCGCCCTTTGTGCTGGACACTCGGTGGACTCGCCGGTTTTCTGCCCGGTAGTCGCACGAATGGATCGAGCGCGCCCTGCGGCGCTCTTTGGATTCCTCGGTGCCTGAAAGGACGCGAACCCAGAGCGGATGCCAACCGACCCCGGAGCGATCGTCGTCGCCGGCCACGTTTGTCTCGATCTGATCCCTGAGCTTCCGCGCGGAGCCGATTCCCTGGGGGAATTGCTCGTGCCGGGGGCGCTGATCGATGTCGGCCCCATGGTCTCGGCAACGGGCGGTGCCGTTGCCAACGTCGGCGTCGCGCTGCACAAGCTCGGCCTTCCCGTCCGGCTCGTCGGCAAGACCGGCGACGATTCCCTCGGCGATGTCGTTCGCTCCGCTCTCCGCAGTCGCGGCGGGGAACTCGCCGAACACATGATCGTGGCGAAGGGCGAAAGCTCGTCCTACTCCGTCGTCATCAACCCTCCCGGCATCGACCGCGTCTTCCTGCATCATCCCGGACCCAACGACACGTTCTCCGCCACCGATATCGCGGATGCGCATCTCGCCGGAGCCTCGCTCCTGCACTTCGGCTATCCCCCCATCATGGCGAGGATTCGCGCGAACGATGGCGCCGAACTCGTCGCCATACTCCGCCGCGCACGGAATGCGGGTCTGACCACCTCGCTCGACATGTCCTTTCCCGATCCCAATTCGGACGCCGGCCGCACCGACTGGCCCTCCTTCTTCCGCAACGTTCTGCCTCACGTCGATGTCTTCCTGCCGAGTCTCGACGAGATGGCCGCGATGCTTCGCTCCGTGAAGACCGAAGAGCCCGCCCGCGAATCGCGCGCATCGACGGATGCGCTTCGCGACTACGATCCCGCCAGCGACGACGCCGAAGACCCCATCGACCACTTCGTGGCGCTGCTGATCGCCGAAGCGCGCAGGATATCCGCCATCGCCGTCGCCATCTCGCCCATGGGCGACGGCAGCGTGATGACCGCGATCATGCCGGGCGACGCATCCCGCGCGTTTCCCGCCCCGCCGCCAGGATGGCACCGCAAGATCGTCGCCCGCCTGAAGGATCGCGCCCGCCTCGACCTTCTCAATCACCGCGACAAGCAGCGCGGCGACGCCACCTTCGAAATCGAAGGCAAGCGCGTGTACGCCGAAATCTCCACCCGGCCCGTCGAGGGAGGCGAAGCGGCGAGCATCGTCTTCGGCGACGCGGCAGCCGCAGCGGCGCCCGCTGCCGAAGGCGGACTGCTGCGCACCATGCGCAAGTGCGCGAAGTGGTCCATCGAATCGGGAGCCGCCATCGTCGGACTGAAACTCGGCGATCAGGGTCTCTATCTTCGAACGACCCAGAACGCCGCCAGGCTCGAAGCGGCGGGCGTCATTCCGCGCGAGAAGGTCCGCCAGTGGATCGGTCGCGAACTGGTCGCCCCCTGCTTCGACACCAACGTGGCGGGCACGACGGGTGCCGGAGACTGCACCATCGCCGGATTCCTGGCAAGTCTCCACTCCGGCGCCGGACCGATGGAGACCGTCACCTTCGCCACCGCCGTCGGCGCCTGCGGCGTCGAGACCCCCGACGCGACCGGTGGCATCCTTCCGCGCGGCCAGGTGATGAAGCGCGTTCTGGACGGATGGCCGAAGCGGCCCCTGACGGAGGAGCTGCCCGGCTGGCACTGGCTCGACGCCCACAAGGTCTGGATCGGGCCGGACGATCTGCATCTTTGATTCGGAGCCGGGAACTGATGACTGGAACAAGCGAAACGAAGAACGCGCAGGCGAGAGCCGCCGCGATTCTCGCGGACGCCGGCATCGTTCTCACGGACGCGGAACGCGCCAGGATCGAGATCGCCGACTTCGGACTTGGCGAACTCGAGCGCAGCGGGCTCGAAATCGTCGTGTACGAGAACAACGACCGCTACTGCGCCAAGGACCTGGTGCTCTTTCCCCGCCAGACCTGTCCCGAGCACCGCCACCCCCCCGTCGGCGACGATCCCGGCAAGCGCGAGACCTTTCGCGTGCGCAAAGGCACGGTGCTGCTCTGCGTCGAGGGCGACCCGACTCCCAACCCCCGGGCCGTCGTTCCTCCGGGAAGCGAAGCGCACTACACGGTCTTCCACGAGATCGTGCTGAAACCCGGCGACCAATACACCATCGAGCCGAACATCCGACACTGGTTCCAGGCGGGCGACGAACCGGCGGTCGTCTCGGAGTTCTCGAGCACCAGCCGCGACGAGTACGACGTCTTCACCGATCCCCGCATCCGGCGCGTTCCCGAATCGCAGGAAGGCTGATCCCAGACACGCATGACCAACCTCTACGGAAACGAAATGACGCGGCGCGAAATCGAAGCCCGCACCGGATGCCTCGACCAGGTCGGCGGCGTTCGCCGCGTCGTCCTGGCGGACGGCCCGGGAAAGGGCAC
>JAJFLJ010000024.1 GCA_021772755.1 Candidatus Sumerlaeota bacterium
CCTGACTGTCGGCGAACTGCCGCTCGGGGACGGGAGTCGGGGATGGTGTTGGCGTTGGAGTCGGGAGCGGCGTTGCGGTCGGCACGGGGGTGGGCGTCGGGGTGGGCACGGGCGTCGATGTCGGCTGCGGAGTCGGTGCGGGGGTTTCGGCGGGAATCGCGGCGGGCTCGGGCGTGAAGAGGGGGCCGTTCGCGGGATCGGGAGTGGCACCGGCGGTGCGAACGTCCTCTTGTGAACCGCTCTCGCCCATCAGCAGCAGCGAGGCGGTCGCCCCCACGATCACGATGCACACGACGACGATGACCGCCATGAGACGCGCGATCCGGCGATGGCGTTCGGCCTCTTCGCGCAGTTCGCGCTCGCGGGCGGCGCTGGCCGCAGCGACTGCGGCGTCGCCGGGCTTGCCGCTCTCGCGGGACTTGTTGGCCTTTTCCAGTGCGCGAAGAATCGTGCTCATGGCGTCGATCCGTCCTGCCCTGTCTCGGAGAGGAGTACGAGAGCGAGCATGGCGTCGATACGGGTGTCGCCGGGAATGCTTTCGCGCTTCCGGAACGCGAGCACCGCCTGGAGCGTGCGGTCGTCGAAGGCGCCCGTCGCGGGTCCTTCGTACACGCCCGCCTTCGACAGGAGGCGCTGAAGTGCGCGAACGCGGTCGCCTTCGTCGTTTGGCATCAGATCGGTAATGGCAGCGGGATCGGAGTAGGGAACGACCACGCCTGCGAGGTGCGAGGCGAGTTCGTCCGCCGAAACGTCGAGGATTCCACGAATGGGATCCGCCAGGGCGAAAGACGCCTCGTCGCGCCCCACGACGACTGCCCACGGTCCGAAGTCCTTCGAGTACGCGTCGATCTGAACGAGCGCGGGCAGCAGATCGGCGGAAAGCAGCGCGGGAGACGCGGGAAGCTCCGCGCTGCGAAGATGCAGCGGCGGCTTGCCCTCCGTCAGCTTCAGACCGGCGATCTCGCCGGAGTCCATTGCGGCGAGTTGCGCGAGATCGTCGTCCCCCAGACGATCGCCCAGCGCCAGGTTCACCCATGTCAGGACGGACGCGGCGAAGGCGACGCCGGGGTTCTCGACGCGCAGAACTCCATCGGAGTCGTAGGTCCAGGGAAGCGCGGGGGCGGGCGGCGTCGCGGCGGGCGTCGGAGTTGGCACCGGCGTTTCCGCCGGAGCGACAACGGCGACTTCGACATCGGGCACCGGTTCGGGATCGACCGGCGAAGGAGCGGGCGTGGGCGATGGCGATGGCGAAGCCGCACTGGCCGGGGGCGGCGATGCCTTGTCGCCACTGGTCATGATCGCCGAAACCGCGACGATGGCGGCCACCAGCAAAGCCGCCACCAGCAACTTCGCGCCGCCGCCCTCCTTCGCGGGTTCGGGATCGCCGGTATCGTCGTGTTCGCCGGCGACGGAGTCCGGACCGGCGGCGGTCGGCTTTCGCGCGCGACGGCCCTGGACCTCGACGAGGGCCTTGCGAACGTGCGATTCGTCGATCTCGTGCGCTCCCTCGACGAACGCCACCAGCAGAACGCGGTCGCAGAGGACGTTGATCTTGCGCGGGGTGCCGCCGCTGAATCCGTAGACGAGCTTGAGCGCCTTCTTGCCGAAGGGCAGGTCGCCCTTGCCGCCGGCGATCTGGAGGCGGTGGCGAATGTACTCGCACATCTCCTCGTAGTCGAGCGGATCGATGTGACAACGTACCGTGATGCGCTGGTTGAGCTGTTCGAGTTCGGGCAGGTGGAGCATGTCGTCGAGTTCGGGCTGTCCGACGAGGGCGATCTGGATGAGCTTGGTGGTCTCCAGTTCGAGGTTGGAGATCAGGCGGACCTGTTCGAGCGCGTCGGGGGAGAGGCGCTGGCTCTCGTCGATGACGAGCACGCAGTTGTTGCCGAGTTCGTACTGGCTGATGAGAAAGGCGTTGAGCAGATCGAGGAGTTCGCGCTTCGACCCGGTGGCGGCGGGAATGCCGTACTCCTTGCAGATCGCCTGGAGGAGTTCGAGGTCGTTGAGCTGGGGGTTGAAGATGAGCGCGAGGCGGATGTCGCTGCGGTCGAGTTCCTTGAGAAGGGCGCGGCAGGTGGTGGTCTTGCCTGCGCCGATCTCGCCGGTCAGGGCGATGAAGCCCTTGCGCTGCTCGATGCCGTAGAGGAGCGAGGCCATGGCCTCGCTGTGGCGGCGGGAGGAGAAGAGAAAGCGCGAATCGGGCGTGATGTTGAAGGGTTCGCGCTCGAAGCCGAAGTGATCGAGGTACATGCGTGCGATAGCCTGGGGGCGCGAAAGGACTCGCGACCTGTGTCTGTCGGGGCGGGGGGAGCGTCAAGCCCGGGTTGGGCGGCCTGCGGGCCGCAGGCTACGCGCGCACGACCCAGACCGGGCTGCTCCATGCCATGTTGCCGTCCTTGAAGAGGACGCGGAGATAGTAGAAGGACTCCTTCTCCGGCAGTTCGTCGTCGGCGATCGTGAAGCGAGATTCCCAGCCTTCGCCGCCGAAATGGTACCAGTCGCGATTGTTCTTCACGACGGTGATGTAGTCGAGCCGTTCGCGGGCGGAGACCTTCGCGCTGATCGTGATCGGACCTTCGGAGACCTCGATCTCCTCGCCCATGAGATGCCCGTTCACGCGGAAGTCCAGGCGCGGCTTGTTGCCGGTGGAGGCGAAGCAGCGGCGCTTCTTCAGCGCGTCGAAGACGGACTGGCGGCTGAGATCGGGGGCGAGGACGCAGGCAAGGCCGGTGCGGTAGCTGTCGCGCTGGCGGCAGACGCCGTGGTGCCAGATGAGGCCGTGGTTGTCGGAACCGCCGATCAGGCCGAACCTGTGGCCAAGGGCGAATCCGTCCTGAAGGAAGTGCCCCCGCAGACCGCCGCGGTGCTTGATGGGTTCGTTGCCCATGAACTCGAACCGTCCGTGGTTCGAAACGATCTCGGCGAACGTCTGGATTTCGTCGTCCGCGTGTTCCCAGTCGGTGCCGGTCCAGCCGGTATGATGTGGCGCGACGAGGCCGCCCCACTTGCGGACGGCGGCGTTGAGCTTGGGCGACGTATCGTACTCGGGGGTCATGTGGTCGAAGAGGGGAATGCGCTTGTCGGTGGCGTAGATGCACTTGTGCCCGAGGCCCCGGGGATAGCGGCCGGTCGTGTATTCCTGGCCGAAGAGCGTGGCGAACTCGCCATCCACGTTGAAGTGATCGGTGATTTCTTTCTGGAACTC
This sequence comes from Candidatus Sumerlaeota bacterium, assembly GCA_021772755.1. Classification (GTDB taxonomy): domain Bacteria; phylum Sumerlaeota; class Sumerlaeia; order SLMS01; family JAHLLQ01; genus JAJFLJ01. The sequence continues at coordinate 3,209 of JAJFLJ010000024.1, forward strand.
GAACTCGGTGGGAAAGATGGTGCGACCGACGAACGTGTCGTGGTCCGTGAGGGATGCGAAGTCATCGCCGTAGTAGTCGCGCCGGACGAGGAAGTACTGGTCCACGTCGCCCATGCCGTCGCTCATCCAGGTGTGGCCGTGCAGATCGCCGTAGTAGGTGGCGAGGGGTTCCTCGATGCCGGCGAGCTCTTCGAGGGGCTCCCACGCGTGGGGCGGGTCGATGACGTTGGAAACGGGCTGGAAGACCTCGCGCGGCATGACTTCGACAACCGGCGCGCGGTCCTTCGCCTTCAGACCCTCGATACGCTGGAGAATGTTGACGTTCAGATCGCGGCGTATCACCCACAGGTCGCCGTTGGGCGCGAAGGCCGCGTTGAGATGCTGGCCCCGCCCGCCCCAGCCGTCCTCCGGAACGCGGTAGAGCGGCGACCAGGCGTTGCCGTGGTAGTACTGGATGCAGAAATTGTGGGACGGACGGCCCGTGACGATGACACGACCGTCCTTCGCGCAGAGAAGGCGCACGAACTCGAACCCCTGGTCGGTGCCCTCCTTCTCCAGATTCATGTCGCGCGGCGGGGAAACGGGCTGGGTGAAGCTGCCGTTGTGATAGCGGCAGAGACGGAACCAGCGCGGAATGTCCCACTGGTCGGTGCCTTTGCGGTTCGAGTGCCAGCCGATCCAGATGGCGCCGTCGGCCGCGCGTGCCAGGGCGGGTGCATCGTCCAGCGCGGCATGGTTGGTGACGTGAACCGGAGCGCCAGCATTCCTGGGGCCGCACTCGGCGATGACGATATTGTGACAGCCCGGCGCGTCGGCCTGGTCCCAGGCGATCATCACGTTTCCATCGGCGGACGGACAGACCGCCGGGCGGCAGCAGTCGCGATCCGGCGCCTGGCTGATTTCGAGAGGATCGCTCAGATCGCCGTCGTTCAATACGCGGGCGACGATGCGATAGCGACCGTTGTGGCGTTCCTCCCAAACGATCCAGAGGCGCCCCCGGTCGTCCGCATGAACGGCGGGGCGCAGCGCGACTTCGGCGGTCGCGGCGGTGCGGACCTTCTGCACCTCTCCGCCGTCGAGCTTTGCCACCCGGACCGACCAGTCGCCATCGCCCTGTTCGACCCAGACTGCGGCGACCGTGTCCCGCTGAACCGCAATGCGCGGATGCAGCACCGATCCGCCGTCGGAGACGGGTACCTCGCCCGCCCACTCGCCATCGACGAAGCGGTTCCAGAGCAGGCGCTCGCGACCGTCTTCCAGTGAGATGCTGACGACATGGACGCGGCCACTGGAATCGACCGCGAGATCGGGCGCCATGTAGAGACGGTTGGAGCCGAAGGCATGCTTCTCCAGCAGGCCGTGTTCGTCGCCGAGAAGGGTCGTTTCCTTCTGCGATTCCTCCCAGGGAATCTGGCCAAGGGCGATGGAGCCCCCGTACCTCCAGGCGATGGCGGTTCCTGCGGTACCAAGGGCGGCCTTGAGAAAGCGGCGGCGTTCCATGCGATATCTCCCCGTCGAGTTGTTGGGAGCAGTGATTGCGGGGAAGCCAGGTCGAAGCAATTCAAACTTCCGCGCGCCGGCGCCCGACTCCCTATCCGGCTTGCCGCCCCCGTGCAACAAATTGCACTTGAGGCAGGAGCCGCCCAGTCCGCACTCTTTCTCCCTCGGACAGCAGCGCCTCGGAAGGACCGCCTGGCAGCCAGATGATCACCGGCACGTTCATCGACGAAATCACCCACGATATCCCAGACCAGAACTGGGGACCGCAGGA
>JAJFLJ010000231.1 GCA_021772755.1 Candidatus Sumerlaeota bacterium
AATCAGCAGCGCCGTGAAGTACTTCTTCAACTGGCCCGCCCACGCCACGCCGTTCTCGTAGTCCACCGGGTCGTCGTCGGCGTCCAGAATCTTCGTCTTCAGCTCGTCGGACACTGCGGCGGCGGCCTTGATGCGCCCCGAAACGCGGTCCTGGGGAATGGGCTGCATGAAGCCGCCCTGCCATCCCGTTCCCCATCCCCGCCGGCCGTCGCCCACCCGCACCCGCAAGTCGCCGTTGTGAATCGCGATGGAGTAGTCCACCACGTACGAATCGGGATCGAACGAGAAGGTCTTGACGACCTTCACCCCGTCGATTCGCGGCGAGTGAAACGCCAGAACGTCCCTGCCTTCGACCGTCGTGCGCTCCAGATCGTAGACCACGCGGTTGAAGTCCGCCAGCGTGTGCCCCGTCAGTTGCAGCGGCAGAGACCGCCCGTCGCGGTCCTCCACCTGCGGGACCAGTTCCACCGACCCGCCATCCACCGAATAGATGTCGTTGACCGGCGCGACGTACTCCGACGGCAGAATCTCCCAACTCAGCGGCACCGCGCCGAGATGGCTGAACGTGACCTGCGCCAGGTTCGTGCGAATCGTCGTCGTCGGCGCGTCCGCGACGGAAACCGCCTCGATGGCCCCGGCCGTCTCCCTCGGTTTGGCCTCTCTGGCGATCGGGTCGGAATCTTCGGCGGGCGTTTCGTCCACGTCGGATTCGACCGGAGTCGTGGCCGGATCGACCGCTTCGTCGCCGAAGTCGCTGCCCGCCGAATCGGCGAGTTCGACCTCCGCCGCCGCGGCGGCTTCCATCGCCGCCTGCCGCTCGCGCTGGGACTGCCAGACGAAGAAGATGTTCACCCCGATAAAGACGAGGAAGAAAGCGGCCCAGCGCCATGCCATTCCAGGCGGCTGAGGCTGCTGTTGTTGAGTGCTTGGAATCACGTCGTGGGGGTCCCCGGAGCGCCGAAATGCGCAAAGAACAGGCCGGGGAGCATCCGGAGGGCGCCCGAGACGTGGCAAGCCGAAGTTCGGCGAACGCTTCCCGGGACCCAACCCCTTGTCATTGCCGGAGTTGCGCCTCTCCCACAATCCATTTTCGTTGCCCTGAAGAGACTCCGGCAGCGGTGCTCGACTCCTTATTCGGGGCGGGGAGCAGTTTCAAATGCCGCGCAAACCACTTCAGACTGTGTCGCTCGTCGCCATCCTTGCCCTGGCAGTGGTCGTTTGTGCCTGCAAGCGCCCCGACCGAAAAGGCGACGGTGATGGCAAGTCCGGCTCCGAATCCGCCGATATCAAGAAGGACACCGTCTTCCTCTCGCCCGTCCTGGTGCAGACCGCCACCCGGGGGGAACTCGAAGCCACGATCTCCGTCACTGGCTCCATCGTTCCGTCGCGCACGCTCGCAGTCCGGACCGAGGAAGCCGGCCGCCTCCGCTTCGCCCGCCAGTGGACCGAGGGCGACCGCGTCTCCAAAGGCGACCTGATCGCGACCATCGAGAGTCCCGCCCTCGCGCGGGAACTCGAGATCAACCAGGCCGACGTCGAAATCCAGCGCGAGTCCCTCGATCTCGCCGCGCGCACCCTTGAATCGCGGCTCGACGAGTACCGCACCCTGACGGACCTCTACGCCCGCGGGATTTCCGCCGAGAAGGACGTCGATTCCGCCCGGCTTGAACTCGAGCGCGCCCGCAACAGCGAGCGCCAGAGCCGCATCAACCTGGACAAGGCCGTCAGCCGCCTGGACGAAATCGAGGAACGGATCGGCACGCTGGAAATCCACGCCCCGGCCTCCGGCCTCATCGTCTCGCGGGCCACCTTCGAGGGCTCCGGGCGCTTCACCACCGGCTTCGGGCGCGAAGCGATCTCCGACTTCGACGCCTTGCAGGTCTCCTCCGGGCACATCGTCTGCGGAATCGCCGACACCTCGCAGGTCTACATGCGCAGCGACGTGACCGCCCGCGACATCTCCCTCGTCTCGCTCGGCCAGAAGACCCAGGTCTCCGTCTACGCGCGGGAGAACACCGTGGTCGAGGGCACCGTCGCCCGCGTCTCCAACAGCGTGAACCCCGACACCCGCGCCTTCGAAGTCGATGTCCTGCTCGACAACGCCGCCGGGGAACTCAAGCCCGGCATGTTCGGCAAGGCCGAGGTCGTCATCGACCGCCGGCGCGACGCCCTCGCCGTGCCCCGCGAAGCGGTCACCGTCCGCAACGGCCGCGATGTCGTCTTCGTCGTCGAGGCTCCCGGCGACGCGAAGTACAGCGTCGCCCGCATGGTTCCAGTCGAAACCGGCCTCGAGACCCGCGACCGCATCGAAATCGCCTTCGGCGTCCAGGAAGGCGGACAGGTCGTCATTCGCGGCTTCGAGGTCCTCCAGGACTCCACGCCCATCAACCCCATCGACGTCGATGCCCCCATCGTGCCTGGCGCACCCGACGAACCGGTCGTCGTCGAAGACGCCGGCGAAACGACCGAAGAGTCCAGCGCCCCCGGCGCCTGAACCGTTCTTCCCGACTCGTGTGATCGACGGAGGCGAGGCGCGCGAATTACTCGGCCGGGCCGTCGCCCGCCAGTGATTCGTTCGGCATATCCTGCGCGTGCCGCGAGGCGGATTCCCTCACCGCCGTCCGGAACGCCTCCTCCGATTCCCGGAGAACTCCGTTCTCGACCACGTATCCCGTCCCGTAATGCCTGAGTCGCTCGGGAGAAAGATAGAGCCAGTCCGGAACTCCGTGCGGATTCGACAGTGGCTGGTAGTGGAGTGGTGTCTCCCCGTATTCGAGGCGGTGGATTCCCAGCAGATACCAATGCGCCGGTAGGCGGCTGAGTAGGAGCTTGTCGGGGTTGGCGATGTAGGCCCGCGCTTCGGCTTCGTACAGGATCTTCTCGGAAACGCAGGCCGCCCGGTTCGCCAGACATCCGGGAATCATGCACGCGACGAGGATTGCGGCAGCAGCGACACCGGCGCGGCGGGGGAGCGCGCGAAGGCCGATGGCGGCCAGCGTCAGCAGCAGGAACGCGATCATGAACACTCCCCGGTTCCAGAAGTTGGGCTCGGACCACGAGTGGCGAAGAGGCTCGGCCACGGGAAGAACGATCACGAAGGAAAGCAGCAGAAGCAGTACTGTCAGCGCAATGGGCCTGCGGATAGCCGGCTGGCGGGCGGCTCCGGCGCACGCCACTCCGAGCGCCACCGCCACGGCGACGTACCCCAGCCAGCCGCCGGCGATCATTCGGGGGGTCTTTGCAAGAAGGTCCAAAGCGGTCGAGAGCGTCGGGAGGGGCATGCCCGCGTAGCTCGCATCGAGACCGATCGCATAGGCGCGATAACCGATATACGCCGCACCGCTCAGGGCGACGATGAAGGCCGGCAGGGGGCGTTTGCGATAGAGAGCCGCGAAAAGGAAGAGCGGATACAGGATCAGCAGGACTTCCTTGTACAGAATGGCAACGTGGAAGCACACGGCCGAAACGGCCATCGCACGGCGCGAAGGAAGCTCGTCGGATACGAAGAGCGGCCAGGCCGAGAGAACCGCCAGTACGCCGAACAGCAGCCCCTCCAGGTAGTGGCGGATGCTGATGTAGTGGATCGTCGAACCCGTGGGGGCGGCCACGACCCAGGCCAGAGCGCAAACGAAGGCCAGCGTACGGCTTGTCGTGATGCGAAAGAAGAGGACGAAGACCGCAAGGCCGGCAAGCACCGTGGAGCCGATCTGGTGGGCGTACGAGACGGACGGCGTCGCTCCGCCGAACATCGTATCGAGTTTCAGGGAGCATGGGAACATCGGGACAAGCGCGTTGCCCGTCCCCAGGGAACGAAGTGCGTCCGGCGAGAGAAACCATGATCCGAACGAGATTCTCCGGACCTGCCAAAGTACTATCGGATCGTCGGAATGCCAATACATCGGAGAGCCGAGGAAGGAGAACAGGCAGAGTCCGAGAACGGTGGCGGCGAAGACGCACAGCAGGCGGCCGTCCGGCCAGTCGGCGGGTGGTCGCGGCGCGTCTTCGGAATCGGGGGCGCTCGTCGTGCCCATCCGGCGTTCACCTGCTGGCGGAGTACTGCCCCGGAGGCGCATCGTGGATGAACCCGGGAATCCAAGAGGGAAAGGGAGCGCGCTTGCGAATGCGCCGCCAGAGGAATTCTCCTCCGCAGAGCGCTCATGGAAGAACATGGTGTCGGGAGTGCGTATTCCGCCCCCGGCGCCTGATTCAGTTCGGAATCGTGAGTCGGAGCGGGTCGCGTCCCGTCTTTTTCCAGAGCGGCAGCAGGCTTCGGATGGCTGCGGGGTCCGTCAGCCCGACGGAGCCGCCAGCGGTCCGGAGCGCGGAAGACTCGCCGACGGTGAAATCGAAGGCGTCAGGATCGGTGAACTCCGGATTGCCTTCGATGGCGTTCGCATCCACCCCGATTCCGGCGAACAGCGTCTCGTTCCCCCAGTAGTGGTTCCCTGCGAGCGTCGGCGCTCCGCTTCCTCCCTTTGGGTAGACCGTTACCGCAGTGGGGTTGTCGACGAAGCTGTTCCCCCGGATGTCCAGATTGCAGCTGTCCTGCATGCCGACCGCCGCATTGCCCGAGCCCAGGAACAGATTGTTCGCGATCGCCACGTCGGAACCCGAATACCCCCAGATTTCGCCTTTGCTCCCGGTAAAGACGTTGTTCGCGATCGTGCCGTGTGCGGACTTGTTGCCCAGATACGCCCCGGCGCGCACGTTGTTCGCCACCAGGTTGTCCCGCATGTCCATCGTGCCACCGGTATTGCGAACGGCGTGATAGCCGCAGAACCCGAGAACGTTTCCGCGAATGGCGACGTTGCTGAACTCGTGAAGCGTCACGACACTGTTTCCGGCATCCGTCAGAACCGAGGACTCGACGCGTCCGTTCGCGCCGTTGGTGTACAGCAGGGTGAAGGCGAAGCCCTTTGCCGTTCCGTTCCTGAACGTCACGTCGGACCGGCCGACGGCGATCATCCCCGAAGGCGTCGATTCCGGGCGGTCGTACGGTTCCAGGTGGACGCCTTCCAGGACCACCGTGCTGTCGCGAACGTAGATCGCCGCGCTCTCCTCCGGAATCGCGTCCGTCGATTTCAGCCCCCAATGGACCGAAAGGTTTTCCAGGCGCACGTCCTCCGCGCCCCCGATCCGGATCGCCGGCCCGTCGTGCAGCATGCGAACCATCGTTCTGTCCGCCGATTCGCCCCGGAGCGTGATGCTCTTGCCGATGACGATGGGCTCGTCGTGGATTCCGGCATCCAGCGTGATCGTCGCTCCCGCTTCGGCCGCGTCGATCCTCGATTGCAGGTGGGCGCCCGCAGCTGCCGCCTCCGCGAAGGAACGCACGCCGGGCGTGACGAGAATCGCCAGGGTCAGCGCGACTCCTGAAAGTCTGTCGGTAAGCCTCACTGTTCCACAGTTCATCGCTTTGCTCCTTTCGCCGGATGGTGGTACAGACTGATTGTTGCCGGACCCCGTTTGGGCCATCCATTCGAGAACGAGCAGTGTCGCGGGCTTGTTGCATCCTGTGAAAGAAAGGCTTGCTCTTTCGGCGAGAAACAAGTTGCATGGCTTCCGAAGCTCTCTTGCGGACAACTCGTTTCACTGAGGTTATCTTCCATGAAGCCCTTCGCCACCATCCCGGTTCTAATGACCGCAGGAATCCTCGCGGGGTCCTGCTCGCGGGCACCAACCTATGAGGTGGCGTGGGAGCCGTTGCCAGTACCCGCAGAAGTCGCCGCGACACTCGCCGCCGGCCATCCCGGCGAAAGCGTACTCATCCCCGGATTCGATCTGGCGACGGCCCCCCGCATGCCTTTCGAGACGAGTGCGATGCCCTCGCCTCAGTACCTGATCTCCGACGATCCGGAGTACATCCGCGTACCCGAAGCCGTCGCGTTGCGCGAACAGGTCGCGCCGGGCGACGTTCGCCTCTACGTCTACAACGTAAACGGTTTGCAGGACCCCGAAGCCCCCACGCGGATTTCCGCGGTGATCGCCAACGACGGCGGCGAGGCGATGACCGTCCGGTTTCGCAACTACTCCTTCCAGGGGCCGACGAAGAACTACTTCAGTGCGGGCAAGAACGGCCTGAAGGACTTCTGGACGCGCGCATACCTGCCCGAACCCCTCGTTGTCCCCCCCGGCGCATCCGCGCCCCTCGATGCTCGTTCCGAGCAGTCCGTCGCCACCTACAACGATCTCGTCCATGGCTTCTACGAGTTCACCATCGACCAGCCCGCGACCATCAGTGTCGTGCAGACGGACCCGAACACCCCTTCCGTCGTCGCCAACGACCGCATCGCGGAGCCCCTGCCCACGAAGAGCCACAGTGGCGCCGGGCGCGGCAAGTTCCTCACCAGCAACATCGCCGTTCGCACGCCACAGGGCTATGTCATGGACAGCGCCGACGGGCCCGTACAACTCGTCGTCGCGGACGGCGAGACCGACCCCTGGGTCGTGGGAACCGAGAGCACGCTGCCGGGAACGGAAGCGGTCCTGAAGGGCAACTACGGCGTCATGTACGACATCGAAATCCCCTACGAGTCCTCCGACGGGCGCGGGCTCGCGCTTGTGACCTGGAATTACCGCTACAACCCCGAGGCATGGTGCGGTGGCATGGCGGCCTGCGTCGTCGTAGGCGATGGCGTCCATCCCGGCGGCGTCGTGCTTCTGCCCGAGGACCAGCTCAACACGAAGTCCGCCCCGGAATGCGTCGTGATCCAGACCTTCGCCCCCCCTGCTGCGGGCGAGACCGGCAGAGTGACGCTGACCTATTCGCCTCCCGGGGCTTCCTGCCTGCCCACCCCCCTGGTTTTCGTGCCCATCGATCTGCCGTAACCGCCCGAACAGTCTCTCCGGCAGACCCGATTCTTCCTTGCGTTCCCTGGTGAGCGGGAAAAGTCTCCCGGGGAATACAATCCAGGTCGTGCTTTCGTCCGCCCGGCCATACCTTTGTGCAAGGAGACGGTTATGCGCAGGATTGCTCTGGCCACCGTGGTCTGCGGCCTCGCCGCCACCGGCAGTGCCCAGCCGTTCGTGTGGGTTCCCGGATCGACTATCAACGCCGACGCCGGCGACCGGGTCGTCATCATCAACGCGGCCGACGGCACCATCGAATCAGCCATCCCCGGCGCACTGAACGGGACCGCCTGGCAATACACCGCCGACAATCCCGGCAAGGACCCCTTCATCCCCTCGTTCAGTCCCGACGGCAAGTTCGTCTACCTGATCAACGGCGGAAACTCGACCATCGTCCAGGGGCCCGACCCGCATGACGACGGCCACATTCGCATCTACGAGACGCAGGCCGTGATCGACAGCCTGCGCGGCGGCACACTTCCCGATCCCGACTCCTGGATCCAGGAAATCACGATCCCCGCCGGTGCCACCGACGACGCCGTCGAACCCATCTGCCTCACCATCGACGGCGATCTCGACTACGCCTTCTTCATCGACGCGACCTTCGAGAATCTCTATACCTTCATGCGCGACAGCGATACCGGCGAGCTGACCCAGATCAACGTCGTCGATACCCAGGAGACGCCAACCCCCCTCTGGATATCCCCGGCCAATGATTTCGCCTTCTTCTGCGCCGTGAACGACGAAGACCCCGTCGTGAACATCGTCGATATCCTCGGGACGCCCGGCGAAATCCTGAAGACGATCTCCATCCCGCTTCCCGACCAGGACGAACAGACCTTCGCCATCGCCTCCTGCGCCTTCCCCATCGACGTCACCCTCGCCCACACCAACACGGTGGTACAGCCCCCCGTGAATCCCATCGACCAGGGCGGGCTGAACGAACTTTGGATTTTCTCCGGCTTCGCGGGACTGCAGACCGCCCCCGGCAGCATCGTGCCGCCCCCGCCGTTCCCCCCGATCCCGATTCCCGTACCCCGGACCCGGTTCGAGGACCCCTTCAACGTCTACAAGCTCGACATCAGTTCCGGCGACGCAGACGTCATGGAACTGACCAACGGTGGCGTGCCGGAATACATGATCGACCCCGACGACGACTTCGTGGTCTTCCCCCCCTTCATCCAGGCCAACGACAAGGGCGAAGGCATCTACGCCCACATCGGCGGCTCCACCGTCATCACGCCCGACGGCACCCAGGAGACCCTCGTTCTCCCCGACGGTCACGAGGCATGGTTCCCCATTCTCGGCTGGATGCACGAAACCGACAACGCCATCTTCGTCAGCGGCGCGTCCGAAGCCAAGCTCCCCGTCGACTTCTCCGATCCCGACAATCCGCCGCTGACCTTCGAGCCCGCGCAGTTGACGTCCTATCTCTACCGCTTCGACTTTCCCGACATCGTCAAGGGAACCACGACCGAGCTCGCGCCCGTCGTCGAGTTCGACCGCGGCGTGAACTTCATCGTCGGCCAGACCGAGGACCATCTCGTCGTCGGCGCGTCCGACACCTTCCTCGTGAACCTGCTG
>JAJFLJ010000232.1 GCA_021772755.1 Candidatus Sumerlaeota bacterium
GCGTGGCGTCTTCGGGGATGACGTTCGTGGCGGACTCGAACGCGTCGGCGGCTTCGTCGAAGCGCTCGAGTGAATAGAGCGCCTGGCTGCGCAGATGGAAGACGGGGGGATAGCCGGGGCGGGCGGCGTCGGCGCGGTCGGCGTAGTCGAGCGCGAGATCGTGGCGCCCGGCGCGCCATGCGGCGTTGCTGAGGCGTGCGAACTCCGCGTGGGCGAAGGACTCCGACCGTACGCCGCGCCAGTCGCCCCACGACATGACGAGGCCGGCGGCGAAGAGGAGGGTCGCGAACGCGAACGCCGCGCGGCATCGCGAAGTCTGTCGCGCGCGCACCGCTTCGACCGCCAGCGAAACGGATGTCGTAGCCAGCAGCGCCGCCGGAAAGAGGAGCGGCATGCGGAGTCTGCCGCTGGTGTAGTAGAGAGCAATGCCACCGCCGAGGGCGATTCCGTAGATCCAAAGCAGCGCGACGAGCGGTCGCCGGCCGCGCGAAACGAGCGGAAGCAGTGCGACCGACGCGAGAGCCAGAGGCCAGAGCCAGCCGAAGGAAAGCGGGAGATGCCGGAGCAGCGGCGAGAGATCACGGTGAATCTCGAAGGCTTCGAAGTTGTAGATTTCGCGGTCGCTGACGAGGTCGAGCGTCTTGCCGCCCATGAGCGTCGCCCACGCGGCGGGGTCGGCGCGGATTTCGGAGAGCGCGCGGGACTTCCACCATGCGTCGAGCGCGCCGAAGTACTCGCCTTCGGGCGGCTCCGGAACCTGGCCGCGACGGATGGCGTCGCGGAACCCGGCTTCGGCGAGCTGGCGGGTGGGGTTGCCGGTTTCGGAATCGGCGAAGGCGGACTGCGTGAGGAACCGCCCCGTCGCGCCGTGGCGGTTGGCTTCGTAGAGATTGAAGCCGCCCTGCCAGGGAAGGATCATGGCCTCGCCGGCCGACGCGTTGCGGGCGAGAAGCGCAACGGCGGAGAGAATCGGGAAGGCGAGAAAGAGGGCGCAGGCGGCGAGGGCTCTGCGACGACGGCGGGGCCGGACGACTCCGCCGACGAAGGCGATCCAGAGGGCGACGAAGGGGATGGCGACGAGAATCGTGGGGCGGTTCAGAAACGCCAGCGCCGCGAGCGCGCCTGCGGCGGCGATCCACGCGGACTTCGTTTTCTGCGCGGGGGCGAGCCGCCACCGCAGGAGGCTCCAGACCGCGGCGGACTGGAGAAAGAGGGCGAGGAAGTCGACGACGATGCGGTTCTCCAGGCGGATGAGCGGCGCGTAGAACGCGAGGGCGAACGCGGCGAGGTGGGCGGCGACGGCTCCGCGCCGGCCAGGGGCGGCGATGGCGCGGGCGCTGTCGAAGGCGATGGCGACGAGGGCGGCGCCGAGGAGGTGCTGGAGCAGGCGAATCGCCCAGAACCACGCGTCGCCGGTCAGGGCGATCACGCCGGCGAGCAGTATGGGATAGAGGGGCGCCTTGAAGAGCGGCTCGGGGCCGAAGCCCTCTCCGGCGAGAAGCATGCGCGCGGACCGGGCGAGTTCGTACTCGTCCAGCATGGGCTGGAAGAAGAGGACGGAGGTGGTGCCCTGCTCGACGAGATAGGCGAGGCGGGGCACCAGTGCGATGCCGAACCAGATCAGTGGCCAGCGCAGACGTCGGTTCACGAAAGAGCCCCCGGGTGGAAGAGGATTCGCCGCAAGCGGGGGAGACGGGCAAGGCGAGTGGTTGGGGGGAATGGGTGGTGCGTGGCGGGCGGTGAGTGCCGACACCATGCTTGCCCGGCGGGCCGTTCAGCCTTCAGGAGTCCTCTCACCCCGCCCGGAGTACCGCTTGTGTCCCTCTTCAAGAAACTGCTCGGAACCTCTTCCGATCCGACTCCCGCCCAGGGGGAAGCGATGGCTCCGGCCCAGGCCCCGCAAGGGTTTCCGCTGTCGGGCGACGAAATCGATCAGTGGAGATCGGTCGTCGCCGACATCGGGTTTCCCGGCGCCGGGGAACTGCTTCCGTGCGAGGGCATCGACTGGAACGAGGCGGAGCAGTTGCGCTTTCTGGCGGAGGCCATGCCGCGCTGGCGCGGGGAGACCGACCGCATCGCTGCGGAACACGGCGACGATCCGTGGCTGCGGGGGCAGAGCGCGGCGGTGCTCTATGCGATGGTCAGCGAGATGGAACCGACGCGCATCATGGAGGTGGGCTGCGGGCGGACGACGGTTCAGATTCGGCGGGCGATGAAGGCGCGGGCGATGCCGGCGGAACTGATCGCCGTCGATCCCGAGCCGCGCGCGCACATCGGCGAACACGTCGATGCGCACCTCGCGCAGCCGGTGCAGGAACTGCCGCTGGACGATTTCGACATGCTGCGCGGGAACGAGATGCTGGTCGTGGACACGACGCACGTTCTGCTGCCGGGAGGCGAGGTGGAGTATCTCCACCGGCGCGTGCTGCCGCGCCTGAATCCCGGCGTGGTGGTGGGGATCAACGGGATCGCGCTGCCGCGCCACTACGGCGAGGAGGAACTGCGGCGGGGCTTCGGGGAGCAGACGCTGCTGCAGGCGTTTCTGACGAACAACGACCGCGTCGAAATCCTGCACGCCGGCGCCTGGCTGAGGGAGCACCACGGGTCGGCGCTGCGGGAGGCGATGCCGCAGGCCGACGAAGGGGACCCCTCGACGTGGATGTGGTGGCGGGTGAAGGGATAGTCGGGGAGCGCCGACGCGCCTATTCGACGAAGAACTCCACAGCATGGCGGCCGGATGCCGTTTCGACTTCGATCCAGAGCGTCAGGTTCCGGGCGGGGTCTGCGGCGAGATGGACGTGGGTTCCGACGGAGACCTGGGTGGGCGGCGCGAGGACGTCCGAACCGGCGGCGATCCAGGCGGTGAGTCGGGCGGGGCCGTCGGTTTCGACCTCGAAGGTCGCGAGATCGCCAATGGCGCCGATGCGGTGGACGACGATCTCCGTGCCGCCGACGGTGGCGGTTCCAAGGCTTCTCCGGGTTCCGGGGTGAATGTGGCCGCCGTGATGGAGGAACCCGTCTTCCGCGGGTTGCGCGGTGCGTCCGGGATGGAGATCGGCGAATGCGGCTTCCGCAGGGGAGAGGGCCTTCAGGGCCAGGGCGGCGGAACCGGCCAGCAGGAACGTGCCGAGAACGAGTGCGACGCGGTTGCGGGATGTCATGGTGGGGAAGGGCTCCATCCGGGGGATCGCCGGATATTGGGGAAAGACTTTCGGCGGACGCCAGCGTCTTTTCGCGCGGCACTTCCCCGTTGCGCCAGTCGCATGAGGACTCGACCCTCCGGGTTTCAGGCATTCCCTCCACCGGTTCGAGCATCGAGTTGAATTCGTCCACCCTCCGCGCCCTTCTGTTCCGCCTCGTGCCTGTGGCGCTGGCGCTCGTGCTGGCGGGGCGGGCGGCGGCGCTGCAGCCGTTTCCGCCGGACGGCACGAAGATCGTCGATGTCGTCATCGAGGGGACCCGGAACACGGACGAGTCGCGCATCGTGTCGGTGATGGAGCTGAAGACGGGGCAGACGTTCCGGCGGGACGCGCAGCGGCGCGACATGCAGGCGATCGCGGACCTGGGTTTCTACAATCCTCTGACGATTTCGATGACGACGGAGGATTCCGGCGACGGCGTGGTGCTGAAGGTGCGCGTCGACGAGAATCCGACGATCGGGCGGATTACGATCCTGGGGAACGTGAAGTTCACGGGCGAGCGGCTCCGGCGCGAGCTGGACTTCAAGGAGGGGGACATCCTTCCCCTGTCGGCGAAGTCGCGGACGACGGCGAACCTGCGTTCGTTCTACGCGAACGGCGGGTACAAGAGCACCATCGTGCGGGTTTCGGTCGAGGCGGCGGCGGAAGATGGGAAGGTCGACGTCTCGATCCTGATCGACGAGGGGGAGAAGATCAAGATTCGCGACCTGAAGGTCAGCGGGAACAAGCACTTCTCGGACTTCCGGATCGGAACGTCGGTGCTGAACTCCGGCAGCTGGCTGTTCTTCCGCAACTACTACGACGACGAGGCGTTCGACGACGACCTGCGGACCGTCGAGGCGATGTACCGCGACGCGGGGTATCTGGACGCGACGGCGCGCCGCGGCGAGTTCGAGTACGATTCGGACAAGGCGGAGGTGATCCCCGAGATCGTCGTGACGGAGGGGCCGCGCTACCGGATCGAGGCGGTGGAGACGGCGGGCAACTTCCTGATCACGGACGCGGAGATCGCGGAGTGCTTCAAGGGCATGCTGGGCCGGCACTTCGACGGGCGTCGGTTCGGCGCGGCGATGCGCGAGGCGTATCACCTCTACGGCGAGCAGGGCTATGCGGACGCGCGGATCGAGAGCGACTTCGTCAAGGACCCGGCGACGGGGCGGGCATCGGTCCGGCTGGAGATCGTGGAGAACGACATCGTCTACGTGGGCCGGATCGTCGTGAAGAAGAACACGTACGACTACGAGGTGGACCTGAACGCGCTGGAGCGGTTCGTGGACTGGACGTCGCCGGGGGTGAAGAGCGAGGCGATCCTGGACGAGGTGACGCTGGAGCCGGGGGAGCGCTACGACACGCGCGAAGAGGAGCGGACGATCCGGCGCCTGCGGAATCTGGGCATCTTCAAGAAGGTCGAAATCGAACGCCAGCCGACGGCCGATCCGCAGGTGACGGACGTGGTGGTCGACGTCGAGCAGGACCCGAACGCGGGCTACATCGCGGTGACCGCCGGCATCGGCGAGGTGTCTGGTTTCGCGGTGGGCGTGAACTACGTGAATCCGGACCTGTTCGGAGAGGCGCGCGTGCTGAAGGCCGGCGCGACGGTCGGCTCGCGGGTGGTGTCGTTCAACATCGGATACCTGGACCGGCATTTCCGCGACTCGGACAATTCGCTGGAGCTTTCGCTCTACCATGACCGCATCCGCTACCCCGAGATCGAGCAGCGCGTCACCGGCGGTTCCGTCGAGTACGGCATTCCGCTGAGCGAGTTCAACACGCTGCTGATCCGCCCGCGCACGGAATACGTGGACCTGGACGGCGACGAGGACGATCTGAAGGAGGACCTGGGCAGCTACATCGTCGGCGCGGTGCGGACGATGGTGGTGCGGGACCTTCGCAACGACCGCAAGTGGACGACGCGGGGCTACGTGGCCAGCGGCGGCGTGGAGATCGGCGGAGCGCGCCAGTTCATGACGAAGTTCCTGACGGACTTCGACTGGTACACGGCGCTGGACGATCCGGAGGACTGGGTCTACCGCTTCCGGAACACGTTCGCGGTGCAGCCGTACGACTCGGACCACGTGGGATTCACCGAGCGGTTCTTCCTGGGCGGGCGGACGTCGCTGCGCGGGTTCGCCGTGCACGGGGCGGGCGACGTGGACGAACACGATTCAGACCTGTTCACGGGCGGTTCGACGCTCTGGACGCAGAGCCACGAGCTGCGGCACCGGTTCACGAACTTCCTGGCGGGGCGCGTGTTCGTCGATGGCGGCATGCTGAACGACGAGGCGATGGAGTTCGGCCATATCCGCGCGAGCACGGGCGTCGGCGCGTCCTTCGACGTGGGGGCCTTCGTGGTCGACGTGGACGCGGGCTTTCCGATCGCCTCGGAGAAGCACGACGAGACGCAGATCTTCAGCTTCAGCATCCGTTCGAACTTCTGAGGCGGGTCACCCCCCCCCAGCTCTTCTCCACATCCTCCACGCTTCCCCGCGCGACGACGCGCCCGCCCTTCATCAGCACGGCGCTCTCCGCCAGCATGCGCGCGAAGGGCAGGTCGTGGGTGACGAAGACGAAGGTGGTCTTCGTCTTCAGCCCGCCGAGGAGTTCCGCGAGCGATCGCGTGGTGTCCTTGTCGAGGGCCGACGTCGGCTCGTCGAGGAGGAGGTACTCGGGCTCGAGCAGCAGGGCGCGGCCGATGGCGACGCGCTGCGCCTGGCCGCCGCTGATCTGCGAGGGGTAGCTCTCCGCCAGTTCGGCGATGCCGAGTCGCTCGAGCATTTCGTGCGCGCGCTTCCTCGCGGTACCCGGCGACTCGCCGTAGACGATGGTGGGGGAGAGCGTCATGTTCGCGACGGTGGAGAGATGGGGGAAGAGGTTGAGCGCCTGGAAGACGATGCCGAGTCCGCGGCGGAATTCCTCGCGGGGGATGTCGCGGATGTCCTTTCCATCGAGGCGGATCGTTCCGGACGTGGGTTCGAGGAACCGCCCGAGACATTGCAGCAGCGTCGTCTTGCCGGCGCCGCTGGTGCCGAGGATGGCGAAGGGGTGGTCCGGAGGAATGGCGATGGAGACGTCCTCGATGCCGACGGCGCCGCCCGGGTAGATCTTCGTGAGGCCCTCGATCTCAAGCACTCTCCTCGTACCCCCGTTTGCGGATGCGGCGTTCGAGGCGCTGCGAGGCCTTCATGAGCGGCCACGCCACCACGAAGTACAGAACGGCGGCGATGAAGTAGAACTTCATCGGCTGGAACGTGATGCTGACGAGCTTCTGCGCCTCGGTGATGACTTCCGCGACGCTGATGACGGAGAGCAGCGCGGTGTCCTTCAGCAGCGCGACGACGCTGTTCATCAGGGGCGGGATCATGACGCGGAACGCCTGGGGCCAGACGACGTGGCGGAACGCCTGGATTCGCGACAGCCCCAGCGCGAGGGCGCCGGTGGTCTGGCCGGGATGGACCGCGAGAAGGCCGGAGCGCACGACCTCCGCCATGAAGGCGGCGGCGTTGACGGTGAGGGTGAGAACGCCGGCGTTCATCGGGGTGAGGCGAAGGGCGTCGGGCGAAAGCCCCAGCAGAATGCCGAGCTGCGGCGCGCCGGCGTAGACGAAGAGCAGCTGCACGAGCAGGGGCGTGCCGCGAACGAAGTCGTTGACGAATTGCAGGGCTGCGCGAAGCGGGGCGGGGGCGCTCTTCAGGGCGACGCCGAATGGAATGGCGAGAAGGAATCCGGCGACGATGGCGATGCCGGCGGCGAGAAGCGTGCGCCCGAAGCCGCGCAGCATGACCCTGGCCACCAGACCGTTAGTGAGGCGGACGGGTGCGGAGCCGGCGGCGGACGTCGCGGCGGCGCCGAACCATTTGCGCTTCAGTTCGTCGAGGGTTCCGTCGGTCTCCATGTCGGCGAGGGCGGCGTCGATGCCCTTCAGGAGTTCGCCGCTGGACTTCGTGACGGGGATGGCGATGCGCTCGTCGTAGAGAAGCGGGCCTGCGGGAACGAAGGACTCGCCGGCGCGCTTCGCGTTGTAGAGGCCGACGAACTTGTCGGTGACGAATCCGTCGATGCGGCCCGAGGTCATGTCCTGGAAGATGTCGGGTTCGCCCTGGTAGGTGCGGACCTCGATGCCGGGATACTCGGTTTCGACGGTGCGCTGGTACGTGGTGCCGGTGACGGCGCCGATGGCGCGGCCTTCGAGATCGGCGAGGGAGGAGTAGACCGCCGCGTCGTTCTCGCGAACGAAGAGCTGCGCGCCGGAGACGTAGTATGGCGCGGAGAAGAGCACGGCTTCGCTGCGCTCCGGCGTGATGGCCATCGAGCCGATGATGGCGTCGTAGCGTCCGGCCTGGAGACCGGCGAGAATGCTGGCCCACTCGGTGGCGACGAACTCCACGGGGCGGTCCAGCCGGCGGGCGATCTCGCGGGAGACATCGACGTCGTAGCCCGTCAGTTCGCCTTCGCCGTCGTAGAAACTCATGGGAGGATACTTGCCCGTCAGCGCGACGCGAAACGGCTCGGCGGCGTCCTGGGCGCGGGACGCGCCGGCGATGGCGGCGAGAAGGAACGCGAGGAGCGGCAGGAGTCGGGCGTGTTGGCGCATGGGGGCGGTCGAAGCGGGTCTTTCCGGCGGAAGGGCGTGAATCGTCGTTCGGATCGCGGACCTTGCCAGTCGCCGCGCGGACCGTCAAGCGTTCGATCCCGGTGCGCGCTCCGGCCTCCGGCGTTTGCGCTTGATACCGATTCGCGGCCTCGGCGAGCGTCGCGGCCACAACGATACCGCGACGCGCGACTGGCGACGATTCCTTGGCGCTGACGAGTTCCGAAAAGAAGCTGATCCGCAGACTGCTCAAGCACGAGCTTCTGAACGAGGATCAGGCGATGGCGGCCTCCAACGAGGCCGAACGCCGCAACATGCCGGTGCACCGGGTTCTCATCGAGGAGAAACTCGTCGACGAGATCACCGTCACGCGAGCCCACGCGCGCGTTCAGGGCAGCGAGTTCCTGGACCTCGAAGGCCTGGAGCCGGAGGACAGTCTGCTTCGCAATCTGAACCCGGCTCTCGCGCACCGCTATCGCGCGATTCCCGCCGGAGAGGTCGATGGCGTTCTGATCGTCGCGGTCGACGACATGACCGACATTCTGCGGATCGACGAGTTCAAGGCGGTGATGGGCCGTCCGGTGCGGATGGTGCTCGCCACGCGGTCGGGCGTCGATGGCGCGCTGAAGCGGCTGTACTCCGGCGATCGCACGTTCCACCAGGAGGAGACCCGCGCGCAGACGCAGGCGGAAGCGGCTCCCGGGGGCGACACGTTCCATTCCCACGAAACCGTGAACGACGCGGACACGGCGGTTTCGACACAGGCATTGAAGGAGCGTCTCCAGCGCGAGATATCCGACGCGCGGACGCATCACGAGTCCTCCGTCGCGGCGGAGTCGGGCGCGGAGAGGCCGGAGATTCCGCAGGTGGCGGAGGAGAGCGGCATGGCGGCGGCGGACGCCGCGCTGCGGGACCTGTTCGACGCGGCGGTGGCGGCCCGGGCGGAGGAACTGGAGCTTCCGGTGCCGGGGGCGAAGGGGCCGCGCTCGCGCATTCGCCGCGAGGGCGTGTGGTCGCCGTTTCGCGCGTACGCGGGCCAGCACCACGAGCCGATCGTTTCGCTGATCCGCGACATGGCCGGCATCGAAGCGGGCGCCGAAGGACCCGCCGAACGGCACTTCGACTTTCCGCGCAAGACGGGCGCGGTCCGCGTCGTGGCCATCGTGACGCCGACGTCGGGGGGAACGCGCGCGATGCTGCGGTTTCCCGGCAACGTCCCCATCCTGCAGCAGCCGCTGCGGCTCTTGAACGCCGGCCGCGCCGAGACCGACCGCATCGGCGGCCGCATCCGGGGCATCGGCGGGGGGCTGTTCCTGCTGACGTCGGGTTCGTCGCGGAACTGCGCGCAGATCTTCTGTTCGATTCTCTTCGGGCAGGCCGGCGAGGGACGCACCGTCATGTCGCTGCACCACCTGGTGGAGCGCGACATTCCCGGGGTGAATCAGATCGTCTGTCGCGACGACGGGGCGATGTCGGCGGCGCTGGCGGGAATCATGGCGGAAGAGCCGGACCTGGTGGGCGTGTCGTCGGTGACGGATTCGAAGATGCTGCGGGAGCTGTTCGCGGCGGCGACGAAGGGGACGGCGGTGCTGGCGGCGATGACGTCGCCGGACTCGGCGACGGCGCGGGCCGCGCTGAAGGCTGCGGAGATCGACGGCATGCACATGGTCAACGGCCTGATCGCGCACGCGCACGTGGAACGGGTGGCGCGGCTCTGTCCGGACTGTCAGGAGATGATCGAGCGCAGCCTCTCGCGGCTTCCCGAATGGGCGGAGGAAATCGATTCGACGCTGTTCTTCGAGGCGAAGGGGTGCCAGTCGTGCGGCAACACAGGCCGCAAGGGATCGGTGTGGGTGCCGGAGGTGTACGTCGCCGACGCGGAAAAGCCGGGGGAACTGGTGGCGGTCCGCACGCGGGCGGAGTCGCTGCGCTCGCTCGTCGAGGGCGGGCTGATCGACGTGCGCGACGGGGTCTAGGGGCGGGACGCGGCGGTTTCCCGCACACGCCCCCTATTCCCGGGACGGTTCGGCGCGTTTCCCCGAAGTTTCCGATTCGAAGATGCGCAGTCTCGCGCGTCCCTCTCCGGCGGTGTCGGCGGAGGGGCGTATGTCCTCGGCGACGATAAGCACGTGTCCGTTGGCGACGAATTCCTGGCGGAATTCCCCGATGGTGACATCGTCGGAGCCTTCCGGATACCGGACCAGCAGTTCGACGTCGTCGTCGTTCGCATCCTGGATGTCGTTCCCGTTCACCCTGGCGACGCGGACGAGGATGTCGCCGATCCCGATTTCCGAATCCGTCTGGACGTCGTAGGCCGTGCCCTGGAGCCTGTCGCGTTCCTCCGCCTCTGCCTTCGTAACGATGCGGATAATGCCGGTCTCCTGGCCGGTCCATGCGAAGCCGTAGGTGTCGAGAACCGACGTGAGCGCCTGGGACACGGAAACTCCGGAGAGGCGCATGGTCACGCTACAGTCCTTCATCTGGCGTCTGGCGTCGCCGATCATGTCGCGCGAGATGATAATGTTCAGTCCGTTCTGGACGGCGATCGACTTGAGAACCCTGTCGAGAGGTTCGTCCTCGAAGTCGAGAAGGGCGACGGGCGAGGCGAGAATCTCGTCGAGTGTCCTGGGGGGGGATAGCGACGCGATCCCCATGAACACCACGAGAGGCTTGCCCTCAAAGCTCGAGTAGCTCGTTCGCTCCGCGCCGCCGGCCTTGGCGATCAGATCGACGACGTCGAGAAGCTGCATGTCGGCGGCCTCGATCGTCATCGTCCTGTCGAAGAAATGGCTCTCGGTCTTCGGCGCCGCGACGGCGAACCGAACGTCGAAGAGGCGCGTAATCTCCCTCGTGACTTCCCGCACGGTAACGTTCTGGAGCGAAAGCGTGACCGGCTGGTTCCAGAAGCCCCCTTCCGCGACCGGAGAGACCGGCGCGTTCGTCCGGAAGGAAAGTCCCGGGACTTGTGGGAACGAAGCGAACGGATTCGGCGAAGAGTTGCCCATGAATCCATCCGCCGCGACGGAAGACGGCGATGCGAACGGATCGGACCGCATGGCCGCGCCTCCTATGAACGCGTCGGAAGCGCCAGGCGATCCAGCGGCGAAGGGGTTGGACTGCATGGCCGCGCCTCCTATGAACGGGTCGGAAGCGCCAGGCGATCCGGCGGCGAAGGGGTCGGACTGCATGCCCATGCCTCCCATGAACGGGTCGGAAGAGCCGGGCGATGCGGCTGCGAACGGATCGGGAATCATGGCCGAGCCCGCCAGCAGCCCGGCCACCCGGTCCACATCGTGTCCGTCGCCGGAGATCGCGACAGCGTCTTCTGCGGAAGAGTAGGCGTAATCGATGCCGTCGTCTTCGATGTCGAGACTTTGTATCGCTACGATGATCGACCGGTGAGGGGATTTGCGGTCTACCAGAAAGCCCATCCATTCGAGCCACGGCCGCATCTCGGAGACGGGGACCAGCACGGTCTTCCGCTCGCCTTCGACATCCGTGCGCTCGATGCTCTCGGGCGCTTTCTCCTCCGAAGCGACTTCCGTCTGCGCCCGCGCGATGCGCACGCAGCCGAAGACCGCGCCGCTTCCAACGAGTGTGAACACGAAGGCGACGACGGCGCGGCGGCGAAGAGCCTTCGACCCGAAGGTGGCCCCCAGGCGCGCGATGCGTTTGCAGACCTCCGCGCGGGCTGCCATGGGAATGGCGCCTTCGATGCGAGGCGAACCGATGGCGTCGAGCGCCACCTGGGCCAGCGCGCGCGCGTACGTTTCCCGCGTGCCCGTCGCTTCCGCGGCGATGGTGTCGGCGACCTCCTCGCAGACGCGTTCGTGCATGCGGGGCGCGAACCAGAGGAGCGGATGGAACCAGAACGCGGCGCGGAGCATGCCGAAGAGGAAGAACCAGGGCAGGTCGCCGGACTTCTGGTGCGCCATTTCGTGCGCGAGAACGGCGATGCGTTTGGATGCGGGCTGACCAGACGAGATGCCGGGGGGCAGCAGAACGACGGGTCGGCGGATTCTGCAGAGAATCGGCGTGGCGATGCGGTCGGAGACGCGAACGGCGGGGGTGGAGCGCAATTCCAGAACGCGGGCGACGTCGGTCGCGGCCTCGTGCCATTCCGCCCCGGCAGGGGTGGACGATGCGCACATCCGGCGAATGTCGGCGTATCCCCGAAGCAGTCTGGCTGCGAGGAGGAGGAACGGCAGCGCCCAGATCGTGCCGATCGCGAGAGGCGCAGGGATGGCTTGCGCGGAGAAGCCGGAGGAGGCGGGCGCCACGGCCGTCTGCGCTGCGGGCGCCGGTGTCATGGGTATCGCGCCGCTCACGAAGGTGATGGGGCCAAGGTTGTGTTCGACCGTTCGCGGCGGAACCGAAGCCGCGGGCGCGACTCTCAGTTCGATGGCGGGCATCACGAGCGTCGCTGCGGGCAGAAGCAGCGCGGTGACGATTCCCGCCCGCCACATCACGACGCGCCAACGCGGATTGGCGCGTGCCAGAAGGAGGTGAAGGAGGTGACAGACGGCGAGCACGATGGTGATCTTCATCGCCAGGTCCGCCGCGGGCGGGAGGTCGCTCAGTGCGATCGCGAGTTCGGGTGTCATGAGGATTCCCTTTCGCTTTCCTCGACGATGCGTCGAAGCTGGTCGATGTCGGTTGGCGAGAGTCTTTCCGTCCTGACCATCTGGGCGATCAGCTCGCGGGTGGATCCGCCGCAGAACAGCTCGGCGAGCTTGCGGGTCATTCTCCGCAGCTCGCGGGTCGGGCGGGTGCTGGCGCTGTAGAGGAACGCGCGGCCTTCGCGCCGCCGCGCGACGTGGCCCTTGTCGAGGAGCACGAGGAGCGCCGATCGGAGCGCCGCGTTGCGAATGGGTCGGGGGAAGAGGCTCTGGATGTCCGCCGGCTTCAATGGCCGGTCGGCGTTCCAGAGCACCTGCATGACTTCGAGTTCGCCGGGAGTCAGGTTGTCCATGAGTCGGTCCTCCGTCTGATGTGTGGATTCGGCCACACATCGGGGAGGCGCGTCAAGAGTTTAAGTGTGGAATGTACCACACATTGTGCCGGGCTTCCCCTGCGGCCCTACTCCCCGGGGTCCGGGGGCGCGTCGGCGGAGGACTTGTAATCGCGCCAGTGGGCGGCTTCGGATTTCGCGAATTCGTAGAACTCCTCGAACTCCGGGTCGATCTGGTCGTAGAGTTCCACCGCGCGAAGAAGGCTTTCCCAAGAGTCCACCGTCCAGACCGGAGTGACGGCGATTTCGTCGTAGGGAGGCAGGCGGTAGAGCGATTCGGAGTGGTTCCGGACCATGGCGATGTCGCGGAGTCTCAGGAACCGGTAGCCTTTCGAGCGCATGTGCCACCGGATGCGCAGGGCGCTTCTTCGCGAGCCGAAGGCGAACCAGGCGACGACGAGGACGACGAGGACGACGAGTCGTTCCCAGCCGCCGGGCGAGAGAAGAAGGAGGACGAGAAGCATGGCGAACGCCGCGACTCTCGCGAGAAACGACCGGATGGGACGTGCGCGGAAGCGATTGCGCCTCATCGGGGGGCTCCGCAGCGTGGCGGCGGTTCCATTCCATCGCACCGGCCGGTACCGTACATGAGGCGTTCCTCGACTCTCGCGTTTCTTCTCCTGGCGTGCGCGTTCGCCATCGGCTGCGCGCGCCAGGCGGGGTTCGTCGCGCCGCCGGACACGATCTTCGATCCCAACGGCGCGTGGGATCCCGCGCCGGGCAAGTGGGAGCGGCACTACATCGACCGCTGCGCGGCGTTTCGCGCCGAGAACGAAACGCTGGATCCCGACGCGCGGTACATCGTCTTCGTCGGCGACTCGCTGACGGAAGGCTTCGATCTCGACCGCTGGTTTCCCGGCGAGCGCACGCTGAACCGGGGGATCGTTTCCGACGGCATCGCGCAGTGGCCGGCCCACGCCCGTCCGCGCGGGCTGACCAACCGCCTGCACGCGAGCATCCTGGACTGCCGCCCGCAAGTCGTGTTTCTTCTGCTGGGAACCAACGACCTGCCGCACGAGAACGTCTCGATGGAATACTGGATCGGGAACTACGGGGACATCGTCGATACGACGCTCGCCGCGTTTCCCGGCGTCACGTTCGTGATGCACACGCTGCCGCCGACGGGTTCGAACTACAGCCGCCACGCGTTCCTGAATCCGCGGATCGAGGAGTTCAACGGAATGCTGCGGGACCTGGCGGAACGCAAGGGCCTGCCGCTGATCGACGTGCACGGGCTCTATGCGGACGAACGCGGGATGCTGCCGGACGATCTGACGCGGGACGGTCTGCACATCTCGCAGGACGGCTATGCCCGCTGGGCCGACGCCGCCCGCGCGTATTTCCCCCGGGACCCCGCGCTTCCGGCCAATACCGGTTGACGCGCTTCGCACCACGCTCGACCAGACAGCGAACGATCCATACGCATCGCACCGTGAGAGGCTCCGACATGGCGGACGGAAAACTGAAGGTCCTGGTGGTGGACGACGAGAACGACGTTCTCGTGATTCTGAAGACGGCTCTCGCAGAGGACTTCACGGTCTTCACCGCCGACAACGGAATCGACGCCATCGCGGTCGCGGAGGACGAGAAGCCGGACCTGGTGATTCTCGACATGATGATGCCGATGATGGACGGTTTCGAGACGCTCGCGGAGATGCGCCAGAAGCCGGGTCTGGAGAAGACGCCGGTGATCTTTCTGACGGGCGTGTCGGAGAAGAGCAAGATCCGCAAGGCCCTGGACATGGGAACGGCGTACTACCTGGTCAAGCCGTTCGACTACGCGGAGCTGCTGGAGAAGGCCTCGCTGGCCATTCGCGACCGAAAAGCCTGATCTTTCCGCCCGGGCCGAACCAACACCGCGCCCCCGCAGTCCGTTTACCCGGCACCACTTGCCCGGGAGAACCGGCATGACCGCGATCCGCCGCCATTTCGTCACCACCCTCTACGTCGCCATCGCCATCGCGGCGGTCGTGTGGAGCGCCTGGCAGAGCCACTGGACGTCGCTCGTTCCGGTCGCCGCGACCGTTGGCGCGATGTGCCTGGTGGTCGCGTTTCTGATTCCGTTTCGGGTGCATCCGGCGCTGAGGCGGCTGACGGCGCGGGAGTGGCGCGAGCAGCTCTGCATGACGGGGATGCATCCGCACGACTACCTGCGGGACCGGCTGAAGCCGGCGCTGGTGGCGGCTTCGCTGCCGGCGACCGCGGCCGTGGTCGTCGGGTGGCTTTGTGCGCTGCCGACGCTGAGAGGGATGGAGGAGGCCTGGGCGCTCTCGGCCGTCAGCGTGACGGGACTGATGTTCGTGGGCTTCGCGGTGTGCAGCACGCTGAAGGAGTTTTCGTGCCTTTGTTCGCGGGACGTGGTGGCGTCGCGGGGACGGATCGTGGTGTCGATGCTGGGGCTGGCGCTGGTGACGGTGCCGTTCTTCCTGCTCTGCTTCGCGCTGCTGGCGGCGTTCATCGTGCCGGGCCTGCTGGTGGCGTTCTGGATGTACAGCGGAATGATGCGGCGGACGAACATGTACTTCGCCGAGGCGTGCGGCGCGTACTACGAGTTCGGGGAGTAGTTCGGGCGGAGCGAGAGCTCGTGGAGGCGCTACTTGCGATGCGGCAATCGACACGGACGTACTAAGCGCTGTGGCAGGGCTAGCAGCTGCGATGGTCGTGTGATGTGCACGTTCAGTTTTGCTTCGGCGAGGGCCTCTTGGATCGACCCGACTTGTCTTGCAGGCTGAACATGTCGAGTGTCTGTTCTAAAAGCGGTTCGATCTCCTCAAGGAGCATGAACAACTCCTTGCTCCTACCAAAGAAAGCGCGAGACATAGGACCATGGATGGAGAACTCAATGGCGATCCGGAACTCCCGCACCGCATCCCGCAACTCTGCCTCGTTGCCCCGCTTCGCCACTCTGTACACTTCGACTCCCATTTCGTAGAGCCAAGGCATCGTGTCCCGAAAGATGCTAGCGAGGAAGAGGACGCCGAAGGCCGGGCCGACGTGGGGATTCATATGCAGTATATCTCGGAGCATCATCGGATGGATCCGCCCGCGCCTCATGCCGGGCAGGCGCGGGCCGTCCAAGTACTCATCAAGGCGTGATGGCAGGGCGCGCAGTTCAGTCTGGATTTCCCCGAGGAGTCCTTCCTTGTCCTTTGTTCCGATTCGCGACTCCACGTTGCTCAGGCTTGCTCGCAGGTCAACTACTGCCGCCACCAGATCGGCCAAGGAACGTTCTTCAGGTTTTTCGCTTTGCCGCAATAGATGGAGGTCAAGAGACACGGAGATGGGAGTCTCAAGGTCAGAGGAGTCCTTTTCTAGCGTCTTGATTTGGGCGATGATCTCGTTCTTCGCGGCCTCGACACTATCGAGATCCTTGTGATCCACGTAAATCGTGCGCGTGCCAGCTACGTCGAAGGGAATTGCGTCGCCCTTGCGAATAATCTGTACAAGTGGCTTGCGCAAAGCGTGGCGGATCGCCAGTTCATAGAAGACGTTGGGGTTGCGCTCCGTAAGGTCAGCGACAACGAGCTCGTCGTTTACAACATGCTGTATCACCTGAGACGTGATCATCCCCGGCTTGTCGATCTCGTCAGCTCGCACGGCTTTGTAGCCGCACGTGGTGGCCGCCGGCCGGATGACATGCTTCAGTATCTGGTCGGATCGCTTGCGGGTCTCGGACTCGATCTCTCCGATCGGAGAGATGACGAAGCACAGTTTTTCGTTATCAGTCATGGTCATCTATCTCTCGGTCGAAGGTTGGATTCAGTACGCGTAAGGTTGGCCGTAACCCGCCACGAACGGAAGAATATGATTTCAGGCCTCATCTGAAGAAGTGCTTCGTTTCACGGACTTGTCCGGCATCATCCGGTGATATCGGTAAGAAACATGATGCCGTCTTCCACACGTTTCTTGATAGAATTCAATTGGGAAGAATCGAACGTTCCAGCGGAACCGTGTGTGCCATCGTTGAAGACTCGGAATAGTTGGACGATATTCTCCATGTCGTTTTCGACGAACTCCTCAAGTGTGTCTTCGGTCATGCCTTGGAGATGAAGAAGGTACTTGATTCTAGCGCGGCGGGTTGGAATGCCACGATCCGTCGTTTCACATGTTGGAAGCAGAGAAAATACGTCGGTGTCAGGCGCTTTGGTTTCGAGGATTTGTGCGATGATTTCGCGGGCGCTTGTACAGAAATGGCGTGCTGCGTCTGGATTTCGAGGGTCTAGTGCGAAGACCGCACCTTTCCATCGATCATCGAGGTCGGGAGATATGCGACGCAGACCATCCCGCAGTGCGGCATTCTCAAGTTCTTCGCCGGGAGTGTCGCCGGCGCTTTGATCGCCAAGTATGCGGTTCGTGACTTCGAGACTGTTGGCCGTTTCGCGTTCAGATAGATCTAGAACTCGATTATAGTGAGGGTCGAATGGATGTGACTCAGCTCGGCGTTCGAGCCGAGTGTAGGAATCATGGAGTGTTTCGACGGATGCTCGATATGCGAAATACCGTGTCTTCGTCACTGCCGGTGATTGGCGGCTTAGACGCGCCAGTTCGCTCTTGATGCGCTGGAGATTGGCACGCACCCGCGCATTGTGAGCGCGAACTTCCCGATTGTACTTATCGACAGAGTTCTTTATACCTTGGTTGTGGCGACGAACCTCTCGATTGTACTTGTCAATCGCCTGCTTCTGCTTTTGCCGCGCTTGGCGGATATGTGAGGCGGAATACCTTCGGGCCACGTAAGCCTCCCTCATGGAACAATGCATGAGAATCGGACACGGTTCAGTCGGTCCATGTTCACCTTTGTTGCCTTCCGCTAATGGGCGGCGCTAAGTGGTCCCCGTTGCGGATACGTACCCCCCTCTTCGAGGGCACTCGCTACGTGTGTCTGGATCCAGTCGTATGCCTCTTGCTATTCACTCCAGTTGGTTGTGGAACATCATGATCTCACAATCGTACAATTTCTATCTGCTGCGCGTGATGTGGTCAAACGTATTGTTGTCCATAGATGAATCTTGCCATCGGAGTTCTCTTGGCCGTCCGAGCCAGGAGTTCCCACGGTATCCGAGCGGTGGGCGATCCGGCGACCGTGCTTCCGCGATTCCGTCGCTAGACATCCGGGGAATTCGCGCCCCAGTTTCAGGGTATTTTCGACGATGAGTTGTCTAGCGGGAGAGCCGTCTCTCTGCCATGCAACTCTTGTGTTTTGAATGGCGCACCCGGAGGGATTCGAACCCCCGACACCTGGAACCGGAATCCAGTGCTCTATCCGGGCTGAGCTACGGGTGCGCGGCGTTTCGCGTCTGGGGCGGATGACGGGATTCGAACCCGCGACCCCTGGAACCACAATCCAGTGCTC